>NZ_BADK01000979.1 GCF_000333595.1 Azospirillum sp. B506
CGTGCTGGTCGACGATGACGATACCCTCGCGGGTCTGCGCCACGATGTAGGTGGTGTGGACCTGCGCCCGTGCCGCCCCCAGCGGGTGGCTGTCGGGCGGCGGCTCCGGCTTGTGGGCGGACGGGTCGGGGCCGCGGTATTCCGGCGGGCGGGCCGCCGGGGCGAAGCCATTGCCGAAGCCGCTGAGGCGGCCCTGCAGCGGCGGTAGCCCCGTCTGCGTCGGCGCCTGGAAGGCGGCGGAGCGCTCCGCCAGACCGCGCGGCACGGATGTGGGCGTGTAGGTGCCGCCCCAACCACTGCCCGACCCACCGCCGGACCGGCCGTAGGGCAGGGGGGAGGGGGTGAAGCCGCTGTCGGTCTCGCCGGACGGCTCCGGCCGCAGGGCGCCCAGCGTGGCGAGGCCGACGGTGGTGGAGGCGCGGTGGCCGGCCTCGGCCAGCGCATGTTTCAGCGAGCCGACGATCAGGCCGCGTACCAGCCCCTGGTCGCGGAAGCGCACCTCGGCCTTGGCCGGGTGGACGTTGACGTCGACCTCCTGCGGGTTGATGTCGAGGAACAGCGCCAGCATCGGGTGGCGGTCGCGCGGCAGGAAATCGGCATAGGCGGCGCGCACGGCGCCGACCATTAGCTTGTCGCGCACCGGGCGGCCGTTGACGAACAAATGCTGGTGCTTGGCGGTCGGGCGGTGCAGGGTGGGCAGGCCGATCCAGCCGGCCAGCGACACGCCCTCGCGCACCGCCGTCACCGGGACGGCGTTCTCCTGGAAATCGCGGCCCATCAGCGCGCCCAGCCGGGTCAGCCGGGCGTCGAGCAGGTCGCCTTGCGCCGCGCTCAGCCGCAGGCCGCCGCGCCCGCCGTCGGACAGCGTGAAGGCGACGCCGGGATGGGCCATCGCCAGCCGTTCCAGGCAATCGGCGATGTGGTCGTATTCGGTGCGCGACGCCTTGAGGAACTTCAGCCGGGCGGGCACGGCGGCGAACAGGTCGCGCACCTCGATCCGCGTGCCCTGGGCCAAGGCCGCCGGCTGCGGCTGGCCCTTGGCGCCGGCATCGACGGTCAGGCTCCAGGCGCTGTCGGCACCGCGGGCGCGGCTGGTGATGGTCAGGCAGCTGACGGCGCCGATGGAGGGCAGCGCCTCTCCCCGGAAACCCAGCGAGCGGATGTCGAGCAGGTCGTCGCCCTGCAACTTGGAGGTGGCATGGCGCTCGACCGCCAGCACCAGCTCGTCCGGCGTCATGCCGCAGCCGTCGTCGGTGACGGCAATCAGCGATTTGCCGCCATCGCGCGCCACCACGTCGATGCGGGTGGCGCCGGCGTCGATGGCATTCTCCACCAACTCCTTCACGGCGGCGGCGGGACGCTCGACCACCTCGCCGGCGGCGATGCGGTTGACGAGCGTTTCAGGGAGGAGACGGATCGGCATGCCCACAGATATAGTGGCTGCCGACCGTCGACACCACCATCTTCAGGCGGGCATCTTCGGGCCTGAATGCGCGGTCAAAGCCCCTTAAGGGCCTTCATGTAGTCGACCAGCTTGCGTTCGTAGAAGGGCTGCGGCGGCTGGTAGCGGGCGACGAGTCCGGCCTCCTCGGTCAGCTTGACGACGACGCCCATGCAGGACACGTCGACCGGATCGCCGCCGATGTCGAACTGCAGGCGGAAATCGAACTTCTGCTTCGCGATCAGGTCGCCGTCATAGGGGCGGATGCGAAAGGAACCGAGGACGAACTCCTCCGGCACATAGTCGTGGTGGTCGATCACGATCCTGGGGGGAGTGGACGGACGTTCCCTGCGCGGCTCCGCGGCGGCTTTCGCGCCGCCCGGCTCCTTGGAGCCTCCGGAAAATCTCGACAGCCAAGACATGAAAAGCGATGTCCCCCCGGTTCGGAGCCCTGAAACCACGCCGACATATTGCGACAGTTTCGGGGGCATATCCTTTAACAACGGTTAATGACGTAAGCATTGGTTACGCAACCGTAATTTCCCTGCGCAAGCCTTGTCGGCGGCGGCGGCCCTGTTCCGAACCGGCGGTGGTATCGGGGCTTTTCCGGGACGCGCTGTTCGGGGTTGCTCCACCCTGCCGCCCCGGCCGCGGTCATGCTAGGGTTGCTCCCTGGTCTCTCGTCGCCTGTCGGGAAAGGGTCCGCCATGCCTCTGTTGCCGCTGATCCGCGATTTCGCCGCGGAGGCGTCGGACCCCCGGTGCTATGCGGCTCTCGACGGCGGATGGTCGCTGGCGGTGGCGGACGTCACCGGCAGCACGCAGCTTGCCGGGCAGGGGCGGCATCGCGACGTCAATTTCGTCGCCGCCGGGGTGGTCGCGGTGCTGTCCGACGCGCTGCGCGACGGGCAGGAGCCGGTGGCCTGCCAGTTCGGCGGCGACGGCGCCATCGCCGCGGTGCCGCCAGGGCGGGAGGATGCGGCGAGGGCGGCACTCTCCGCGCTCGCCCACTGGTCGGCGGAGGTGATGGACGTGCCGCTGCGCGTCGGGCTGGTGCCGGTGCAGGCACTGCTCGACCGGGGGCTGGAGGTGATGGCCGCCCTGCATGACGTCGGCAACGGCAACAGCTTCGGCCTGTTCCTGGGTGCCGGGGTGGTGGCCGCCGATGCCTGGGTGAAGGAGGAGGCGCGCTGGCGCCTGCCGCCGCTGCCGGGACCGCTGCCGGGGCTGGAGTCGGTGTCCTGCCGTTGGAACCCGGTGCCGCCGCGCCATGGCACCGTGCTGTGCGTGATTGTCGATGCGGTCGATCCGGGGGCGGCGGGGTTGTTGGAGCTGGCCCGTGTCCAGCGTGCCATCGAAGCCATCGTACCCACCGCCGGTGCCGCTCCGCTCGGGGCGGGGGAACGGCTGGAGACCCGCTGGCCGCCGGATTGGCGGGCTTTGCTGATGGAGGGGCGCGGGGGCCGGGACGGCGCCGGCCTGGGGACGCGCATCCGGCGGGTGGGCAGGGCGCTGGCCGGGTCGGGCCTGCTGGTCCTGCTGCTGACGCTGGGGGTGTCGCTGGGCGGCTTCAACCCGCAGCGCTATCGCCGCCACATGGCGGAGCGCACCGATTTCCGCAAGTCGGCCGGCGGGCCGCGGCTGGTGCTGGACGTGACGGAGGAGCAGGCCGGCGCCATCGAACGGCTGCTGGCCCAGGCGGCGGAGGCCGGCTCGATCCGTTACGGCACCGCCCGGGCCGACGCCACCACCGTCACCTGCCTGGTCGGCGATGTGACGGCCGACCGCCATGTGCATTTCGTCGATGGCGCCGGGCTGGGCTTCTGGCGGGCGTCGGTCATGCTGAAGGCGATGAAGGCGCGGGAAAAGGCAGGACGGGAGGACGGGGCGCTGAAGGACAAAGTGCTGACGGGGATGGAGCCTGTCCCGGCGCCGTGACGGTGCCAGCCGGGCACTCTCCCGGAACTGTGGCCCCGGAACTGCGGCGGGCGGCGCTCAGTAACGGCCGACCGCACGCCGGCCGAGGTCCCCCGACGCCACGATCTCCGTGCCGACCGGCCAAAGCGCCAGCAGCGCGAGTTTCAGATGCGCCCACGCGAAGGGAAGGCCGATGATGGTGATGGCAAGCCCCACCGCGGAGAGCAGATGGCCCAGCGCCAGCCACCAGCCGGCCAGCACGAACCACACAATGTTGCCGATGAATCCGAGCGCGCCGGTGCCCATGTCTCCGCGTCCGCGGAACTCATCCCGCCGCACGGCGGTTTGTCCAAAGGGGAGCAGGGTGTAATGGGCGATGGTCAGGGCGGACCGGGCCCAGGGCAGGCCGACGATGGACAATGCCATCAGGACCGCGGCCAACACCCAGCCGAGCGCCATCCAGATGCCGCCGGTGAACAACCACAGCAGATTGAGGAGAAAACTGACAAGAGGCATGACACGGAACCCTCCCTTTCGCCGCAGATGTGGTGACGGTCCTGCCGTGCGCCTAGATCGGGGCGCGCAAAATCGTACTCGATTCGGAGTATGGCTCCGGGCGCCGAACGGCAGGCCCTGCCGGGTGCGGAAGCCGCGAAGATGGGGCACCCCGTCCGGCGGCGCGAAAGAGGGGGAGCATCATGCCAACCATGCCTTGAACCGGATCCGTCTGCGTCACAGATCCGAAACAGGCATCATGACGACGCATCCGGACGGGTCCTTCGTCGGCAGCATCGCCGGCGGGCCGCCTTCCGGATCACACGGATCGGAGGCCGCATGAACGAGGCTTTGAACACCGACTCCGGCGCCGACGCGCCGAACATGCCGGGAGATGGCGAATCGCTCTCGCCGGTGGTCGCCGCCATCCTCGGCACCGCTGTCGCCGCCGCGGCCAAGCGCGGCGGCCGCGGCGATGTGGTCCGCGGACTGATCGCGGGTCTGCGCATCCTGCGCGCCACCGTCGAGGAGGAGGCCGGCTATACCATGGCCGCCGCCGTCGACAACGCCATCCGCTCCCGCCTGCTGGCCGACAACCTGTCGCGCCTGCGCGTCAGCGGGGAAAAGCCCCAGGCCGTACCGTTGCCGGACCCCGGTCCGGGCGCCAGCGTCGCCGCCATCATCTTCGAAAGCGCCGCGGAGTCCTGCCTGACCGTCAATGCCCATGCGGAAGACAATGGGCCGCTGGAAACCGCGGTGTTCGCCTTCACCGCGCAGTTGCTGCAACAGTTGGGCGGGGCGCCGGAATGGCGCAGCCTGGCCGGCGAGCTGCGCCGCCCATTGGCGGTGATGCCCGATGCCGGGGGCGAGGAGGTGACGCTGCACTGACCGGCCGGTCCTGCCGGCGGCCGGCCGTTCGGCCAATCGATTGGATGGTCCCGGCAAGTCGCGGAATTTTCTTTGCTTTTGTCCTGTTTCGGCGACGGCTGAAACCTTTTGCGGGCGGAGCGGGGTTTCAGGCCGTTTTAAGGGTTTTGCCCGATTTATCGAACGGGACGACTTCGCTTCGGCTTCGTTACGGTTGGGTTCGGCGGTGGGACGGTCCCATCGTGGAATGCCAGCACCGGGGAACCCGCAGCGCCTCACCCTTGCTGCGCATCCGCGACACCCACAGCCAGTCGGACACGATGATCTCGACCGCACCGGCCTGGAGTGCGATCTGGGTGGCGGGATTCCCGGCCAGTTCGACCAGCTGCAGGGCGATCCCGGCCTGCCTGTCGAAGCCGTGGGCGCGGACGGTGTCGAGTTCCCAGCTGACCGTGCCGAATTTCAGCACCCCGGCGCGGACCACGGACCGGTCGGAGACGGAATCGGACGCCCCTGCCGGCCGGAGTGCCGCCGCCAGAAGCGCGCCGGCCGCCAGCAAGGTCGTCCGTCTGCTACAGCCTGCCGCCATGGTCCCCGTCCGCTCAGTCTTTGGACTGCCAGCTTAAGGGGAGTGTAGATGGTTCGTATATTCAACGATAGGAGGATAAGAGGGGTATCGCCGGCAGATGGGCCGGAGTGTCACAGACCCAGATAGGCCTGCTTCACCGCCGGGTCGGCCAGCAGCGCCTCCCCCGTTCCCGACAGCACCACGCGGCCATTCTCCAGAACATAGGCCGTCTGGGCGATGCGCAGGGAGGCGGCGACATTCTGTTCGACCAGGATGATCGTCATGCCCTCCGCCGCCAGTGCGCGGATGATGCGGAACAACTCCTGCACCAGGGCGGGCGACAGGCCGAGCGACGGCTCGTCGAACATGATCAGGTCGGGCTTGCCCATCAGGCAGCGGGCGAATGGCCAGCATCTGCTGCTCGCCGCCGGACAGGGTGCCGGCTGCCTG
>NZ_BADK01000978.1 GCF_000333595.1 Azospirillum sp. B506
TTGACATTGGCCGCGTTTCCGGCTTGGGTGATGACCGCGCCGCCCCAGGAATGACCGACCAGCAGCACGCCGCCGGTCTGCCGACGCAGGACCCTTTCGGTGGCGGACACGTCGTCGGCGAGCGAGGTCAACGGGTTCTGCACGGCGGTGACATGGTAGCCCATCGCCTGCAGCCGGGAGATCACCGATGACCAGCTGGAGCCGTCGGCGAAGGCGCCATGAACCAGCACGATGCTGCGCAGGGTGGGGCTGCCGGATGCCGATGCGTTCTGGCCGCCGGCCAGCGCCAGTGTCA
Organism: Azospirillum sp. B506; assembly: GCF_000333595.1. Classification (GTDB taxonomy): domain Bacteria; phylum Pseudomonadota; class Alphaproteobacteria; order Azospirillales; family Azospirillaceae; genus Azospirillum. The sequence goes on from NZ_BADK01000978.1 coordinate 296, forward strand.
ATCCGAATGCAGCGGTGAGACGCCGAAGCCATTTTGGCAGCCGTCCGGTCGGCGAGCCGGGGTGCTTCTCCTGGACGGGAGGCGCAAGATCGATGGGGTGGGGAGGCTTCATGGCCGGGCCATTCGATGCGGGGGATGGACAAATCCTATCGCCGGCCGGGCTGGGCCATAAGGTGGCGAACTGGACAGAGTTCATGCAAAACTCGCCAATCCACCCGAAAGCGGGCAGAAAAGGATCGGACCATGCGCATTGCGATTCTCGCGGTCGACGGCAGCCTTCTGTCGGCCATCGCCGGCTTGTCCGACCTGTTCTGGATCACCAATCAGGCGCTGCGCGCACCGCCCGAGGGTGTCGCCGGCGGATTGCCGGACCGGGCCGGCTCCCTGTTCGAAACCATCATCGTCAGCTCGGACGGCAAGCCGTTGCGCGATCCGCAGGGCAGGTCGATTTCGGTCGACGGCGCCTTCCGGGACATCGGACGGTGCGACGCGGCCCTTGCCACCGGCATGGCCCTCGGTCCGGACAGGCTGCCGCCGGCATCCGACTCAATCGTCCAGGCGGCGGAATGGTTGAAGGCGGTCCACCGGCAGGGCACTCTGGTCGGGGCGGCCTGCGCCGGCACCTTCGTGGTGGGGGAGGCGGGTCTTCTCGACGGCAGGCGCTGCACCACCACATGGTGGCTGCATCATGCCTTCAAGCGGCGGTTTCCCAAGGCGCGGCCGGTCTGGGGGACGGCCCTGGAGGAACAGGACGGTATCGTCACGACCGGCGGGCCATTGTCCTGGGTCGACCTCGCCCTGCATATCATCAGGCGTCTGGCAGGGCCGGACATCGCCAAGCTGGCTGCCGACATCTCGGTCGCCGACAGTCTGCCACTGCCGCAGATGATCTATGCTCCCAGGGGTTTCATCAACACGACCGATCCGCTTCTGCTGCGCGCCGAGCAGATCATCCGGCACGCGGCCCCGGGCCTGACCGCCGAAGGCTTGGCCAAGGCCCTGACCCTCAGCGGACGAACCCTGCACCGGCGGCTGAAGGAGCTGACCGACGAATCACCCAAGGAGTTCATCACGCGGGTGAGGATCGAGACGGCCTGCGTCCTGCTTGAAACACCAGGAGCCAGCGTCAAGCAGGTCGCGCTTTCCTGCGGCTATGGAGAGGAGAGCGCCTTCCGTCGGGCATTCGCCCAGATCACCGGTATGACGCCGGCCGATTACCGGCGCTGGTCGAGCGGCCGGGCGGCCGGTGCGGCGGCGTCCCATAGGGTGGTGGAGAACTCGCAGGGCTGACGCGATGCCGCTGCCTTGCGGGGCTGACACAAAGGCAGCGATGGCCCGCCTACCTCCTCCCAAACAGCCTCTCAATATCCGCCAGCTTCAGCTCCACGTACGTCGGCCGCCCGTGGTTGCACTGCCCGCTGTGCGGAGTCGCCTCCATCTGCCGCAGCAGGGCGTTCATCTCGTCGACGCTCAGCGTGCGGCCGGCGCGGACGCTGCCGTGGCAGGCCATGGTCGCGCAGACCTCCTCCAGCCGCTCCTTCAGCGACAGGGCGTCGCCCAGTTCGGACAGTTCCTCGGCAAGGTCGCGGATCAGGTTCTTCACGTCGGACTGGCCGAGCAGGGCCGGCACCTCGCGCACCATGACGCAGCCGTGGCCGAAGCCCTCGATCACCAGACCGAGCTCGGCCAGTTCGGCGCCGCGGGCCAGCAGGCGGTTGGCGGATGGTTCGTCCAGCTCGATCAGTTCGGGGATCAGCAGGGCCTGGCGCTTCACCCCGCCGTCCAGCAGGGCGGTCTTCATCCGCTCATAGACCAGCCGTTCATGGGCGGCGTGCTGGTCGACGATGAC
>NZ_BADK01000977.1:0-3862 GCF_000333595.1 Azospirillum sp. B506
AGCACCTGTTCTACGCGCTGGCTACCGCCGACACCGGGCCGCTCGCCAAGGCGCTGGAGGTGACGAAGCCGCGTCCGGCCACCGCCCAATGGGGCACCTTCCTGCGCAACCATGACGAGCTGGATTTGGGCCGGCTGACCGAGGAGCAGCGGCAGGCGGTCTTCGCCGCCTTCGGTCCGGACAAGTCCATGCAGCTCTACGACCGCGGCATCCGGCGGCGGCTGGCGCCGATGCTGCACGCCGACCGGCGGCGGATCGAGCTGGCCTACAGCCTGATGTTCACCCTGCCGGGGACGCCGGTCATCCGCTATGGCGACGAGATCGGCATGGGCGACGACCTGTCGCTGCCCGAACGCAACTGTGCCCGCACGCCGATGCAGTGGTCGGACGAGCCGCATGGCGGCTTCACCAAGTCCGACGATCCGGAAAGCCCGGTGATCAGCGGCGGCGTCTTCGGCTATGAGCGAATCAACGCCGCCATCCAGCGCCGCGATCCGGAATCGTTGCTGAACTGGACCGAGCGCATCATCCGCATGCGCAAGGAGTGTCCGGAGATCGGCTGGGGCGACTTCCGGATTTTGAAGACCGGCCGGCCGGAGGTGCTGGCCCTGCGCTATGACTGGCGCAACAACGGTGTGGTCGTCCTGCACAACCTTTCGGACAAGCCCTGCGAGATCGCCCTCGACGTGGATGGCCATGGCGAGGGCTGCCGGCTGGTCAACCTTCTGTCGGAGGACCACAGCGAACCCGATGCCGAGGGCCGCCACCATCTGGTGATGGAGGCCTATGGCTATCGCTGGTTCCGGGTCGGCGGGCTCGACTATCTGCTGCGGCGGACGGAGGCGGACGGCAAGCCCGGGCGAGGATATTTAGGCGACGTCCAGCCGGGACGGGGCATCCTCGTCGTCCCGGTCATAAGCGGCCCGGGCCTCCAACATCTGCGCGATGTGGGTTTCGGCCACACCCGCAGGGGCACCAGCGTTTTCGCCAAGGTGGCGCCCAGCGGCGTGAGGGAGTATTCGACGGTGACCGGCAAGGTGGCGAAAGCCTTGCGGCCGACCAGCCCGGTCGCGCTCAGGGTTTTCAGGGTCTGCGACAGCATCTTCTGCGAGATGCCCTCGATCTCACGGCGCAGCTGGTTGAAGCGCATCGGTCCGCTTTCCAGCAATCCCAGGATCAGCACTGTCCATTTGTCGGCGATGCGGTCCAGCGCCTGCCGCGTCGGGCAGGCCGAGGCATAGGCGTCGGGCAGCTGATCCATCTCCGACGGCCGCTTGCCGCCCAGCCCCAGCAGGGTCCTGTCCATCCGCATCCACTCCCAGGCGGGCCACCCGTCCATTATTCCCGGCGGTTACGCGCGGGTGACCATGTCACGAAAAGGTGCCTTCTTTACACCAGATTCCCAAAGAGGCATCAAGTCACCATTGGAAACCCAGTCAGAGGACACCCGTCATGAACGTCGCCATCATCGGTGCCGCCGGCCGCGCCGGCAGCCGCATCCAGGCCGAACTGCTCCGCCGCGGCCACAGCGTGACCGCCATCGTCCGCACCCCCGCCAAGGTCGCCGCCACCCCCGGCCTGACGGTGAAGGCCGGCGACGCCAACAAGGCGGAAACGCTCGCGCCGCTGCTGGCCGGGCATGACGCGGTGGTCAGCGCCGTGATGTTCCTGGACAGTGATGCCGAGAGCCTGATCGCTGCGGCGAAGGCGTCGGGCGTGCCGCGCTATCTGGTGGTCGGCGGCGCCGGCAGCCTGGAGGTCGCGCCGGGCCTGCGCGTTCTCGACCTGCCGGAATTCCCCGAGATCTACAAGGCCGAGGCCACCAAGGGCGCCGAGTTCCTCGACCGCCTGAAGGCCGAACCGACCCTGAACTGGACCTTCCTGTCGCCGTCCGCCGAGTTCGTGCTGGGTGAACGGACGGGCAAGTTCCGGGTGGGGGCCGATGGGTTGCTGGCGGACGAGAGCGGCCGCAGCTGGATTTCGTACGAGGACTTCGCCGTGGCGCTGGTCGACGAGATCGAGACGCCGAAGCATGAGCGCAAGCGGTTTACTGTGGGGTACTGAGGCTGGGTCGTCAGAGGCGGAGCGTCGGCAGGGGCGCCAGTGTGGCGAGCCCCTGCCGACGCACCGCCTCGGCCTTCGACCGTCAAACGCTCTTGGCGCCGGCTGCCCAGTGTTCGGGAAAGCCGGCCGCCCGGATCGCCGGGTTGGACGTCTGAATGTCAAACGCCGCTACCCGATGACGATCAAACGGATCTTCCGCGATCATCGTCTCTATTGCCGGACGATCCTCCGCCTGGGCGAGGATGAAGCCGCCATCGCCGTTCTGCAGAGGGCCGGCGACGATGATGGGCCCGGACCTGATGTGCCGCATCAGCCAGTCCTTGTGGCCGTCGAGATGCTCTTTGACCTCTTCGGGCGGACGACTATAGGAAAACCGTGATCGAGAACAGCATGGTTCGAACTCCGATTGTGTGTGTGGTCAAGCGGCGGCGGGGTGCAGCCCGGCGACGACACCGGCAATTGCCGCCCTGGCGCGCTCAAGACCTTCCGAGCGTACGGTTTCGCCCTTCGAGGCGCCCTCGGCCCTGACGACATGGACGTCGGCGATGCCGAGAAATCCGAAGAAGGCGCGGAGATAGCTTTCCTGGAAATCCATGCGGGCCAGCGGCCCGTCCGCATAGAAGCCGCCGCGGGCCGAAGCGACGATGACCTGCTTGCCGCCCGACAGGCCCACCGGGCCTTTTTCCGTATATTTGAAGGTCCGCCCGGCCTGGGCGATCCGGTCCATCCAGGCCTTCAACTGGCTGGGCACCGAGAAATTGTACATTGGGGCGCCGATCACCAGGATGTCGCTCGCCAGGAATTCGGCCACCAGCGCTTCCGAAACGCCGTGTTCCGTCACGGTGGCGTCATCGAAATCACCGAACCCGGTCGGACGGAAGCCGGCGGCGATGGCGCCGTCCAGATGCCGGATTTCGGTTTCCACCAGGTCGCGGCGGCTCACCTCCGCCGCCGGATGGTGGGCGAGGATCTCGGCGACCACGGCGGCGGACAGAATCCGGGTCAGCGAGCCGCTGCCCAGAATGCTGGAGTCGATGTGCAGGATCTTCATGTTGAACTCGCTGTGTTGGGAGAATTGTCGAAGTCGCGTCGTTACCGGGCCGTTTCCCTGGCGGCCCGATCGATCAACCGGGCCACTTGGTCGGGATGGGACAGCAGGGACATGTGGCTGGAGGCGATGGAGACGGTTCTGGCGCCGATATGCTGGGCGATGGCCTGCTGTACCTTGGGTGGAAGCGCCCGATCCTCTGTCGTCCGCAGGTACCAGCTCGGCTTCCCGTGCCAAGCGGCATTCTGGATTTTGTCCGCGAAGCCGGCGGCGGCGATGGGCTGCTGGACCGAGGCCAGGGCGCGTGCCCGGGCCGGCGGCAGGTCGGCCGCCATGACCTGATGGAAGGTCTCGGCATCGTCCAACCAGATCAGGCCATCCGTGTCCGGCGTGAAGCCGGCCATCGGCGCACCCAGCCTTCGCAGCAGATCGGCAACCGACTCTCCGCTGTCGGGCGCCAGGGCGGAAAGATAGACCAGGCCTTTGACATTGGCCGCGTTTCCGGCTTGGGTGATGACCGCGCCGCCCCAGGAATGACCGACCAGCAGCACGCCGCCGGTCTGCCGACGCAGGACCCTTTCGGTGGCGGACACGTCGTCGGCGAGCGAGGTCAACGGGTTCTGCACGGCGGTGACATGGTAGCCCATCGCCTGCAGCCGGGAGATCACCGATGACCAGCTGGAGCCGTCGGCGAAGGCGCCATGAACCAGCACGATGCTGCGCAGGGTGGGGCTGCCGGANGCCGANGCG
>NZ_BADK01000977.1:3884-4155 GCF_000333595.1 Azospirillum sp. B506
GTGTCAATCCGAATGCAGCGGTGAGACGCCGAAGCCATTTTGGCAGCCGTCCGGTAGGCGAGCCGGGGTGCTTCTCCTGGACGGGAGGCGCAAGATCGATGGGGTGGGGAGGCTTGATGGCCGGGCCATTAGATGCGGGGGATGGACAAATCCTATCGCCGGCCGGGCTGGGCCATATAGGTGGCGAACTGGACAGAGTTCATGCAAAACTCGCCAATCCACCGGTAAGCGGGCAGAAAAGGATCGGACCATGCGCATTGCGATTCTCGCG
>NZ_BADK01000976.1 GCF_000333595.1 Azospirillum sp. B506
CAAGGTCACGGGCATGGTCTTCCTGGCCTGGGGCGAGGTGTACAGCCTGTTCAGCGCCACTTCGGCCGACACCTTCGGCACCAAGCATGCCGCAAAGATCTACGGCGTCCTCTACTGCGCCAAGGGTGTCGCCGCCCTGCTGGTCCCGATGGGCAACCTGCTGATGGAAGCCACCGGCACCTGGGCGACCGTTCTCTACGTCACCGCCACCATGGACCTGACCGCCGCGGCCTGCGCGCTGCTGGTCCTGAAGCCGATGCTGGCCCGCCACCATGCCCGCAACGAGGAGCTGGCGCGGCGTGCCGAACAGGGGGAGACCTCCCGCGCCGTCCCGCTGGGAGCCACCGCCGGCACCGCGAATGGCTAAGGCGGCAGCCGGGGGGCTTCGCTCGGAAGACTGACTGACAAATGCGGGCCGGGAATGCGCGAGAGCGCCCCGGTCCGCATCGCTCATTCGAGCCAGAAGGGACGGTCTTTCGCCTTATCCGATTGGCCGTCGTTCTGCGCCGCCTGCTGGAAGCGGTCCGAGGAGAACAGGATGCCCGGCTCCTCCTCCGTCTCGTCCTTTTCCGGCTCGATCACGGTGAAGCCACCCCGGCCGCTGGCCATATAGACGGCATGGCCGATCATGCCGGTCAGCGCGAGGAACAGAAGGGCCTGGGTCTCGATCATGTCGGGAACGTCCTTATCGGGAGGGGAGGGGCATCGACAGGAACAACAGGGCATGAGGCCAAACGGCATCTTCCACGGGCTGCGGATGCCCACGGCGACGGTCCGGTTATGCTGTGCTGCAACATAAGCAAGTCGGCATGCTACCGCAAAAAGTTTTGCATACCAGATGCCGGATGCCTGACCTGCAACTTTGCCGCAGGGCAGACCGCGCGGGTCCTGCCGCCAAAGATCGGGGTGCCGCGCAACCAAAGTGGCGTTGCCGTTGTTCCCCGCCTGTCGCCTCCGCATCGGGCCGGGGGACAGCTTCGCGATGGAGCGGCCATGATCCGGGACCTTTGGTACAAGAACGCGGTGATCTACAATCTGTCACTGTCGACCTTCATGGACGCCAACGGCGACGGTGTCGGCGATTTCCAGGGGCTGCTGCGCCGGCTGGACTATCTGCATGGGCTGGGGGTGACCTGCCTGTGGCTGGGGCCGTTCCAGACTTCGCCGCTGAAGGACGACGGGTACGACGTCGCCGATTACTACAATGTCGATCCGCGTTACGGCACGCTGGGCGATTTCGTCGAGTTCACCCACGCCTGTGAACAGCGCGGCATCCGGGTGATCATCGATCTGGTGATCAACCACACCTCCGACGAACATCCCTGGTTCAAGGCCGCCCGCAGCGATCCCGCCAGCAAGTATCGCGACTGGTATGTCTGGTCGGACAGGAAGCCCGAGAATGCCGACACTGGCATGGTCTTTCCCGGCGTTCAGAAATCGACCTGGACTTATAACCGCGAAGCCAAGGCCTGGTACTTCCACCGCTTCTACAAATTCCAGCCCGACCTGAACACCGCCAATCCGGAAGTGCAGGCCGAGCTGTTGAAGATCATGGGCTTCTGGATCCAGCTGGGCGTGGCCGGCTTCCGCATGGACGCCGTGCCCTTCATCATCGCGGAGAAGGGAGCCGAGGTCACCAACCCGAAGGAACAGTTCGGCATGCTGCGC
>NZ_BADK01000975.1 GCF_000333595.1 Azospirillum sp. B506
TGTTCCTGAAAATCGTTCGCTTGCAGGTGGTTCAAGACTTCTCGGAACCGTCATCCCCGCGAAGGCGGGGATCCAGGCGTTACCGAAACAGCTGCTCCATCGGACATGGATCCCCGCCTTCGCGGGGATGACAGCCGAGAGAGGTGCTGCTCCGTCAGCCCCGGTAATAGCGTTGCGGCACGAAGGGCGTGGCGGCGACGCGGGCGGGCAGCGGCTTGCCGCGCACCACCAGCGTCAGCGGCGTGCCCACCGCGGAGTTCGTGATGTCGACATAGCCCATGGCGACCGGCGCCCCGGCGGTCGGACCGAAGCCGCCGCTGGTGATCTCGCCGATAAGGGTGCCGTTGGCGTCCTGGATTTCGGTGTGCTCGCGGGCCGGCTGGCGGCCGTCCGGCTGGATACCCACGCGGCGGCGCGACGCGCCCTCGGTCAGCTGCCGGTGGATGATGTCATAGCCGGGGAAGCCGCCCTCGGCGCGGCGGCGCTTCGGCAGCGTCCATTCCAGCGCGCCCTCGACCGGCGTCGTGGTGGTGTCGATGTCATGGCCGTACAGGCAGAGCCCAGCCTCCAGACGCAGCGAGTCACGAGCGCCCAGACCGATGGCCTCGACCTCCGATTCGCCCAGCAGGGCGCGGGCGATCATCTCGGCATCGGCCTTGTCGCAGGAGATCTCGTAGCCGTCCTCGCCGGTGTAGCCGGAGCGGGTCAGGATCACCGGCACGCCCTTGAAGGTGGCGGACAGGTAGCTCATGAACTTCATGGTGGCGGCTTCCGGCACGAAGCGGGCCATCACCTCGGCAGCCATCGGACCCTGGAGCGCCATCAGCGCGAGATCGTCCAGCAGTTCGACCTCGGCCTTGCCGGCCAGCTTCTCGCGCAGATGGGCAACGTCCTGCTCCTTGCAGGCGGCGTTCACCACCAGGAACAGATGGTCGCCGGCATTGGTCACCATCAGGTCGTCGAGGATGCCCCCCTGCTCGTTCAGGAACAGCGTGTAGCGCATGCGGCCCTGCGCCAGCCCCTTGATGTCGCGGGGACCAGCGTTTCCAAGGGGGGGCCGGATCGGCGCCGGTCAGGC
>NZ_BADK01000974.1 GCF_000333595.1 Azospirillum sp. B506
CCATGTCGCGGTCTCGACCACGACCGACTCGACGCCGGCGGCCACCGGCCAGACGACCCCCTGCTCGGTCCGGGCGACGGGCTCCTGCCCCGGCACGGTGTGGAAGCGGAGTGTGACCGCGCCGCCGTCCTCGGCCTCCAGGGAAAGCACGACACCGACGGCATCGGCCGGCACCGCAACCGGCAGCACGGTGCCGGCCGATGCCGCAAAGGACCGCGTCGTCCGCCCGTCCGCCTCGACATGAACCGAAAGGCAACCTGAAAGCCCCAGCTCCGGAACGCCCGGCACCAGGATCAGCCCCTTGTCCCGCAACCAGAATCCAACCGGCACTCCGACCATGCCTCAGCTCCTCACCGCGCCGCGCCGCGCCGGGCAGGAAGGCGACGATGCGCCCCCGACCGACCGGCAACCGGATGCCGCCACCCCGTCATCGGCGGCGGTTCCGCCTCAGCGTCATCAAGTCATAAATGAGGTCCTCCCTTTCGTCGTCGGACAGGAGTTCCGCGACTTCCCCCGCCAAGCGGGACGGGTTGACGACGGTCTTGAGGATGCTTTTGCGGGAGGTCGGCGGCGGTGCTCCCCTCTGTAGAAACCGATCCATCAATTGCTTCATCTGTCCCGGGGGCGCCCGTTCCTGCAGCCGTCTCAGGATGTCGGAGCCGACATTCCAGTCGCGTCCGGCTTCGAAGAGGAGGTAGGAGGCGAGAGCCCGGCGCGCGCCCAGCATCAGCGCGCGAACGGCGAACTCCTGCCCTTTGGTGTGTTCCATGCCGGGCATCCACACACCGCGCGCATACCACATGTCCAGGGCCGTCATCGAAATCTTGTCGAGAGCGGCTGCATGGAGTGGGAGGCCCTGCTCGATCAGGGCCAGCAGCTCATGCGGCCCGAGCTCCGCCAGCGCGTCCTCTTCCACGATGTCCAAGGCCACATCCGGAGTCAGGTCGCCTTCGCCGGCAAGCAGCCGCCAACCCGGGGCAGCGCCCAGCCCCTTGTACCGGATGGTCTGCCGCAGACGGACGAGGTCGGCGGGATGATACGCCTGACGGTGCAGCAAATCCTTCAACTCGCTCACGCCGAGCTTGACGGGCGACACGGACCTGCCCGTCCAGCCCGTCCGGTCCGGAAGGATGTCCAGCACCTCCGCCAGCACGGCCGGCGCCGACACCCCCGCCAGCATGGCGGGGTAGACCGACGGCGGCAGCGGAGCGAGGCTTCTCATCGCCTCGCAGAAGGCACCCCTTTGATCCACGTCCAAAGTCTGGAGGGCAATCCTCCGCCCCATCCACAGATCGACGATCGCCGCCAGGACCACATCCTGGACGCCGCTTCCGGAACTTTTCAGCGATTCGAGCATGCCCCGGAAATCGCTCCATCCCTGCTTCCGGGCGGCGCCTGAAGCCTTCTGGACGCGCAGCCATCGCCACAGCGCCTCCACCCCCGCGACGCCGCGCAGCGCCAGCACATACCGTCCCGACCCCGCCATCGGCGCGGGTCCGGCGTCGGAGGCTTCGCAGCCCAGCAGGATGTCGGCATAGGGCGAGCCGACGAGTCCGGCCAGACGACCGGCCAGCGCCTTGCGGTGCCGGTCGTTCAACCTGTTCCAGGAGATCAGCAGCCATTCGACGGCCATCGGATTGGCCGCCGGCGACAGCCGGCCGCCGGCGATTTCCTCGGCGACGTCCATCGCACAGGCGTCCACCTCCTCATGGCGGACGTGCCAGTCTTGCCACGTCATGGTGGGTGCGACACGGTGCAGGGTGGCCAGAAGACGGCAGGCGAGATGGCCACGCCCCTCCTTCATCCAATGCCGCGCCTCGCTCTCGATCCAGGACACGTCCTCGGGGCCGGCGGCGGCGAGGACGGCATCCAGGCCGCTGCAGTCGGCGCCTCTGCCGAACAGGCAGGCCAGCACCGCCTCGGCCATCTGCGATCCCAGGCCTGACAGGGCCGCCTGCCGAGCCGCGCGATCCTTTTCCCGCAGCGCCAGCAGGCACAGCCGCACCGGCGCCTCACGCCCGCTCCGGACCCAGGGGGCCTCGCCCGGCTCGGGAGACACCCACTGGCGAAGCTCCTCATCCAACCGCTTGGCGGTGTTGATCATCCGTCCCAGCACGCCGGCCGCCTTGTCGGCGGGGGCGCCGTCCAGCGCAATGGCGCGCAGCGGCCGGAGCTGGGGGAGGGAGAGGGAGTCGGCACCGGTCTTCAGCAGTGTTTCCAAGGCCCCGATCACCGCCGCCGACCCGGGATTGCGCTCGGCGGCGACCCGCCAGGCGGTTCCCCAGGCCGCCGCTTCATGGAGCCACGAGGCCGGGACCATGCGGCCGGCCAGAAGCGGCTCCATCAGCACCTCCAGCGCCTCGGGCGCCAGCAGCGAAAATCGCAGATCGACCGGCTCGTTGCCGGGCGCCGCGATCCGGTGCCGCAGCGCAGTCAGCCGCCGCTGCTCGGTCACGCTGCGGCAGGCGTCGCGCGCCATGGCCTTCCAATCGCCGTCCGGGCCGGGCGCCAGACGCTTCAGGGCATCGATGCGGGCCACCACGCCACGCAGCTCGCCCACCGTGCGGCAACCCTCCGTCTCCCGGCGGATCAGGTCGGTATAGTCCTTACCCTCGTCCCAGGACACGCGCCCCGGCGTCTTCAGAACCCCTCCGATCAGCCGGAAGTCCGTCTGCGCCGACTGCCCGTGCCCGAGCACGACCGCGCCGGTCATCTCGCCCAATCCGACGCCGAAGGACAGCATCCGGGCGAGGGCTTCGGGCATGGCGGCCAGCATGGCCTGGAACAGCCCGAGATGATGTGCTGCCGAATCCTCGCCCCAGTTCTGGATCGTCAGCTCGTGCCCGGCCATGACGACGGCCAGCATCCCCCAGAAGCCGTCCTCCGCGAACTCCGCCGGCAGCGCCCGGCCGTCATCGTCCTCCGTCACGTCGACCGGCGGAAGCGCCAGGTCGATCGCGGTCATCGGTTCGGCGCGCAGCCGCTCGCTGACACAAAAGATCTCGTTGGACCGCCACTGGTCTGACGGCATGGCCAGGTAATGCGCCTGGACGTAGCGGCGCTTGCTCTCGTCCCCCTCCATCAACTCGGAGCGGGGACGGACGCGGACCGCGACGCGCCAACCCCTGTGGACATGGAAGGCCACGCCGCCGGTGCTGCGCCAGGGAAACTTGTACCAGTCGAACAGGTCGTCGCTGCCAATGCCGAGCCTCTTCGGCAGCAGGACCTCCCGCAAGGCAGCCGGCAGACCCGGCGACTGCCCGGTGCAGGCATGGTCGAAACCGCTGACGATCGGCCCGCCCGGCGACTGGACGAGCTTGCCGTAGACATACTGCTCCCAGCGGCTCATGGCGCGACCTCTCCGCACCAGTGCGGACCGCAAGCGCAGGTCATCCCCGCCACCGGCGCCGGCCGTGGGTCGATCGGCCGCAGCCCCGGCTTCCCCGCCCCTGTCGGGCCAACCTCGACGATCCGCATTGAAGCCCCTTGCTGCCCATGGTCCTGCCCGACCGACATTCGAAGGCGCTGCCCGCCGCCTATGCGAACTCGATGATGCTGCCGTCCATCACCTCGCCGGTTGCGATGTAATGAAACGGCTCGATCACCTGATAGGGGCGCCAGTTCTCGATGGCCTCGCTTTTGCCGATGCCTCCGTCCGCCGAGTTGGGATGGAACAGCAAACCCTGGTTGGTCTTGTCGAAATTCGGCTCGCCGGTCCGCAGGAAGCCGTAGATGGACGACCAGCAGAAGCCGATTTTGGTCGTTTTCGGCAGATAGACCTGCAAGGCCGCAAGAGTCTGCCGCGTCATCGCCTCCAGCCCGACGGCCTTCGGCGACAACCGCTTCAGATGACGTTCCGCATTCCGCCCCTGGTCGACGACATAGAGATCCGCCTTGGTCAGAACAACAAGAACTCTCGAAATATTCAGACGACGAACATTGGCCTCATCCAGAAAATGCGGCAGATCTACGAAAAATTCTCCAGAACCGCGATCATTGTTTGGATCAACACATATAATCAAGCCATCGCATTTCGTGAGGATGTCGAGAAGTTCACCTCTATATCTTGCAATGGTCCTCGTGTCGGCAGATTCCGACATTCCGCTGTTGAAAACGAAACCACCAGCGGCATCAGGCATAATAAACTTGTAATCGGTTTCCTGTCCTTTTAGCAGACGATTCAAGCCGGTGTTGTAACGGCTCAACGAAAATTCATACGTGGTAAGAGTTTCCGTCCCCTGAAACGGAGCTCTTCCATGCTCGATCAGGTTGCGCCCCTGCCTGAACAGCGAGGCTGTCTCAGGATTGTCCGGTCGAAGCTGCAACACACCCGATTTTTTCTCCTGGCCCAGGCACGCCGGGCTGAGGCTCCCCAACAGCGACGTCTTGCCGCTTCCCGAGGGACCGAGAATGAGTTTTGGAACAGGGGCGGGGGCGGGGGCAGCGGACGCGGTGTTTGACACGAAGGGCCTCACTACGCATAGGGCTATCGGATTGGATCTAACCCAAGCTATCGCAAAGGTACAAGCATTTCGACTTCATTATATATCTTTGCGGTTGATGCGAGCGGCAGCAAAACGTTGTGATTGTATGTGTACAGATAACATTCCCCTTTTCCATAAAACCATGCGGCGCCGGGACACCTGCCGGCTGTCGATAATCCCGATCGGGTATCAAGCGCGGCACCGCATCTACCGGTTGCGGCAGACAAGGACGATCAGCGTGCAGGAGGGCAGCAGGCTGTCGGCCTGCTCGGTGGCGTCGGTCAGCTCGACGGCGGCCTACCGACCCCGTGGCCGCCACAGCAGCATGGCGAGCACGACCGCCCCGCCATTGAACGCGATGCCGACACCCGGTATCCGGCCGGACGACGAGGAGGCGGCGCATCGCCTGCTGGCGCGCGTCGAAACGATGGAACAGGTCTCCGGCGGTTTCGCGAAGCGGGAGGGCGCGACGGGTGGCGAACATTTGCCGGTCGCCATCCTCATCAATCAGTGGGACCAGAGGCGCGGGTGGAGGCTGCGGTCAGGCACCGGGACAGCGACCGCTTCTTCGCGAGCGGCGTCCTGGGCGGCTGCGACCTTCCCGAATTCGTCTAGGAATGCACCAAGGACTCGGAACCGGCCGACCGGGCGGCCTCATGCATCCCGTCGAACGGCTGGACCTTGAGAACCGGTTGGTCGTGGTCAACGCTGCACCCAACGGCCAAACGCCACGTCATGTCCGGCCACGAGGCCGGCGAATTCCGCGACCGGCACGGGGCGCTCTGGCAAGCGTCGGCGCGGGCGCTGGTCGAGCCGGCGGCGTTCCCCGTCGTTACCGGCCCCGGCCTGGATCTCCACGAGGCCCTGGCGGCGGTGCCTTCCGGGCGCGCCATCCCGCCGCTTTCCGCCGACACCGCCGGAACCGGAAAGAAAGACGGCACCGGCCTCGAACGGGAGAAGCTGCGCACCATGGAGTGGATCATCATGGCGGGAAGGAGACGCTGATCCTGACGGTCCGAAGCATGGGTCCGGGGAGAGCGCCGGACCCGAC
>NZ_BADK01000973.1 GCF_000333595.1 Azospirillum sp. B506
GCCCTTCGGCGAAGTCCTTCTGGCAGTAGCCGTAGGCCGAGACCGGCCAGATCCGCTCGCCGAAACGCTCGAGGATGGCGTGGAAGGGCGACAGCCAATCCTCCTGCCGCCACCATCCGGGGTGCAGGCTCCAGGCGTCGTCGTCGGCCGCCAGGTACCGCTCGCATTTGGTGAACAAGAGGCCGGACGGACGGTCGCCGACGAAATCGAGCAGCGGCTCGATGGCCTCCATCTGCCGGTCGATGGTCCGCCCGCGCCATTCCGCCAGCACGAGAAAGGCGGCGGCGTCCTTTATCAGTTCGGCGCGGATGTCGTTCCGATGGATCGCGTGGACGTTTCCGCCCTGGATGTCGCGCAGATGCACCGTGCCGAGGCCCTGCACGACAAGCGGCAGGTTGATCTTCATCTGCTGCGTCGGGTCGACGTAGCGGCCCTGGCGCAGGTTGCGCCAGTGGGGGGCCACCATCTCCGCGAGCGCGTCGGCCGACGCGTTGCGGTCGATCATCGCCAACGGCGGCGATGCCCCGTAAAGGGCCGCGGCGATCCAGGTCGTCTTCCCGACCTGGCTGTCGCCCCACAGGAGTATCGTTTTCGACGAGTCCAAAATGATTTCCCCTCGATTAGGGCATGGAGCCCGCGTTCGTCGGCAGCAGACGGTGCTCCCGCAGCGCTTGCGCAAGATCGTGACGTTGCCCCTCCGGCAACGACGGCCCCGCCGCCGGAAGATGTCCGATGGCCCTCCAGGTCGAGAGCAGCCACTGCCACGCGGCGTCGGGCCGATTGCTCAACCCCGGCTGCGGGCGGACGACGGGGGGCAGCCTCTGGAGATCCGCCCACGCACGCTCCAGCCGCATGGCCAGGCCCCGCTTCACCTTGAGTTTGAGCGCCCTGGGGTTGGGCATGACCGTGCCTTCCAGAAGGGTGGCCTGCGCCGCGAGAACCCGGTCGAGCAGGGCGCGGTCGCTGAAGAACTCGTCCATGTCATGGCTGGCCAGCGCCACCCCCAGAAGCCGGACGAGTTCCTCCTCCTCCTCGAGCAGCCAGACCTGACCGTCGATCGCTTCGGGATCCGGCGGAAGGAGTTGGGCCAGATTGCAACGGTTCCGGTAATAGCTCTTGAGGCCCGCCAGGATCTCCCAGGGCGGGTTCCCTCCCTCTCCGAGCAGACGCCGTGCGATCGTCAGGGCGGCCCCACGGTCGATCGTTCCGTTTCCGAAATCGCCGACCACGGAGCGTGCGATCTCCCCCGCAAGCGCCGCCAGGGCATCGACGCCGGCCGCCAGGCGCAGGCCCAACTGGAAGGTTTCGCGATCCGACAGGGGCAGGTCCGCGGACGAATCCGCGGGCCTTGCGTCACCCGGCGGCCGGACGATCCCGAGCTGGGCCGCCTTGTCGGCCCAGGCGGCGAGATCCGCCTCGACCCGGGCCTGCGCGTCGGTGCCCTTCTCGGCGAGCGTTGCCACGGCCACCCGCCAGTCTCCGACACCGGTCAGCCCGATCCATGGCCCGAACTGCGGAATCCAGCGCGACAGCGCCTCCGCCCAGCGCCGCCGGTCGCTGCTTTCGGCGTCCAGCAGCGTCCGCAGTTCGAGGGTCACCTCCACCATCTCGGCCGTCCGCTGGGGCCGGCTCGCCAGCAATGCCGGCAGGCGGGCAAGAGCGGCGCCCACCGGGTTGCGGAAAGGCTCCAGCAGGTCGGCGGTCGCCAACTCCGCCCCGAGCGGTTCCAGAAGCCGGGCAAGCCTCCGTTCCAGAAGCATCGCCTCGCCATGGTCGGCGTTCCACCGAAGCGGCGCGAGGGCGACGTTGGCCTCGGACAGGGCACCCGAAAGCGACGCTGAACACAGGGCGTGGGCGATGTCGAGGCGGCGGCCCGCCTCCTCCAGTGCAAGCTGGAGGCGTGCGCCGGGCTCGTCCGCCACCATCGCGTCCCCGCCCCAGCGGACAAGGGCTTCGCGCAGGCGCGGAAGCAACGCCGACCCCGGCGCGTCGTCGAGCCGGCGCCGCACCTCGCGGGCGCGCGGCTCCAGAACCGCCCCGTCGATCGCGCCAGCTGTTGCCGCTGCGAAGGCTGGCACTTCGCTGGCCTGGAGGAACGCCTCCAACCAGTCGACGACGCTCGTAAGGCTCCCCTGCCCCTTCTCCTGCGCCAGCGCTGCGAGGCGGCGCACCGGCACTTCCAAGGCCAGGGCGCCATCGGGCTGCAACGGCGCTGCCGAGCCGGCGGCGGCCAGCGCGCCGGCCGACCGCGTGAGTGCCCTCAGCTCCTCCACGACGGCGCCGACCTTATCAGGGCTGCCGTCGGCAATCCGGTCGGCCAGGGCGCCAAGGCTTCCGCGCTGTCCGACGACCGTGGCATAGCGGGAATCCCAAAGAACACCTGCCTCCAGACCATCGGCAGCCCAATCGGTCGCATGCAACAGCGGCAGCGGCAGCACCGGCAGCGAGCGATCCGCGAAGCGCAGGGCTTCGGCGAGCTGGCGGTGCAGCTCCGCGATGTCCCGACGCAGGATCTCCTCGGCCCCCAGCTCGTAGGGTTCGCGCAGGATGGCCTCGGCCCTCGCCCGCAACCGCCGAACCGTCTGGTGAAGCGCACCGTCGGGCACCAGCAGCTCCTCCAGCCCATCGTCACCGCCGATGTCCCATGCCGCCAGGCATTCGGCGGCGAACGCCACCCGAGCCGCCGGAACTTTCCACTGGGAGAGGGTCTTCATGTGTTTCCACCCAAGCTTTGGAAGGCCCCCGACGAGGAGGCTGCGCAACGCGTACAGCGCTTCGGCAGGGCCGCCCGCCACGACGAAGCGGCCGACCCGCTCGTCGCCCCCGGCAAGCGCCAGCGCGAAAGCGGCCGCGTCGGGCGCCGGCCCGCGCAGCCCGGGGACCTTGGCGAGCAATTCGCGCAACGGCGGCCAGCCGGCGACCGTGACCAGCGTCTGGAGACGGGAGACGACGGCTTCGGCGGTCAGCTCCGGCACGAGCGCCGCCAAGGCCTGCCCCAGCCCCGACCCCGCCGTCGCGTAACCGGCGAGAAGGGTGTGCTGCAGCCGGAGTGGCAGGTCGGCCAGCAGCTGCTCCAGACCGGCCGGGAGGTCCCCGAGGCCGCAGGCGTGGCAGACGAACGCGGCCGCGCCGCTGCGGACGATCCGGCTGCCATCCGTGCCGTCGTCGGACGGAGGCCCGTCCTGGGCTTTGCTGCCCAGGAACGCCCGGTCGTCGGAAGCGTCGATCCGCATCGGCGCCAGGGTGTTGATCCGGTGGATGAAGTTGGCGCGGTCGACGGCTTCCCGCCGGCCGTCCGGATGGCGGATGAAGAAGCGCCGGTGCTGGTCGCCGGCGACCCTGATCATGAAGCGGTCGACCGTCTGAGTGTTGCGGCACTGGATCCGCGCGCTCCACCGCAACGGTGAACCGGTCCAGCGCGGCTCATGGAACTCCTGCGCCCGGCCTCGGGCGTAGCGGAGGTGGCCCACCGTCGTCTGCGGCGGATCGAGAACGTTCCTCGCCTCAAGATCGACGATCACGGCCACTTGCCGCCCGTCGGTCTCCACCAAGGCGATGGTGGCGGTGAACTCCTCATCGGGTCGTGGCGCGACGAACAGCTCGGCCGGAGTCCACGCCCCGTCGACCAGCG
>NZ_BADK01000972.1 GCF_000333595.1 Azospirillum sp. B506
CGCCTCGAGCCAGCGGGCCAGCTCTCCTTGCAGGGCGGGAGCGCCGAGCAGCACCGCCAACGCCTCGGCGCGTCCGCCCTCATGGGCCGCCGACCAGGCCACCACCTGCCGGCACAGCTCGGCTTCCGACAGCAGACCCACGATCGGCCGCAGGTCGCCGCTGGACAAGCGCCGTCCCTCCCGCACCGCGCCGAGGCGGGCGAAGATGTCCTGGTCCGGCTGGTCGCGCAGCAGCTCCTGCAACCATCCCCACCAGTCCGGCGTCAGCCCGCCGGCCCACGCCCACCAGAACTCGGCACGCCGCGCCGCGGCCGCGAGCAGGGGGACGAGCGGATCGGGGGGGGGACCGGGAGGACGCGCCGGCGGGCGGCGGGCGGGATCGAGAAGCGCCAGCGTCCAGTCCTCCACACCCGCGGCGCGCAGGACACCAAGCGGCCATCCCCGCGCCACGGCCGCCACGGCCGCCGGCAGCGGCAGCAGCCCCAGCGCTGCGAGACGCCCGGCCGTCGCTTCCGCACGTCCGGCGTCACATCCCACCGGCGGCGCCCATCCAGCGGACAGGGCCAGCACCGGGGCCGGGTCGGTGAAACCGAGCGCGCCGAGGATGGGCGTCAGGACCTCGTCGGCACCGGGGGCGAGCGCGGCGGCGGCGGCAGAGATCCGCCGCACCACGTCGGCCGGAGCGGCGGCGGCAGCCCGCTGCACGAGGCCCGTCCGCACCAGCAGCGCGCCGTCGTCGGCCGTCGCCCCCTCCGGCGGCGGCGCCCCGTCGGCGGTCAGCGCCTGCAGGAGCGCCGCGGCCGCCGGCGGCAGCAGGCCGAGAATCCCCTCCGCCGACGGCCCGAACCAGGCGATGAAACGGGTGAGTCCGCCCGGTCGGTTCTTCAGCAGCCGGGCGACGTCGGGGGCGTGTTCAGGGTGGAAACGGTCGGACAGCGCGTCCAGGTCGCCGGCATCCAGGCCGCCATTGCGAAGCGACGCCCCGATCTGGTCGCGGTTCATGACGGCGAGCGCGGCGTTCCGCCCGACCGGTTGGCCAAGCAGCCAGGCCACCTCCGCCTCGCCGGGGTCCGGCAGGTCCGACGACAGCCCGAGCACCAGCCGCAGCAGCTCGCGCCGACGCGGCCGCGACGGGCAGAGCGCCGCCAGCGCCGCCAGATCGGGGCGGTGCGGGGCGGTCTTGAGGCCGTCGGCGAGGGTCGCGATGTCCCGTGGAACCAGCATCGACACGGGGCTGAGCACGATCCCGCCGACCGCCGGCCAATGGGCCGGAACCGTCGCGCCGTTGGAGGCGGCGACGAAGTTCAGCTCGCGGTCCGGCAGGGACGCCAACACAGCGGCGGCATTCTCCTGGCGGATGAAGCTCGCCACTGCTTCGGGCGTGACGAGGATCTGCAGAAGCAGGGCGAGCTCGTCGCTCCCCGGTATCGCGGTGACCGGCGCATCCATCGGCAGTTCGGACGTCGGGCCAGAGAGCGCTGTCGGCTGGCGCGACCG
>NZ_BADK01000971.1 GCF_000333595.1 Azospirillum sp. B506
GCTCGACCCGGAGAACCGGCGGAGTTGGCCGAGGCCCAGCGCTTCGTCGACAAGATGGTGGGCCGTGCGCTGGCGATGGGCGGCACCTGCACCGGCGAACACGGCATCGGCTATGGCAAGATGGCGTTCTTGGAGCAGGAAGCCGGCGAGGCGTTCACCGTCATGGGCGACCTGAAGCGGGCCTTCGATCCGGACAATCTGCTGAATCCGGGCAAGGTCGTGCGGGTGTAAGGGGGCTTTGGCCCCCTCCTTCCCTTCACCGGAACTTCGGCCGCCGTCCCGCCTTCAGCGCCTGCACCGCCTGGTCCAGCGTCTGGAGGAATTGCGACTTGTCGCGCTGGCTCATCGGGGCGTTGCCGCCGCTGACCACGCCCATGTCGCGCAAATCCTGCATCAATGCGCGGGTCGCCAGCGCCGAGCCGACGCTGTCCGGGGTGAAGGGGCGTCCGGTCGGGCCGATCACCACCGCGTTCCGCTTGACGCAGCGGTCGGCCAGCGGGATGTCTGCCGTCACCACAACGTCGGTCGGACCGGCGTGTTCGGCGATCCAGTTGTCGGCGGCATCGAAACCGTCGCTGACCACCACCAGCTCCGCCATGCACTCGGTCGGCAGGCGCAAGGGCGCGTTGGCGACCAGCCAGACCTTGCAGCCGGTGCGGCCGGCGACCTTGTAGATCTCGGCCTTGACCGGACAGGCGTCGGCATCGACGTAGATTTCGACCTTGGGGCTGACCAATCCTTTTCCTCCCGACATCGCCCGATCCCGGCCGGGCGGCTCAACAAGGTTTCATGAAAGCCCCTTATGCGCTAAAACCAGTCCCTAGCGACAGGGTGCCGTAGAACCGCAGGGATGGGGCGGCGCCAATTCTCACATTTTTTCGGAAGGTCGGAGCGGCGCATGGCGTCCTACCAGTATGTCTATGTCATGAAGGGCCTGACCAAGGTCTATCCTGGCGGCAAGAAGGTTCTCGACAACGTCTGGCTCTCGTTCCTGCCGGGTGTGAAGATCGGCGTGCTCGGCGTCAACGGCGCCGGTAAGTCGACCCTGATGAAGATCATGGCCGGTCTGGACAAGGACTATTCGGGCGAGGCCTGGGCGGCCGAGGGCGCCAAGGTCGGCTACCTGCCGCAGGAGCCGCAGCTGGACCCGACCAAGAATGTCCAGGAAAACGTCATGGAGGCGCTGAAGGAGACGAAGGCGCTGCTCGACCGCTTCAACGAAGTGTCGAACCTGATGGCCGACCCGGATGCCGATTTCGACGCGCTGCTGGCCGAACAGGGCGAGCTGCAGGAGAAGATCGACGCCGCCGACGCCTGGGACATCGACCGCACGGTCGAGATCGCCATGGACGCCCTGCGCTGCCCGCCGGGCGACTCCGATGTGAGCAAGCTGTCGGGCGGTGAGAAGCGCCGCATCGCGCTGTGCAAGCTGCTGCTGGAAAAGCCCGACCTGCTGCTGCTCGACGAGCCGACCAACCATCTCGACGCCGAATCGGTCGCCTGGCTCCAGAAGCATCTGGAGGACTACAAGGGCACCGTCGTGCTGGTCACCCACGACCGTTACTTCCTCGACAGCGTCACCGGCTGGATCCTCGAACTCGACCGCGGCGCCGGCATTCCGTGGGAGGGCAACTACTCCTCCTGGCTGGAGCAGAAGCAGAAGCGCCTGGAGCAGGAAGGCCGCCAGGAAGAGTCGCGCCAGAAGCAGCTGGCCACCGAACTGGAGTGGATTCGGCAGAGCCCGCGCGCCCGTCAGGCCAAGAGCAAGGCGCGCATCACCGCCTACGAGACCTTGCTGGCCGAAAGCGGCAAGGAACAGTCCGGCGAGACCCGGATCGTCATTCCGGTGCCGCCGCGTCTCGGCAACGTCGTCATCGAGGCGGAGAACATCGCCAAGGGCTTCGGCGACCGGCTGCTGATCGATGGGCTGTCCTTCCGCCTGCCGCCGGGCGGCATCGTCGGCGTCATCGGCCCGAACGGCGCCGGCAAGACCACGCTGTTCCGCATGATCACCGGGCAGGATGGGCCGGACGCCGGCACCTTCCGCGTCGGCGACACGGTGAAGCTCGGCTATGTCGACCAGAGCCGCGACAGCCTCGACGCCAAGAAGACGGTGTGGGAGGAGATCTCCGACGGGCTGGATCTGGTGGAGCTGGGCAAGAAGACCATGCCCAGCCGCGCCTATGTCTCCAGCTTCAACTTCCGCGGCCCCGACCAGCAGAAGAAGGTCGGCCAGCTGTCGGGCGGTGAGCGCAACCGCGTCCATCTTGCCAAGATGCTGAAGTCCGGCGCCAACGTCCTGCTGCTCGACGAACCGACCAACGACCTGGACGTCGATACGCTGCGGGCGCTGGAAGACGCGCTGCAGAGCTTCGCCGGCTGCGCCGTGGTCATCAGCCACGACCGCTGGTTCCTCGACCGCATCGCCACCCACATCCTGGCCTTCGAGGGCGACAGCCACGTCGAATGGTTCGAAGGCAACTTCCAGGATTACGAGGCCGACAAGAAGCGCCGCCTGGGCGCCGACGCCGACCAGCCGCACCGCATCAAGTACAAGCCGCTGGTGCGCAGCTGACGGCCGGAGGTTTTGCCTCCCGATTGCAGAAGGGCCGCCGGTCAGTCCGACCGGCGGCCCTTTTCTGTATCGAGTTCGCTCGGACCGGACTCAGTTGGCCCGCTTGACCGACAGCGGCGTTCCGACCTCTCCGGGATAGACGGCCAGCAGCCGGACCGGCTCGCTGCCCTCATTGATCCCCTCATGCCAGTCGGTGCGCTCCATATAAGCGTCGCCTTCCTTGTAGACGGTGCTCTCGCCGTTCTCGCCACGGATCGTCAGCTTACCGGCCAGGATATAGACGAACAGCGGAATCTGGTGGGTGTGGACGCCGGTCCGCACGCCCGGCGGGATTTCGGTGATGCGCGCGGTGATCTGCGGCGCTCCCTTCGGATAGACGACCGGCGTGCCGTTGGAGTTCGTCTCCGTCTGCAACAGCGGGATGGAGCGTGGAGCCGACGCGGCGGCAGGCTGGGGCGAAGCGGTCTGCGCCAGTGCCGGCAAGGGCAGTGCGGAAGACAGCAGGCACGAGCCGGTCAGGAGGCCGGCCAGAAGACCGGCGTGCAGAATGGCTGCGGGACGGCGGTGGGGGTGAGCGAGGGACCGTGACATGCTGGCAAAGCTCTCCGGTACGGGAAACTGGGGTGCGCCGGATGACGGCAACCCGTTTGCAATACACGATAGAGATGTGCCGAACGCCATGAACTGCGCATTTGGTCGCATCTTGACAAGAAAAAAACAACCAATACGCCTTCTCACCCCCCTCCATCGCCGGACTTGGACGGATCAGCGGGTGACGTCGTCCGGCCGGCCGGTGCGGCGGTCGCGCAGGGCTTCGTCCCGCGTGTCCTCGATCTCGACCTCGGTGCGGCGGACGGTGTCGCGGACGCTCTGGGCGCGTTCCTCGACATCCTTGCGGACCACGACCGTCTCGCGGACATGGGCGGTCTTGCTGACCACAGCTTCCTCGTCGGTCTCCGTCACCTCGATGGTGCGCTCGCGGAAGGCGTCGGCCGGAACATCGGTGCTGCCCCCCGGACCGCCTGAGGCCAGACCGCCAGGGAGGCGCTCGACGGTGACCGTCTCGTCGCGCAGGCGAACCTGTTCCTCGACCGGCGTCTCGACGACATAGCTGCGGACGCGGACACCGCCGCGCTCGACGCTGCGCTTGCCGACGGTGACCTGTTCCTCGACGAGCGGGATCTGCTCTTCCCGTTCGGCAGAGCCGGTGCGGGTGCTGTCGGCGTTGACGTCGCGCATGGCGGCGGCGGCACCGGTCAGGCCTGCTCCGGCGCCCGTGCCCGCCGTCGTGCTGGACGTGGTGTCGATGGGGGGGCGGCCCGGCGAGTAGCGCACACGCTCCTCCTCCTCCGCCGACCGATCGTCGTAATAGTCGGCGGTCTCGTCATAGCCGGCCCAGCCGGCTTCGCGATAGGCGCTGCCGCGTTCCTCGACATCCACCACATTGCCGCGCTCCAGCACGTCCATGGCGCGGTCGACATCCTCCTCGTCCAGCAGAACCTTCAACAGCGAGCCGCCGCGCCGCACGCCTTCGGCATAGACCTGCGCATCCTGGTTCGGGATACCCCAGCCCGCCAGCCGGGTCAGCATGCCGCCGGAGCCGGTGCCGGTCGTTGTGCCGCCTAGCCCGGTGCCCAGCCCCGCCTCGCTTCCCGTCACCAGGTTCGGCGAGTCGACAGAGCCGGTGGTCAGGTCGGTACGGGCCATGCCGCTCGCCACCCCCAGCGAGGCGTCGCCGGTTGTGGTGCCCAAGGTGGTCGCACCGCCGGTCCAACCGCTGCCGGACAGGTCGCTGTGCGACAGGATCTCGATGGCGCTGGAGTCGAAGCCGACGGCCTGCAACTCGCGGGAGGCGGTTTCGGCGTCGGACCGGTGATCGTAGAGAGCCACGATGGTCTTGGTCATCGGCTTTACTCCTCGGACGGATTTTGAAGGGGGGATTGCATGGCTGCGGGGGAGGGCGGTGCCGTCACACGCTCCACCACCGCCTGTTCGGACCGCAGGGTCACGGGCTGTTCGACTTCGACGGTCCGCCGGCTCTTGCGGATGTGCAGTTCTTCGCGGAGCACCAGGCGGCGCTCCACCACCAGCATCTCCTCCACCAGCGGGATAACCGTGACGTCTCCCTCCTGGCGGATGCCGGGATGGACGTCGATCTCGCGGTCGATGGGGACGCGGGTGACGGTCACCTCTTCATGTTCCAGCGCCTGGCGGACCATCTCCTCGCGTTCTGACACGCGGGTGGTGACGCGGACGCGGCTTCGTTCCACCCGCTGCCTGCCGACGGTCAGCGACTCGTCGTGCAGGGGAATGACCGCATCGCCCCGGCCGGTGTCCTGGGTGGGCGGCGGTTCGGTGTCGGCCGTCATGGCGGCGGGCGCCGCGGTCAGCGGAACAGGAGATAGAGGACGATCGCGACCACGATCAGGCCGAGGATGATCCACATCCTGTTCATGCCGGAACTGCCGGCCCCGCCCTCGGAGCCGTCATACACTCCAACCTTCCTGGGCTTCTGCTCGTCTGCCATGGGAGCCTCCATTCGGGAGTTGACCGGCGGGTTGTGCTCCCATCCGGTATGCATCTCTCAAACAGAGGATGACCCGGATCGTTCCGGTCAGTCGTTTCGGAGAATCAACGATCCCATGGACTCGAACGGTCCCAGGCGGAGAAGGACTGGCCTCCCGGCGTCAGCCCGCCATTTTCTGGTGTTCCAGGAAGGCGGTCTTCAGCAGTGCCTTCAGGTCGTCGCCATACTGGTGGAAGCGCACGGACAGCTGGCCGCGCTCGTCGTCGCGGTGCAGGACGACGAAATTGGCGACGGCGGCCACCTCTTGCCGGTCGGCCAGAACGACGCGGGCCTGGAAGGTCTGGCCGCGCTGATAGGGCTGGTTGACCGCCAGCAGGCACAGGCCGCCGACCGACCAGTTGCGGGCGGGGAAGCTGCCATGGTCGGTGTGGACGACCATGCCGGGGCGGACGAAACGCTTCTGCCGCCGCCGCTCTTCCGGCGGCGGGGGCGGGAAGGGGCTGGAGGCGCTGGGGATGTCGATGCCGGACCCGTCGGTCAGCGCCTGCGTGAACACCGCCCCGCGCACCACCGCCGGTCCCATGGTGGAGTCGCGCAGGTCGGCGTCGGAGAAGTCGGCACCCTCGAAATTGGCAGGCCAGTCGCGGCCGCCGGCCAGCGGCACCGGGCGGGCATCGACCCCGTTCATCAGCGTGTGCGCCAGATAGGCGCGGCGCAGGGTGGCTCCGCGCAGCACGGCGTCGCGCAGGTCGGCCTCATCCAGGTCGATGTAGGACAGCTCCGCCATCTCCAGGCTGGCCTTGGTCAGCCGGGCGCCGGGCAGGCGGCAGCGCCGCAGCCGGGCTGCCGCCAGCGTCCGGCCATGCAGGTCGGCCCCCGCCACCGATACAAGGTCGAGGTCGAGCCGCGCCCCCTCCGCGCCGCCGCTGTCGACCCAGCGCTCGTGCCGATCCACCAGCTCCATGAACTCGGCGACCGGCATCGCCGTATAGGCGGGCCGGACGATGGCATCGGGGGGGAGGGCGAAGGGGATGAAGGTCCGCGTCAGGGTGGCGTGGTCCATCACCGTGTTGCCGAACACCGCGCCGTCCAGGTTGGCGCCGCAGAAATCGGTGCCCATCAGCACCGCCGAGGTCAGCTCCGCCCCCGACAGGTCGGCATCGTTCAGGTCGGCGCCGGTCAGGTCGCAGCCGGCGAAATTGGCGCCGGCCAGGATCGACCGCTCCATCTTCGCTTCGGTCAGCCGGGTGACCCCTGTGCCGCGCGTCGCCTTCTGGCCGCCATCCTGGCCGCCGCTGCTGTCGACCAGTTCGCCCGCGCGGAAATCGGCGCCGCGCAGGTTGGCATCGGTCAGCAGCGCCCGGTGCAGGTTGGCGCCGCGCAGGTCGGCACCGGTCAGGATGGCGCCGGACAGGTTCACCGCTTCCATGTCGGCGCCGAACAGGTCGGCCTGCGACAGGTCGGCCTTCACCATGCGGGTGTTGCTGAGATTGGCGCCGGCCAGCTTGGCCCCGGCCAGGGACACGCGCTCCAGATTCAGCCGCGACAGATCGCGGAAGCTCAGGTCGGCCCGCCGGCCGCTGGACGGCCGCTTCAGCCACGCCTGATGCGCCTGGATGATCGTCCGGAGTTCGTCGATCTCTTTCGGATCGCGTTCGGCCATGGCGTCGGGTTCCCGGATCCAACCGTATGACGAAAGACAGCAGCGTTGCCGCAACGATAGCCCGTTCGCGCAGGCGCGTCACGGGTTCTGAATGGTTCGGACCCAAAGCATGCCGGCGCCGTTCTGCTGCCAGAATCCTCTGCACCGGATCGGGTGACGAATGACCGACACTGCCGCAACCCACCGTTCGCTGGATACGCTTAACTTCTTCCTGGCCGATGTGCGAGATGGGCTCGGCCCCTATCTGGCGATCTATCTGCTGACCGTCCAACACTGGAACGAGGCCGACATCGGGCTGGTGATGACGCTGGCCGGGCTGGCGGGGATCGCCGCACAGGTGCCGGCCGGCGCGCTGGTCGACGGCACCCGGTACAAGCGCGCGGTCATCATCGTCGCGGCGCTGCTGGTGACGGTGGGATCGCTGACCTTGCCCTGGCTGCATAGCTTCGCCATCGTCGCCGTCCTGCAATCGGTCGTCGGTGCCGCTGGAGCGGTCTTCCCTCCGGCCATCGCGGCGGTCACGCTGGGGCTTCTGGGGCCACGGGCCTTCGTCCGCCGGGTCGGGCGCAACGAGTCCTTCAACCATGCCGGCAACGCGGTGGCGGCCACTCTGGCCGGGATCGCGGCCTATGCCTTCGGACCCGTCGCGGTCTTCTGGCTGATGACGGCGATGGCGCTGTGCAGCATCGCGGCGACGGCTACGATTCGGCCCGATGCCATCGACCACGCCGTCGCCCGCGGGCTGCACGGAACCGCCTCCGACAGTCACGGGGGCAGGCCGTCGGGGGGCAGGCCGTCGGGCTTCCATACGATTCTCCGGTGCCGTCCGCTGCTGATCTTCGGCGGCTGTGCCGCCCTGTTCC
This sequence comes from Azospirillum sp. B506, assembly GCF_000333595.1. Taxonomy (GTDB): domain Bacteria; phylum Pseudomonadota; class Alphaproteobacteria; order Azospirillales; family Azospirillaceae; genus Azospirillum. The sequence continues at coordinate 7,629 of NZ_BADK01000971.1, forward strand.
ATTTCGCCAACGCCGCCATGCTGCCGCTGGTCGGGCAGGTGATGGCGATGCGTGACCCGGCGCTCGGCACCAGCCTGATGTCCTTCTGCATTGTCGCCGCCCAGCTGGTCATGGTGCCGATGGCGATGCTGGTGGGGGCCAGGGCGGACCGCTGGGGGCGCAAACCGTTGCTGCTCGCCGCCTTCCTGGTGCTGCCCGTACGCGGCGTCCTCTATACCCTGTCCGATTCGTCGGTCTGGCTGGTGGCGGTCCAGCTGCTCGACGGGGTTGGGGCCGGACTGTTCGGCGCGCTGTTCCCACTGGTGGTCGCCGACCTGACCGAAGGGACCGGCCGGTTCAATGTCAGCCAGGGTGCCATCGCCACGCTTCAGGGCATCGGCGCCGCACTCAGCACGGGTGTGGCAGGGCAGGTGGTCGTCCATGCCGGCTATGACGCCGCCTTCCTGACGCTGGCCGCTGCCGCCGGTGTAGCCCTGCTGCTGGCCGCGCTGCTGCTGCCGGAAACCCGGTCGGCAACGACATCGGACAGGGCTCCGGGCATGGCATCGGACAAGGCCGGGACAGGGGTGGTGCCGGCGGTCGGTAACGCCGAGTGACCGCAGCGCGGACAGCAAAAAGCCCGGCTCCAGGAGGGGCCGGGCTTTTTGCTGGAGAAAGCGGGAACGGGGTCAGCCGGTGCGGCCGACCTTCTGGCGCAGCGCCTGGATCAGGCCGTCGACCCGACCGTTGTTCTGTTCGATGACGGAGGCGAATTCCTGCCGCTGGGTCACGCCCATGCTGACATTCTCCACCACCACGTCGATGATCTTGTAGTCGGCGGCACCCTTGCGGACACGCCAGCTGACATTCACCGGCGGGCCGTTGGGACGGACGATCTGGGTCGTCACCATGCTGTCCGCTTCACCGGCCGGGGTCACGCCGGTGATCTTGAAGGTTTCGCCCGAATACTCGACGAAACGCTCGGCATAGGTGTTGACGATCAGCTGCTCGAACAGCTTCTGGTATTCGGCCCGCTGTGCCTCGTTGGCGCTGTTCCAGTAGCGGCCCAGCACCCAGCGCCCGATATACGGCACGTCGAAGCCGGCATACAGAAGGGTGCGGAAGCGCTGGATCGCCTGATCGCGCGACAGGCTCTTGTCCGAGAAGGTTGCGATGGCGTCGTTCCCCAGCTTCTGGATGAACGCGCTTGCCCCCTGGTCCGCGCTCTGCGCGGCGGCGGGAGAGATGAAGGTGTGCCCGGCCCAACCGCTCACCGCGAGCAGGGCAACGGACGCGACGAAATGGCGGCGTGTCAGCATGGTGTGCCGAAAGGTGGATGTTGCTGCGGCTTTGTCAACGGTGATCTCGCTGTTGGTGGAAGGCCGCCTCGGTTGCCGGTGGGCCGGTGACGAGGTTTGGGCCTTCCTCCGTCATTCCGCGCGCCGCGCCGTCGAAAGCGCGCCACGCGGAAGACCGATGCCGATCAGGGCTTCGGCGTGCTCGCCGGCGGCGCGCCAGCGGAGTTGCCAGCGGAATTGTTGGTGAAGTCCGGGAATTCCGGCTGCGCACCCTGGTTGTTGGCGATCGCCGCCTCGCGCTGCTGATGGTACAGGCTGCGCACGGTGGCGTAGAAGTCCAGGGAGTTGCGGCGCAGGTCGTCCACCGACTTCAGCACCTCGGAGCGCCGGTCGACGGCGCTGACCCCGGCGCGGGTGTACATCAGGCCCTGGCCGTTGTGGGCATAGGCCCAGATGCGGACCGGATCGCCGACGGTGTCGACGCCGTAACCGGCGGCGTCGCGCAGGTTCGACGGACCCAGCAGCGGCAGGACCAGGTACGGGCCTTCGCCCACGCCCCAAACCGCCAGCGTCTGGCCGAAATCCTCCTGCGCATTCGGGATGCCGGCCTGCGAGGCGACATCGGCGATGCCGCCGGCGCCGAGGATGGTGTTGGTCAGGAACCGGCCGGTGGCGTTGGTCGCCCCATCGACATTGCCCTGGAGCAGGTTGTTGGCGATGTAGAGCGGCGCCATCAGGTTGTCGATGAAGTTGTGGATGACGTCGCGCACCGGATCGGGCAACACGGCGACATACACTTCCGCCGCCGGACGCAGCGCCACCGTGTCGACGGCGTCGTTCACCGCGAACACGACGCGGTTGGCGCCTTCGAGGGGGTCGTTGACCTGATAGGCTGCATCCTTCGCGCCCGAGTCGCCCGGATTGGTCGCGCAGGCCGTGGCCGTCAGGGCGAGGGCCACCACGGTGGCCGAACGGAGGAGGGAGCGGGAAAGGCGGGCCAGCTTCATGTGCGACGGCTCTTTATCTGTGGGCTCGACTCGGTGAGGGTCGCCGCATGTCCTGTCCACAACCGAAGACTCCGGTGATCGAAGTCCTCAACCTTGGCAAGGTGGCTACGCGGTCGGGAGGAAGATTGGGCGAGATATCGCAGAATTTCCACCGTTTCCTGACCTAACACAGGCTTGGCCTTTTGACCAGCATGCGCCTGCATGGCGTCGGCGAGGCTCCGGCGATTGTGATGACTTTGCCGCAATGCGGCCGGAACGTTTGTGCGCGGCCGCTTTCCGCCGCGGACCGGAGCCATCGGACCGCGCTGGCGCGCTGCGTCGGGCGGCATCGACCGCTCGGCTCGTGAAAAGCGGTTTACGATGCATAAAGATATCTTTATATCTGTATCCGGATCGGCCGGGCATGGTGCTGCGGCCGGGCATGGTGCTGCGGCCGGGCATCTCCTTTCCAGGCTCCTTCCCTGGCCCGAATCGGACGTGAGGCGATGGACGATCTGCTTGCGACGTTGAAGGCGGCGGCCGAAACGACGCGGCTCAGGCTGCTCGCGCTGTGCGCGCACGGCGAGCTGACGGTGACGGAGCTGACCCAGATCCTGGGGCAGAGCCAGCCGCGCGTCTCGCGCCACCTGAAGCTTCTGTGTGACGCCGGCCTGCTCGACCGCTTCCGCGAGGGTACCTTCGCCTTCTACCGCCTTGCCGAAAAGGGGCAGTCGGCCGAGCTGGCGCGCGTCCTGGTCGACGCCATCCCCGCGGATGACGCCACCCTCATCCTCGATCTGGAGCGGCTGGACGCCATCAAGCGCTCCCGGTCCGAAACCGCCGCCGCCTATTTCCGCGAGAATGCCGCGCGCTGGCACGAAATCCGCTCCCTTCACGTTGCGGAAGGCGAGGTCGAGGCCGCTCTGCTGCGCCTGTTCCCGAAAGGGGAGGTGGAGGAGCTGCTGGATATCGGCACCGGCACCGGACGGATGCTGGAGGTGCTGGCCGGGCGCGTCCACCGCGCGATCGGGGTAGACCAGTCGCGCGAGATGCTGGCCGTCGCCCGCAACCGGCTGGAGGAGGCGGGCTTGCGCCACTGCCATGTCCGTCAGGCCGACATGTACCAGTTGCCGTTCCCATCAGGCTCCTTTGACGCTGCGGTGATCCATCAGGTCCTGCACTACACCGAGTCTCCCTCCGGTGTCCTGGCCGAGGCGGCGCGGGTCCTGCGCCCCGGCGGGCTGCTGCTGGTCGTCGATTTCGCCCCCCACCATCTCGAAGCCCTGCGCGAGGAGCATGCGCACCGCCGCCTGGGCTTCTCGGATGCCGAGGTCGCCGGCTGGTGCCGCCAGTCGGGCCTGGACTGCGGCCCGGTGGTGCATCTGCCGGGCGACCCGCTCACCGTTTCGATCTGGCCGGCCACCCGTCCGGCCGGTCTCCACGCCCAATCCCAAAAGCCAGCCCACTCGCTCAGCGGAGTCCCGTCATGACCGCGCCCACCTCTGCGCTGCCCGCCATCAGCTTCGAGTTCTTCCCGCCCAAGTCGGAGAAGATGGAGCAGAGCCTGTGGCAGTCGATCCGGCGGCTGGCTCCGCTGTCGCCCAGCTTCGTGTCGGTGACCTATGGGGCGGGCGGCTCGACCCGTGAGCGCACCCACGCCACCGTCTGCCGCATCCAGGCGGAGACCGGCATTCCGGCCGCCGCCCATTTCACCTGCGTCGGCGCCACCCGCGACGAGATCGACGCCATCGCCCGCACCTATTGGGACGCCGGCATCCGCCATCTGGTGGCGCTGCGCGGCGACCCGCCCGAGACGGCGGGCGGGGTCGGCGGCAAGTATGAGCCGTTCCCCGGCGGCTACGCCTATGCCGCCGATCTGGTGGCCGGGATGAAGCGCATCGCCGATTTCGAGATCTCGGTGGCGGCCTATCCGGAGGCCCATCCGGAGGCGCCGAGCGCCCAGTTCGACCTCGACAACCTGAAGCGCAAGGTCGATGCCGGCGCCACCCGCGCGATCACCCAGTTCTTCTTCGACAACGACGCCTATTACCGCTTCCTCGACCGCTGTGCCGCCGCCGGCATCCATGTGCCGATCGTTCCCGGCATCCTGCCGATCACCAACTTCGCCCGCGCGGTGGAGTTCGCCGGCCGGTGCGGCGCCTCGATGCCGGCGAAGCTGGCCGAGACCTTCGAGGGGCTGGACGACGACCCGGAAACCCGCCAGCTCGTCGCCGCGACGGTGGCGGCCGAGCAGTGCCAGGCCCTGCAGGCACAGGGCGTGAACGACTTCCACTTCTACACGCTGAACCGGTCGGACCTGACCATCGCCATCTGCCGCATGCTGGGCGTGAAGGCGAAGGCCGCGCCGGCCGCCGCGGCGGTGGCGGGGTAGGGGTGGCGGACGCCGCCCTGTGCTATGCTGGGACGGCGAATTGTCGCGGGAGGGCGATGACATGGACAGCCGGATCGGATACGACACGGACTTCTACGCCTGGACCCAGGAACAGGCGCGGCTGCTGCGCGAAGCGGCGACCGAACGCTCCAACTCGCCCATCGATTGGGAGCACATCGCCGAGGAACTCGACATCATGGGCGGGCAGGTCAAGGACGCGATCCGCAGCCATCTGGCCACGGTGATCGAGCATCTTCTGAAACTCGAACACTCGCCCGATCCCTACCCGCGCCGGAAATGGCGGATCTCCGTGACCAAGGCCCGCCGTCATCTTCAGGACAAGCTGGAGGAGCATCCGAGCCTGCAGCGCTGGCCTGCCGAGATCCTGGGAAAGGCGTGGCTGGACGGTCGCGACGACGCCTGCCAGGACGACAGCATCGCCATCGACGCCCTGCCGAAGGTTTGCCCCTATGCCCTGGAGGATCTGCGCGATCCCGACTGGTGGCCGGTGAACCGCCACGGGCTGGAGGACTGACGCCATGGACAGCCGGATCGGATACGACACGGACTTCTATGCTTGGGCTTTGGAGCAGGGACGGCTGCTGCGCGAGGCGTCAAAGCAGCCCACTTCTACTCCCGTTGACTGGGAAAATGTAGCCGAGGAGATTGAGAGCATTGGGCGGCGCGAGCGCCGAGACCTGCAAGACGGTATTCGGCAGGTCATGATCGGACTGCTGCGCTTCCAATTTACTCAAAATGCCACGTCAGAGGTCGAGCTGCGTTTGGCGATCATGCGCACCCGCTTTGACATCAAGACATTGCTTGAGGATAGCCCAAGCCTTCACAGTTGCATCGATCTCTCGGATCTTTACGGCAGAGCACGTTTGGTAGCTATCACTGATTTTCTAGATGAAGCAATTCTTCAGGGAAGCGTGCCGGCAGACTGCCCCTACAGTCTCAAGCAAATTCTGGCGGTAGATTGGTGGCCTACGAATGTTTTCGGGAAAAGGGCCGTATGATGGCGGGAGATATGTTTGCATCTCTTGTCGGAGCTTTGGTGTCCGACGCAGCAGCAAAAGAAAATTTAGCTTTGGCTAGCGTGTTTGGTGCCAGCTTTTCGGGAGCTATTCAGGCGCTTCGTAGGAAGCGTCTTGAAGAAGCTCGGGATATTCTTATTGAAGATGTCAAAATCGGCAACAAAGATCTAAATGATGCAGCGCAAATTGAAGACGTTATAGCTTGTATGCTGAGATATGGCCGAGCGGCGCAAGAGGGAGCGGCGCGTCTTAATCTCCGTCTTTTGGCGCTGACCATCAACGGTATGTACTCACGTTCTAGGCTTATATCAGACGAATTTATGTATTTCTCCGATACGCTTTCTTCTCTCCGCAGGGAAGAAGCCATCATTCTTGGTGTGTTCCAACGTCATGTTTTCAAGTTGCAGGATCCAGCCAATAGGCGAGAAGAAGGGTTTGAGATTCAGAAGGAAGTTATCGGCGAGATCGTTCCGGCGTATATCGGAACAGTTGAGGAATTTTACGCATATTGTGGATCTATTCTGAGGACTGGGTTTCTTGAATTAGTTAATGGATTTGGTGGTTCATTCTACATCACGACACCTATCCTCGATAGGCTCAGTAAATACGCATCTATCGAATCAGCTCTTAGCCGCGAAGCGGCAAAGAAAGAAACGGAACTCTAGGCAATGCCCCACATCCTCGACACCCTGCGTGACCGTGTTCTGCTTTGCGACGGCGGGTTCGGCAGCCGCATCCAGGCGCTCGACCTCGACGTCGAGAAGGATTACTGGGGGCACGAGAACTGCACCGACATCCTGCCGCTGTCGCGCCCGGACATCGTCCGCGACATCCATCGCGGCTATTTCGAGGCCGGCGCCGACATGGTGGAGACCGACACCTTCGGCGCCTCGCCGGTGACGTTGGGCGAGTTCGGCATTTCCGAGAAGGCCTTCGAGATCAACCAGCGCGCGGTCGAGCTGGCGCGCGAAGCGGCGGAAAGCTTCAAGGACGGCCAGCCGCGCTTCGTCATCGGCTCCATCGGGCCGGGCACCAAGCTGCCCAGCCTGGGACACATCGCCTATCAACCGGCGGAGGACAGCTTCTACGTCCAGGCCGCCGGCCTGATCGCCGGCGGGGCCGACGCGATCCTGGTCGAGACCTGCCAGGATCCCCTGCAGATCAAGGCCGCCGTCAACGGCATCAAGCGCGCGCGGGCTGAGGCGAAGTCCGACACCCCCGTCTTCGTCCAGGTGACGGTCGAGACCACCGGCACGCTGCTGGTCGGCACCGACATCGCCGCCGCCGCCACCGTCATCCAGGCGCTCGACGTGCCGCTGATGGGCCTCAACTGCGCCACCGGCCCGCTGGAGATGAGCGAGCATGTGCGCTGGCTCTCGCAGAACTGGCCGGGCCTGATCTCGGTCCAGCCCAATGCCGGCCTGCCCGAACTGGTGGACGGCAAGACGCACTACCCGTTGCGCGCCGACGACTTCGCCCATTGGCTGGAACGCTTCGCCAGCGAGGACGGCGTCAATCTGGTCGGCGGCTGCTGCGGCACCAACGTCCCGCACATCGCGGCGGCGAACCAGATGCTGCGCAAGCTGGCTCCGGCCGGCTCGCACCGCCCGGCGCCGAAGGGCCGCACCGTCCATTGGGTGCCGGCGGTGGCCTCGCTCTACTCCCAGGTCACGCTGCGCCAGGAGAACGCCTTCTTCGCCATCGGCGAGCGCTGCAACGCCAACGGTTCCAAGAAGTGGCGCGAGCTGCAGGAGCGGAACGACTGGGACGGCTGCGTCGAGATGGCGCGCGAGCAGGTCAAGGAAGGCAGCCACTCGCTGGACGTCTGCACCGCCTTCGTCGGCCGTGACGAGGTGGCGGAGATGAATGCGGTGATCTCCCGCTTCTCCGGCTCCGTCACCGCCCCGCTGGTGATCGATTCGACCGAGTACAAGGTGCTGGAGCAGGCGCTGGCGCTCTATGGCGGCAAGGCGATCCTCAACTCGATCAACTTCGAGGATGGCGAGGAACCGGCAAGGCAGCGTCTGGCGCTTGCCAAGAAGTTCGGCGCCGCCGTCATCGCCCTGACCATCGATGAAGAGGGCATGGCGAAGACGCCGGATCGCAAGCTGGCCATCGCCAAGCGGCTCTATGATCTGGCGGTGAACGAGTACGGCCTTGCCCCGTCCGACCTGCTGTTCGACCCGCTCACCTTCACCATCGCCACCGGCAACGAGGACGACCGCAAGCTCGCCATCTGGACGCTGGAAGGCATCGAGGCGATCGCCCGCGAGATGCCCGGCTGCCAGATCATCCTGGGCCTGTCCAACGTCTCCTTCGGCCTGAATGCCGCGGCACGCCATGTGCTGAACTCGGTCTTCCTCGACCATGCGGTGAAGAAGGGGATGACGGGCGCCATCGTCCATGTCTCCAAGATCCTGCCCTTGCACCAGATCCCCGAGAAGGAGGTCAAGACCGCCGAGGATCTGATCTTCGACCGCCGTGCCGAAGGGTATGACCCGCTCCAGGCCTTCATCGCCCTGTTCGAGGGGCGCAAGGCGGCCGACGCCAAGAAGAAGGCCCGCGCCGAGACGGTCGAGGACCGGCTGAAGGAACGCATCGTCGATGGCGACCGCACCGGGCTTGAGGACGACCTTGCCGAAGCGATGAAGAGCCATCCGCCGCTGGAGATCATCAACACCTACCTGCTCGACGGCATGAAGGTGGTGGGCGAGTTGTTCGGCGCCGGCAAGATGCAGCTTCCCTTCGTGCTGCAGTCGGCGGAGACGATGAAGGCCGCCGTGGCGTGGCTTGAGCCGCACATGGAGAAGATCGAAGGCCAGCAGAAGGGCACGCTGGTCCTCGCCACCGTAAAGGGCGACGTCCACGACATCGGCAAGAACCTTGTCGACATCATCCTGACCAACAACGGCTACAAGGTGGTCAATCTCGGCATCAAGCAGCCGGTCACCGCCATCATCCAGGCCGCCAAGGAACACAAGGCCGATGCCGTCGGCATGTCCGGCCTGTTGGTGAAATCCACCGTGGTGATGCGCGAGAATCTGGAGGAGATGACCCGCGAGGGGCTGGAGGTCCCGGTGCTGCTCGGCGGTGCGGCGCTGACCCGCGCCTATGTCGAGGGCGACTGCGTGGCCTCTTACGGCTCCGGGCGCGTCGCCT
>NZ_BADK01000970.1 GCF_000333595.1 Azospirillum sp. B506
CGCGGTTCGAGGGGGAGTAGAGCAACCGCCGTGCCAGATGGTCAGTTCAGCGGATTTTCTTGATTTTCAACGGTTCGGGGTGTGCGTCGGGGTGGGGCGTTGCAACAGGTGTTGCAGGGACTGTTGCGCCACCGGTGCAACAGGTGTGGCGGCGCGTGCGTGCAGGTGGGATCAGTCTGTGGCAGTCCCGGCATTCCACCCTTGCGCATCGCCTGTCTTGCCAAGCGCGCGCCTGCCGCTTTAGCCTCGCTTGGTCATACCAATGAACCATCGACCGGGAGGGACAACACCCATGACCGTCATCGCCACCACCCAGCCGCGCGCGGCCCTGACCGAGGAGGCTCGGGCCGAGCTGACGGCTCTGCTGGGCGACCGGTTCACCACCTCCCTGCCGGTGCGCGAGCATCACGGCAAGGACGAGTCCTACCACACCCCCTGTCCGCCGGATGGCGTCGCCTTCGCCAACTCGACCGAAGAGGTCAGCGCGATCGTGAAGATCTGCGCCAGGTACAAGCTGCCGATCATCCCCTTCGGCACCGGCACCTCGCTGGAGGGCGGCATCGCGGCGCTGGCCGGCGGCATCACCATCGACCTGTCGGGCATGCAGCAGATCCTGCGTGTCAGCGCGGAGGATCTGGACGTCACCGTCCAGGCCGGCGTGACCCGCAAGCAGCTGAACGAGCATCTGCGCGACACCGGCCTGTTCTTCCCCATCGATCCCGGCGCCAACGCCTCGCTGGGCGGCATGTCGGCGACACGGGCCAGCGGCACCAATGCCGTGCGCTATGGCACGATGCGCGAGAATGTGCTGGGCCTGACCGTGGTGCTGGCCGACGGCCGCGTCATCAGGACCGGCGGGCGGGCGCGCAAGTCGGCGGCCGGCTATGACCTGACCCGTCTGTTCGTCGGCTCCGAAGGCACGCTCGGCATCATCACCGAGGTGACGCTGAAGCTCTACGGCATTCCGGAAGCGATCTCGTCCGCCGTCTGCGCCTTCCCGACCATCAAGGGCGCGGTCGACACGGTGATCCAGACCATCCAGATCGGCGTCCCCGTCGCCCGCATCGAACTGCTCGACGAGGTGCAGATCGACGCCGTCAACAAATACTCCAAGCTCGACTACGCCGTCGCCCCGACCCTGTTCTTCGAGTTCCACGGCACCGAGGCCGGCGTGAAGGAGCAGGCGGAGATGGTTGCCGCCATCGCCGCCGAGCATGGCGGGATGGAGTTCGCCTGGGCGACCCGGCCCGGAGACCGCTCGAAGCTGTGGCAGGCCCGGCACGATGCTTATTACGCGGCACT
>NZ_BADK01000969.1 GCF_000333595.1 Azospirillum sp. B506
GCACGGCTTCCGGGTCACCGGGGTCAGGGACGGGGCGGAAATGATGCGCACGCTCGACGGCGCCCGCGTCGACCTGATCGTGCTGGACCTGATGCTGCCGGGGGAGGACGGGCTGTCGCTGTGCCGCCGCCTGCGCGCGACGCCGCAGACGGCGCAGATCCCCGTCATCATGCTGACCGCCATGGGGGAGGAGACCGACCGCATCGTCGGGCTGGAGATGGGCGCCGACGATTATCTGGCGAAGCCCTTCAGCCCACGCGAACTGCTGGCCCGCATCAAGGCGGTGCTGCGCCGTGCCTCCGCCCCGCCGGTGGCCGGCGCCCCGGCGGCGGCCGGCACGGTGCTGCGCTTCGAGGGCTGGTCGCTCGATGTCACCAAGCGGGAGCTGCGCTCGCCCGACGGGGTGCTGGTCCAGCTGTCGGCCGGCGAGTACGACCTGCTGGTCGCCTTCGTCGAGCATCCGCAGCGGGTGCTGACCCGCGACCAGCTGCTGGATCTGGCACGCGGCCGCTCGGCGGTTCCCTTCGACCGCTCCATCGACGTCCAGGTCAGCCGGCTGCGCCGCAAGATCGAACCCGACCCGGCCGACCCGACGCTGATCAAGACGGTGCGTGGCGGTGGTTATCTGTTCACCCCGGCGGTCGCCGGCCCGTCCCTTTCGAGCGGCGGGCTTGCGCCATGACGGCCCAGCCCAAAACGGCCCGGCCTGAAACAGCGCAATCCGGAGCGGCCCCTCATCGCCCGGCCCGCCGTCCGCGCCTGCGCCTGTTCAACAGCCTTGCCTCGCGCATCGCCCTGACGGTGGTGCTGGCGCTGCTGCTGACCCAGGCGATCAGCGCGCTGATCTATCTGACCGACCGCAGCGAGGGGCCGCCGATCCATGGCCCCAACGTGCTGATTCCGCGTGTCACCGCCATCGT
>NZ_BADK01000968.1 GCF_000333595.1 Azospirillum sp. B506
GCGGGGGAAGGATTTGAACCCTCGACCCCCAACTTGGCAAAGGTGTGCTCTACCCCTGAGTTACGCCCGCGCTCCGCACCATCGTTCGACGTTTTGTCGTGCCGTCCGGCGGTGTGCGGCGGACTATACTCATCGGCCGACGCAATGCAAGCGCCTTGTTCAGTTTTTTTTCGCCGGCTGAACGATTTTCCGGGCGCCCGGTGCAGGCGCCCGGTACAAGGGTTATCATGGATATCGCATCGACCTCCCCTGCCGGCGCCTCCGTTCCAGATGGGGACGCGCCGCTGCCGACCTCGCCGGACCAGCTTCTGGCGCGGATCGACGCGCTGGGCATCCAGGCGACCACGCACAGCCACCCGCCGCTGCACACGGTGGAGGAAAGCAAGGCTCTGCGCGGCGCACTTCCCGGCGGCCATTGCAAGAACCTGTTCCTGAAGGACAAGAAGGACCAGCATTGGCTGGTGGTGGCGCTGGAGGATGCGCGGATCGACCTGAACCGGTTGGACAAGCTCATCGGGTCGGCGCGGCTGTCCTTCGCATCGGCGGAGCGGCTGTGGCGTTTCCTGGGCATCCGGCCGGGATCGGTTACCCCCTTCGCCCTGGTCAACGACACCGGGCACAAGGTGCGCGTGGTCCTGCAGCAGGCGATGATGGAACATGAGCTGCTGAACTATCATCCGCTGCTGAACGACCGCACCACGGCGATCCGGCGCGACGACCTGCTGCGCTTCATCCGCGCCTGCGGCCACGAGCCGGCGATCGTCGAGTTCGGCCGCACCGGGCCCGGCACCATCGGGGAGTGACGTCGGGGCGCGGTTTCCACGCAATGCTTGCTTGAGCCGCCCTGCGCGCTCACATATGTCGGCAACGAAGCAGGATCCGGACCGGCAGCGGCCGGATCGCCAACTCCATGGCCCACCGGGATGTCCTAATGGGCCAGGCATCACCAACGGGACCGAAACACGCCATGTTCTCCATGCCCCCCGCCAACGGGTCCAAGCCCGCCGCTCCCGCCGCCGCCGGTGCCGCTGACGTCGTCAAGGACACCACCGACCGCGCTTTCATGGCCGACGTGATCGAGGCCTCTCGCGATGTCCCGGTGATCGTCGATTTCTGGGCGCCCTGGTGCGGCCCCTGCAAGCAGCTGGGTCCGATCATCGAGAAGGCGGTGCGCGCCGCCAAGGGCGCGGTGCGCCTGGTGAAGATCGACACCGACGCCAACCCGATGATCGCCTCGCAGCTGCGCGTGCAGTCGATCCCGGCTGTCTATGCCTTCTTCCAGGGCCGCCCTGTCGACGGCTTCATGGGCGCCGTGCCCGAATCTCAGGTCAAGGCCTTCGTCGACAAGCTGGTGGCGCTGGCCAAGCAGGCGGGCGTCGGCGGCGATGATATGCTGGACGAGGCCTTCGCCCAGGCCAAGGAGATGATGGAGGGCGGCGACCTGCAGGGCGCTCTGGACCTCTACAGCCAGATCCTGCAGGCGGAGCCGGAGAACGTCCAGGCCTATGCCGGCATCGTCCGCTGCCTGATCGCCGCCGGCGACCTGGAGAACGCCAAGCAGATGCTGGCCCAGGCCCCGGAAGCCATCGCCAAGGACAAGGAGCTGGCCAACGTCCGTGCCGCTCTCGACGTGGCGGAGCAGGCGGCCAACGCCGGCCCGATTCCGGAGCTGATGGAAAAGGTCGCCCATGACCCGAACGACCATGCCTCGCGCTTCGATCTCGCCATGGCGCTGTTCGCGGCCGGCAAGCGCGAGGCGGCGGTGGACGAGCTGCTGGAGATCTTCAAGCGTGACCGCAGCTGGAACGACGACGGCGCCCGCAAGCAGCTGGTGAAGTTCTTCGAGGCGTTCGGCCACACCGATCCGTTGACGGTGAAGACCCGCCGCCGCCTGTCGACCATGATGTTCAGCTGACATTTTTCCGAAAACAGGACGGCTGTTCCACCGGCGAAGGGGTTCTATCTGATTGGCATGACCAGACACCCCTTCGATGCCGAATTCAGCCAGTTGCCGGCCATGCTGCCGATTTTCCCGCTGGCCGGCGTTCTGCTGCTGCCGCGGGCGCGGCTGCCGTTGAACATCTTCGAGCCGCGCTATCTCGCCATGGTCGAGGATGCGCTGGGCAGCGGCCGCATGATCGGCATGCTCCAGCCGCTCGACCCTGCCGGGCGGGAGCGCGAACCCGCCGTCTACTCCTGTGGCTGTGCAGGTCGCATCACCAGCTTCGCCGAAACCGACGATGGCCGTTACCTCATCACCCTGACCGGGGTCGCCCGCTTCGAGATCGGGCGCGAGGTGAAGGGGACGGGCGGCTATCGGCGGGTGGTTCCCGACTGGCGGCCCTTCCGCGCCGACCTGGAGCCGGGGGTCTGCGGCGACATCGACCGCAACCGGCTGATCGGTGCGCTGAAGACCTATTTCCGGGTCCAGGGCCTGTCGGTCGACTGGAAGTCCATCGAATCGACGCTGGACGAGCGGCTGGTCAACTCGCTGGCGATGATCTGCCCCTTCACGCCCGGCGAGAAACAGGCCCTGCTGGAGGCGCCGACCCTGGCGGAGCGCGGGAAGCTCTTGATCGGGCTGGTCGAGATGGCCATTCTCGACAGCCATGATGGCGACGGCCCGCCACCCAAGCACTGACCTTCTGCCAATCACCGCCCTTCCTCCAATTCACCAAGAGACACGAGATGGCGACGCCCGAGGACAAGAGCAGCGAAGCGAAAACCAACGCCCGCGTCGATCCGAAGCTGCTGGAGATCCTGGTCTGCCCGCTGACGAAGGGGCCTCTGCGCTACGACGCCGAGCGGGCGGAGCTGGTCAGCGAGCGCGCGGGTCTGGCCTATCCGATTCGCGACGGCATCCCGATCATGCTGATCGACGAGGCCCGCAGCCTCGACAAGGCGGGGTCGGCGCGATGAGCCAAAGCGCCGATACAGGCGACGGGTTCGGCACGATCCATTGGCCGACCGAAATCCGCCTGAAGAGGGAGGAGAAGCGGCTGGAGGTCGATTTCGACGACGGCCGGACCTTCTCCTACCCGGCGGAGTTCCTGCGCGTGGTCAGCCCGTCCGCCGAGGTCCAGGGCCACAATCCCAGCCAGAAGCAGACGGTCGCCGGCCGCCGGCATGTCGGCATCATGCGGCTGGAGCCGGTCGGCAACTACGCCATCCGCATCGTCTTCGACGACCTGCACGACAGCGGCATCTACACTTGGAAATATCTCTACGAGATCGGCACCGGACAGGACGCCCTGTGGGCCGAGTATCTCGAAGACCTGCAGGCCAAGGGCCTGAGCCGCGACCCGCGGCGGTAATGGTGTCCCTCTCCCGACCTGGATTGGGAGAGGGACTTCACCTCACTTCCAGATCGGCTTCCCGCTGCCCGGCAGCCCGTACAGGTCCCATTTGCGGCTGACTTTTTCCACGACCTCGTTGGTCATGTGGAGCTTCTCACCCCATTCGCGCTTGGTTTCCGGCGGCCATTGTTGTGGGCGTCGAGGCCGACCTTGCCGCCGAGTCCCGAGTCCGGACTGGCGAAGTCGAGATAGTCGATGGGCGTGCCCTCGATCACCGTGATGTCGCGCGCCGGATCCATGCGGGTGGAGATCGCCCACATCACATCCTTCCAGTTCCGCGCGTCGATGTCGTCGTCCACGACGATCACCCATTTCGTGTACATGAACTGGCGCAGGAAGGACCAGACGCCCATCATCACCCGCTTGGCATGGCCGGGATAGGCCTTCTTCATGCTGACCACCGCGATGCGGTAGGAACAGCCTTCCGGCGGCAGCCAGAAATCGACGATCTCCGGGAACTGCTGGACCAGCAGCGGGATGAAGACCTCGTTCAGCGCCTCGCCCAGCACCGACGGCTCGTCGGGCGGACGGCCGGTGAAGGTGGACAGATAGATCGGCTTGCGCCGCATCGTCATGGCGGTGACGGTGAAGACCGGGAAGGATTCGACCGAGTTGTAATAGCCGGTGTGGTCGCCGTAGGGTCCCTCGTCGGCGTATTCGTCGAGGCTGACATGGCCTTCCAGGACGATCTCCGCCTGGGCCGGCACCTTCAGCGGCACCGTCTTGCACTCAACCAGCTCGACCTTCTTGCCGCGCAGCAGGCCGGCGAACTGGTATTCCGACAGGGTGTCGGGCACTGGCGTCACCGCCGCCAGGATGGTGCCGGGATCGGCCCCCAGCACGACGGCACAGGGCAGCGGCTCGCGCTTGCCGCTCGCCTGCCAGCGGTGATGGTGCTGGGCGCCGCCGCGATGCTTCAGCCAGCGCATGATCGTCTTGTTCCTGCCCAGCACCTGCATGCGGTAGATGCCGAGGTTGAAGTCGTCCTCGCGCTTGCCGGTCGGCCCCTTGGTCACCACCAGCGGCCAGGTGATCAGCGGCGCCGGCTCGCCCGGCCAGCAGCTCTGCACCGGCAGGCGGCCGAGGTCGATGTCGTCGCCGGTCAGCACCACCTCCTGGCAGGGAGCCGAGCCGACCGTCTTCGGCTTCATCGACAGAACCGTCTTGGCGAGCGGGATCAGTTCCAGCGCCTCGCGGAAGCCGCCCGGCGGCTCCGGCTGCTTGAGGAAGGCCAGGGTCTCGCCGACGGCACGCAGTTGGTGCGGCTCGCGGTCCATGCCCCAGGCGACCCGTTCGACCGTGCCGAACAGGTTGACCAGCACCGGCATCTCCGAGCGGGTGCCATCGGCCTTGACGACGTTCTCGAACAGCACCGCCGGGCCGTTCTCGGCCAGCAGGCGGGTCTGGATCTCGGTCATCTCCAGCACGCTGGAGACCGGCTCCGTCACCACCACCAGCCGCCCCGCCTTCTCCAGCCGGTCGATGAAGTCACGCAACGAGGTGTAAGGCATCGCAGGGTGTCCGATGTGGTGGTGCGTCCGAAACGGACGATACCCTTCAACTCGGCGGCCGGTCCGTCAAGTGCGATGCCTATCAATCCGATCAAGAAAATCAGGCGCTATCGACCCCGAAGGCGATCGACGATCTGCCGCCTGTGATCCACGCCTCCGAAGAAAATGGCGATGACCAGAACCTCGGCACGGTCTTGATAAATGCGGAAATTGATTGTGAATTTTCTTTTTGTCACCGTACGAAGTCCGGGACGAATCTCCGGATGCTCGGTACCGCGATACGGAAGGTCCGCCAGTCCCCGCAAATGGTCTGCGGCTTCGTGGACTAGGACAGCGGCCCTGTCCGCCGCCCGCTCCTCATCGTCGCCCAAAGCTTGATACGCGTCGGCAAGGTGAGCCTCAGTGAGGTTGAGGTCACGGGCGACCGCGGCCGCAAGGCGCACTTTATAGGGATGAGCCGGCATTTCCCTTGCGTCTCCTCAGCGCACGGATCTCGGCTATCCCCTCTTCAAGATCGACAAAGGGACCGGCAAGGCGCTGATCGATCAACAACCGGAGAGCTTCAAGCTCCAAGTCACGAGCTTCCGTCTCATGGCGCAGCACCTCAAGACCACGCTGAATGACGGCACTGAGGCTTGGATAATGTCCGGCTTCAACGAGGCCTCGCGCATAGGCTTCCTGCTCGTCGGTCAGGGAAATCGAAGTTTTCACAGTCATAGGCCACCCGCCGTTCCAGATGGCACTACTGGGTAGCACCGGCAGCAAGGCCCAGCCCCCAAGACCGCCCAAAACAAAACCCCTCCCCCACCCCCGGCGAACCAAAGGTCCGGCCGGACGCGGGAAAGGGGCTTCGTCACATCTCAAGAACCAGGGTGCGAGACCCGGTCCGGGATCAATACATGTGCTGGCCGCCGTTGACCGACAGGGTCGAGCCGGTCATGAAGCCATTGTCGTCGTCGACGAGGTAGAGTACGGCCTTGGCGATCTCCGACGCGCGGCCGAGACGGCCGACCGGGATGCGGGCGACGATCTTCTCCAGCACGTTGGCCGGCACCGCCCGCACCATGTCGGTGTCGATGTAGCCGGGGGCGATGGCGTTGACGGTGATGCCCTTGGCCGCGCTCTCCTGCGCCAGCGCCTTGGTGAAGCCGTGGATGCCGGACTTCGCCGCGGCATAGTTGACCTGGCCGTACTGGCCGGCCTGGCCGTTGACCGAGCCGATGTTGACGATGCGGCCGAAACCGCGCTCGCGCATGCCGTCGATGACGTTGCGGCACATGTTGAAGCAGGAGGAGAGGTTGGTGTGGATCACCTTCTCCCACTGATCGTAGGTCATGCGGTGCATCACGCCGTCACGGGTGATGCCGGCATTGTTGATCAGCACGTCGACCGGACCGAGGTCACCCTCGATCGCGGCGATCCCCTTCTTGCAGGCGTCGAAATCCGCGACGTCGAACTTGTAGGTCGGGATGCCGGTGCGGGCGGTGAATTCCTCGGCCGCCTGATCGTTGCCGGCATAGTTGGCAGCAACCTTGTAGCCGGCATTCTTCAGGGCGACGGCCACCGCCTCGCCGATGCCGCGGGTGCCACCAGTGACGACTGCAACACGAGCCATAGTTCTTCTCCCCAGATTTAGTGATGGTTGGTTGGTTTCTTTGACTTTTTGTTTTTGGGCAGGAGACTCCCTCCGCAGGTCCGGCGGATGTCCCAAACCTTCAAAGGCGTGGGCCGCTTCCCGTCCGGAAAACGGCCCGTCCGGTCCTCAGTCGCGCTCGACGCAGAGGGCGATGCCCATGCCGCCACCGATGCACAGGGTGGCGAGGCCCTTCTTGGCGTCACGCTTCTGCATTTCGAACAGCAGCGTGGTCAGCACGCGGGCACCCGACGCACCGACCGGGTGGCCGAGCGCAATGGCGCCGCCGTTGACGTTGACCTTGCTGGTGTCCCAGCCCAGATCCTTGTTGACGGCAAGGGCCTGGGCGGCGAAGGCCTCGTTCGCCTCGATCAGATCGAGGTCGTCGATGGTCCAGCCGGCCTTTTCCAGCGCCTTGCGCGAGGCCGGGATCGGGCCGGTGCCCATGATCGCCGGATCGACGCCGGCGGTTGCCCAGGAGACGATGCGGGCCAGCGGGGTGACGCCGCGCTTGGCCGCGTTCTCCGCCGTCATCAACACCAGGGCGGCGGCACCGTCATTGATGCCCGAGGCGTTGCCGGCGGTCACCGTGCCGTCCTTCGAGAAGGCCGGGCGCAGCTTGGCCAGGGACTCCTCCGTGGTGCCGTGCTTCGGGTACTCGTCGTCCGACACGACGACATCGCCCTTGCGGCCCTTGATGGTGACCGGGACGATCTCGTCCTTGAAGCGGCCGGCCTTCTGCGCCGCCTCGGCCTTCTGCTGGCTGGCGGCGGCGAAGGCGTCCTGTTCCTGGCGGGTCAGCTGCCACTTCTGGGCGACGTTCTCCGCGGTGGTGCCCATGTGATAGCCATGGAAGGCGTCGGTCAGGCCGTCGCGCAGCATGGTGTCGAGCAACTCGGCGGAGCCCATCTTGGTGCCGTTGCGCAGGTGCATGACGTGCGGCGCCATGCTCATGCTTTCCTGGCCGCCCACGACCAGGATGTCGGCGTCGCCGTTCTTGATCGCCTGATAGCCGAGCGCGACGGTGCGCAGGCCGGACCCGCAGAGCTGGTTGACGCCGACGGCGGTCGCCTCGACCGGAATGCCGGCGTTGACGGCAGCCTGACGGGCCGGGTTCTGGCCCTGGCCGGCGGTCAGGATCTGGCCAAAGATGACCTCGTTCACTTCCGCCGCGTCGGTCTTGGCGCGGGCCAGCGCCTCGCGGATTGCGACCTCGCCCAGAACATGGGCGGGAACGGCGCTGAGAGCACCGTTGAAGCTGCCGATGGGCGTACGGGCGGCACCGGCGATGACAACCTCGGTCATGGAACGCTCCTCGAAATAGGACAGTATTATTATAGCGCTGGTGGGACGCTCGGAGTGATTCTTACCTTAAGTCCACCACCATGACAGGTGCAAGCTGGCTGAAGGTCGCGGCGCTAACCTGTCGCAGCAAGCCAATCGGCCAGCGGAGTCCACACGCCGGTTTCGGCGCCGGCACTCACCACCATGCCGATATGGCCCAACGGCGGACGCAGGATCCGGGCGCCCGGAACGGCATTGGGCAGGGCGAGGGCGGAGGCCGGCGGAACGATGCGGTCGCGCTCCGGAATCAGGGCAAGGGTCGGCACACGGATGGCGCCGGGATCGACCGGCAGACCGGCGACCATCCAGGCTCCGGCCGCCGTGTCGTTGCGGCCGTACCAGCCGGCCAGCGCGTCCCGCGCCACCCCCGCCACCAGGGGAACCCCGTCGTTCAGCCAATCCTCCAACGCGACGAAGGCGGTGGCGGCACGGGACTCGGGCGCCATGCGGGCGAAGCCGGAAAACTTCTTCAACGCCAGCAGCGGGTCG
>NZ_BADK01000967.1 GCF_000333595.1 Azospirillum sp. B506
CCAGAAGCCAAGGGCGATCAGGCCGAACATCGGCAGGACGATCTGGAAAATCAGCGACATGGACGCGGCACCATGGGGGCGGACTAGGGCGATGGCCGCAGAGGCGGAGGCTTTCCTTTATGCGATCCCGGTCATTCGGCGGAAACGATCTCCAGCGGCGGGACGCCCAGCACGTCCACCAGGGTGGCGCCGGCCTCGATCTGCTCGGTCCATCTGCGCTCGCGCTCCAGCAGGGCGAGGCTCTGTGTCAGGGCGGCCTCGGCGAAGACCAGCGGCACCACGACCACACCATCCTCGTCGCCGAGGATCAGGTCGCCGGGATTGACCGGCACGCCGCCGATGGCCGCGGTGACATCCATCTTGCCGCCGAAATTCTTGTGCGGACCGCGGGCCACGGCACCCTTGGCGAAGACCGGCAGGCCAAGCCCGCGAATCTCGTGCAGGTCGCGGACCGAGCCGTCGACCACCAGGCCGCCAAGCGCGCGCCGCTTGCAGCAGCGCACAACCCATTCGCCCGCCAATGCCACATCGTCCAGGCCACCGCCGGCCACCACCACCACATCGCCCGGCTCCGCCAGACTGACGGCATGATGAACCATGCTGTTGTCGCCGGGCATGGTGACCACGGTGCGGGCCTGACCGCAGATGCGCATGCCGGGCACCATCGGCTTGATGCGCGAATCCATGCTCTGGCACCGGTTCATCGCGTCGGAGGCGACGCTGCTGGGAACCGACGACCATTTGGCGAGGGAGTCGGCCGACAGCCGGGGATAGTTGACGAGATAGCGCTGCATAGCCATGGCGGGGTCCTTTCCTGGTATCTGGCCTTGGTGTCTGGAGCGGAGTGTCTGGGACGGAGTGTCTGGGGCGAAATTCGGGACAGGGGGGCGGCAAAGCCCGATTCTGGAGTCCGTCCCTGGCTCGGCAGGAGGTGGGACGGGCATGGGGCAGGAACGGAAGCGATCCACGCATTCGGCCCGCTCGTCGCCTGCCGACGCCGGAGCACAGCCGGGGAGCGGCATCGGCTATGCCGGGATGGGCGACCGAAACGTCCTTCCGCGGGAGGTTGCCTGAATTCCGAGGCGGGTTTTCATATCCCCCAGTCTCCGGCACAACTCCCGGCGCTTTAAGCGGCATTTACTTAGAGTTTGAAGCGTACCCGCTTCAGCGACCAAAGGCAAGGTCATTGACAATCTAAAAATGTGTCTTGGAAAATTACATGCCGCCTTTTACGCTATTTAGAACCATGATACAACCATAAGCAAGAATTTGTTGGGATGTCAAAAAGACGCGGACCAGTGCGCACCACTGGGATTCTGCTCGAAAAAGATTGTCCAGAGTCGCAAAAGCACGAATGAATTTCAGGCGGAAGGGCTGACTACAATTGTAGGCAAGGCGGATTGGACTTGATGTGGGCGAATGAAGATCCGCGATGACTGGGCGGCAACCCCACAAGTCACACACGCCGCCCGGCAGCAGCCAGCCAAATCCGGCATGCGCCGCCGATCCGACAAGCGCCAATGACGAATCGGATGATGACTTCGGCAGGAGACGGATCGGAACGGGTGAAAAAATGCGAAAGGCCGGCACCCGAGGGTCCGGCCTTTTGAGATCGCACGCTCCAGCCTGTAAACTGGAGGAAACTGGAGCGGGCGAAGGGATTCGAACCCTCGACCCCAACCTGGC
>NZ_BADK01000966.1 GCF_000333595.1 Azospirillum sp. B506
CGCCATCCGGGCGGGGCACATCCCCTATGTTGTCACCTACAGCCCCCGGCCGGACAGCCCGCACCCTTGGGTCGGCTTTGACAACCGGCAGGCCTTTCCACGGCATCGCCCCCCATCTGCTCGACCTGGGCCACGAAACCATCGGGGTCATCATCCAGCCGACGGCCGGCAACGACCGCGTCGCCGCCCGCCTGGACGGGGTGCGCGGGGCGCTGGCCGAATGCGGCCTCGCCGTCCGCCCGCAGCATCTGTGCGAAGGGGAGTGGAGCATCGATTTCGGCCGGCAGAGCGTGCGCGCGATGCTGGCGACCGATCCGGCGCCGACCGCGGTGATCTGCGGCAACGATTATCTCGCCATCGGCGCCCTGCTGGAGGCGCGGGCGATGGGGCTGTCGGTGCCGCGGGATCTCAGCATCACCGGCTTCGACGACATCGCCATCAGCCGTCAGCTCGATCCGCCGCTGACCACCATGCACATCGACAATCACGAGATCGGCCGGCGGGCCGCCGACTATCTGCTCGCCTGCCTGGAGGGCGGCCAGCCGGCGGCGCTGCCGCCACTGGTGCCGACCCTGATCCGCCGCGGCACGACGGCGCCTCCGGGCCTGGGCTGAAGGCGCCGGAACACCGCCGGCCGGCCGCCGGGATGGCCGCCGGCCTTCAAGCCATGAGGCTCCAGGCCCAAAGGCGGCCCACCGTCAGGCGGCACGGATCTCCGCCAGGAACGCCTCAAGCTCGCGCTTCAGCAGGGCCGCATCGGTCGCCAGCGTGTCGGCGGACTGCTTGACCTGACCGGCGGCAACCCCGCTCTCCCGCTCGGCCTTCTGGATGTCGACCACGCTGTGCGAGACCTCGTTGGTGCCGATGGCGGCCTGCTGCGCGTTGCGGCTGATCTCATCGGTCGCCGCACTCTGCTGTTCGACCGAGGCGGCCATTTCCGCAGCGGACTGGTCGATATGCTCGACCTGACCGATGATGCCGCGCATCGCTTCCACCGTCCGGTC
>NZ_BADK01000965.1 GCF_000333595.1 Azospirillum sp. B506
GGATCGGTCCCGGCGAGGATGCCCGCATCGTCATGACGCTGAAGCAGGGCAAGGCGCTGAACGCGCTGGGCACCCCGCGCGGCACCTATTGGACGGAGGTCGCCATCGGCGGCCAGCCCATCGGCTACGTCCCCGCCGATTCCCTCGACCCGGCGCTGATGGTCACCGGCCGGCCGGCGGTGGGCGGCGAAGGACCGCGGCCGCCCAAGCCCGGCTCCTCGGCCAGCCCGCCGGCGGACGCTCCCCCACCCCACCGCAGCGCCGCCGTGGTCCCGCGCGCCGCCTGGGACAAGGCGGCCCAGACCCCGGCGGAGGGCTATGTCGTCGCGGCCGGCCCGATCTCCGCCACCGAGATCCTGGCCAACCGCAAGCGGCGCGGCTTCACCCTGCGCAAAGGCGACGTGGTGGCGCTGATCGGCGCCGCGAACGGCGAGGCGACGCTGGCCCTGCCCGCCGGCACCCGCGCCCTGGCTCCGGTCCAGGGGCTGGTCGGGGTGGTGGCGCCCTATCCGCTGCCGGGCATGCCGCCGGTCGAGCCGGGCATGCTCTACGGCATCAAGCTGGGCGAATATGTCAGCTACGCCGAGGGATTGCGCGCCTGGAAGGAGTTCACCGCCGGGCCGGGCAGCGCCTATCGCGACCTGCCGCCGATGGTCTGGCCGGTGTTCCGCAAAGGCCGGCTGCTGTACGAGGTCGGCGTCGCCCCCTTCACGCGCTTGCAGGTCGATACCGCCTGCGGCACGTTGGCGCAACGTGCGCTCGACTGTACGGTGATCGAGCTGGATACGTTTTGATGAGTGACCGCCATGCGGGCCGGCCAAGCCCGTCCTCATGACCCTTTCGCGATTGAAGAGCCATGACCGACGTCGACCCGACCGGACCAGAGGACGACACCCCCACCGAACCGGCACCCGAGCCGGCCGACGAGGATCTGGTCTTCCTCGACGACACCGCACCGGAAGACGCCCCCGGCGACGGCCCTCAAAACGGCCCCCGTGACGGCGAGACCGCCGACGAGCCGCCCGGCAGCCGCTGGACCATGCTGATCGTCGACGACGAGCCGGAGGTCCATTCGATCACCAAGATCGTCCTGTCCGACTTCACCTACAAAGGGCGCAAGGCCCGCTTCCTGTCCGCCCATTCGGCGGCGGAGGCGCGGCGGATCCTGGCGCGGGAAAGCGACATCGCGCTGATCCTGCTGGACGTGGTGATGGAGACCGAGGATGCCGGCCTGCGGCTGGTCCACCACATCCGGGAGGAGCTGCAGAACCGCAACGTCCGCATCATCCTGCGGACCGGCCAACCGGGACAGGCGCCGGAGCGGGCGGTGATCCTCGACTACGACATCAACGATTACAAGGCGAAGACCCAGCTGACCGCCCAGCAGCTGTTCACCACCACCGTCGCGGCGCTCCGCTCCTACGAGGACATCGTGGCGATCGACGCCAACCGCCGCGGCCTGGAGAAGATCATCGAAGCGTCGTCGTCGCTGTTCCGCGCCCGCTCGATGAAGCTGTTCGCGGCGGGCGTGCTGACCCAGCTGTCGGGCCTGCTGGGGGTGGGGCCGGACGCCATCCTCTGCGTGCAGCGCGGTGGCGCCGGCATCCCAGGTAGCAGCAACCCGGCGGTCGAGGGCGGTACCGGCAACGGACTTTTCGTGCTGGCCGGATCGGGCCGGTTCGAGACGCTGATCAACGAACCCGTCGCCGGCCATGTCGACCCGGCTGTGCTGGACGCGGTCACCGCCTGCCTGGAGAAACGGGGGCATGTCTATGCCGGCGACCATTGCACGCTGTACATCCGCACGCCGAACGCCCGCGAGACGGTCGTCTATCTGCGCTCCAACCGGCCACTGTCCGAACTGGACCGCAAGCTGATCGAGGTGTTCTGCGGCAAGATTTCCGTCGGCTTCGACAACCTCCACCATTACGAACAGCTGTACCGGGCGCAGCAGGGAACGCTTGCGGCCCTGGCCGACCTGGCCGAACGCGGGCGCGGTGCCCCGGTCCCGGACGGGCCGGCTGCAGACGGCGTGGGGGCGGACACGGTGGAGAGCGACCGTTTCAGCCGGTCGCTGCGCATCGCCGCGATCACCGAACGGATCGCCCGCCGTCTGCATGCCGATGGACTCTTCGCCGGCTCGCTGGACGAATCGACACTGGAGATCGTCGGTCTTGCGGCCATCCTGCACGACATCGGCAATGCCACGGTCAATCCGGCGATCCTCTCTAAGCCCGGTCCGCTCGACCCGGCGGAACGCAGCGCCATGCAGAGCCATACGGTGGCCGGCGCCACTCTGCTGAGTCAGGCGAGCCATCTCGCCGACGGCCCGACCCATCTGCATCTGGGTGCGGTGGTGGCGCGCTGGCACCACGAGAACTGGGACGGGACCGGCTATCCCGACGGTCGGACCGGGCAGGCGATTCCGCTGTGCGCCCGCATCGTCGCCGTTGCCGACGCCTATGACGCCATGACGCGCGACCGACCCTATCGCCAGGCAATGAACCGCGACGCCGCCGTGTCCGAGATCCGCCGGCTTGCCGGCCTGCGTTTCGACCCGGCGGTGGTCGACGCCTTCCTCGCGGTGTTGCCGGAAATCGACCCGTCCGATCCAGGGACAGGCCCGGCAGCCTGAATGGCAGGTTGCCGCAACCCGGCCTTCACCGCCTCTGCCGGCTACACACTCACCTGCTGCACAGGGCCTCGACCGCCTCACGCAGCGGCCCGACCTGGACTGGCTTCAGCAGCAGCTGGCACCCCATCAACTCGGCCTCGTCCCGACGCTCGGGCGTGCTGTCGCCGGTCAGGATGATCGCCGGGACCTGCTGCCCGGTCTCGGTGCGGACGCGCTCCACCACGTCGCGCCCGGTGCGGCCCGCCGGCAGATAGTGATCCGCAATGATCAGGTTCGGTACGCGGCTGAGCCCGCCGAGCTGTGCTTCGAGGGTGGAGACGCTGAGCGCCTTCACAACGTCGTACCCCCAGCCGTCCAACAGAATCGCCAACCCCTCCACAATCGAGCGATCGTCGTCCACCACCAGGATCAGTGGCCGGATGGACTCCGGTTTGGTTGCTTGATCATCTTCAGGCTCAACCATCGACTTCCCCCGCTCCGTCGCTTGCAGTGTGGTGGGCACTGGAAATGCCAAGGCAATTCAAGCACCAGCTGTGCCCTAGCCGTGACATCGAACGCTTTGTGGGCTCACCGGGGATAAACAATCCTGACTCCCAATCTTCCCACAAAGCCGCGTGCTGCCGTCAAACATTGAATTGCAACAAACAGCGCCGAGGTTTTCCCTTAGCCAATGCACTCAAGCGTCATCAATCAGCAATTCATCATATGATTGTGCAATGGGAGTGCTGGGAGGCCCCTCTCATGAATCCCTTTGAGTGCGGATAAAAAAAGAGCCTCCGCCGAAGCGGAGGCCCATTGCTCACAGGACAGCTTTTTTCAACCTTCAGGCGTTTTTCTCAGGCGCGGAGATTTCCCCCGGTCGCCTTGATGACTGCCGCAACGATTTTCTGGCCGACCGACTCGATCGCCTCATCAGTCAAGGTTGCCGCGGTCGGCTGGTAGGTGACCGAAACGGCGACGGACTTGCGTCCCTCATCGACGCCCGGCCCCTCATAGACGTCGAACACCGCGACATCCTTGACCAGCGCCTTGTCGGCGCCCTTCACGGCGCGCAGGATCTTGTCGGCCTCCACCTTGCGGTCGACGACGAAGGCGAAATCGCGCTCCACCGGCTGGAAGGCGGACAGTTGGACCATCGGCTTGGCGGTGCCGCCCTTCTTCTTGGGCAGCGGCACGGCATCCAGCATCACCTCGAAGCCGACGACCGGCCCCTTGACACCCAGAGCCTCCAGCACCGACGGGTGGATCTCGCCGAAGCGGGCCATCACGGTGGGGCCGAGTCGCAGCACGCCGGAGCGGCCGGGGTGATACCAGCCCGGCGCATCGGTGGTCACCTGCAGATTGCCGGCCGGGGCGCCGACCGCCTCCAGCACCGCCAGCGCGTCGGCCTTGGCATCGAACACGTCGACGCCGCGCGCCTTCTCCGCCCAATGGCGCGGCACCGCCGCACCGGCACGGATGCCGGCGGCGACACTGTCCTGGCCGTCCGGCGCCGGGTTGCGGAAGGCCGCCCCGACCTCGAACAGGCGGACGTCGGCGAAGCCGCGGTCGGCGTTGCGGCCGGCGGCCTGGATCAGGTTGGGCAGGATCGACGGGCGCATGACGTCCAGGTCGCTGCTGATCGGGTTGACCAGCCGCAGGCCCGGCTCGATGCCGCCGAACAGCTCGGCGACCGGACCGGCCAGGAAGGACCAGGTCACGGCTTCCGACAGGCCACGGGCGGCCAGGGTCCGCTTGGCCATCGCGACGCGGCGCTGCTTCAGCGTCAGGGCCGGGCGGGTCAGCACCGTCTCGCGCGGCAGCGGCGTCGCCGGGATGGCGTCGAAGCCATGGACGCGCAGCACCTCCTCGACCAGATCGGCCTCGCCATGGACATCGGCACGCCAGGACGGGACGCCGACGATCAGCCGGCCCTCCGCATCCTCGCCCTCAAGGGTGAAGCCCAGGTCGGTCAGAATCCGAACCTGCCGCTCGCGCGGCAGATCCACGCCACCCAGCGCGGCGACGCGGCCCGGACGCAGGGTCAGGCTGCGCTTCCACTCCGGCTCCGCCCCAGCCACCACCAGTTGCGACGGCTCGCCGCCGCACAGCTCCAGGATCAGGCGGGTGGCGCGTTCCATGCCGGCGAAGACGGCGGCCGGATCGACGCCACGCTCGAAGCGATAGCGCGCATCGGAGTCGATGCCCAGCCGGCGGCCGGTCTGCGCCGTGCGCACCGGATCGAACAGCGCGGCCTCGACAAAGACGTTGACGGTCTGCTCGGTGCAGCCGGTCGGTTCGCCGCCGACGATGCCGGCCAGCGCCTCGGCCCGTTCGTCGTCGGCCACCACGGTCATGGCGCCGTCCAGGGTGTATTCCTTGCCGTTCAGCGCAGCCAGCGTCTCACCCTCGCGGCCCAGGCGGACGGTGATGTTGCCCTTCACCGTGTCGGCATCGAAGACGTGCAGCGGACGGGCGGCATCGAAGGTCAGGTAGTTGGTGATGTCGACCAGCGCCGAGATCGGTCGCAGGCCGATGGACACCAGCTTGTCCTGCAGCCACTTCGGCGACGGGCCGTTCTTCACGCCACGGATGAAGCGGCCGACGAACAGCGGGCAGGCCTCCGGCACATCGATGCTGACGCCGATCGGGCTGGCGAAGCGGCCCTCGACCGGGGTGGTATCGAGATGCCCCTCGGTCAACGGCTTCAGCGTGCCCATGCCGGCGGCGGCGAGGTCGCGGGCGATGCCGCGCACCCCGGCGCAATCGGCGCGGTCGGGCGTCAGGTTGATGTCGATGACCGGATCGTTCAGCCCGGCATAGTCGGCGAAGGCGGCGCCGACCGGCGCGTCGTCCGGCAGCTCGATGATGCCCTCATGCTCGTCCGACAGCTTCAGCTCGCGCTTGGAGCACATCATGCCGTTCGACTCGACGCCACGGATGACGCCCTTCTTCAGCGTGATGTCGGAACCGGGGACATAGGTCCCCTCCGGCGCGAAGACGCCCTTCATGCCGGCGCGCGCGTTCGGCGCGCCGCAGACCACCTGCAGGGTGCCGGCGCCGGTGTCGACCATCAGCACGCGCAGCTTGTCGGCGTCCGGGTGCTTCTCGGCCGAGACGACATGGGCGACGCGGAAGGGCGCCAGCTCCTTCGACCGGTCATGGACGCCTTCCACCTCCAGCCCGAGGGCGGTCAGCTTCTCCGTGATCTGGTCGAGCGAGGCGTCGGTCTCCAGATGGTCCTTCAGCCAGGACAGCGTGAACTTCATGGGTCCGGCTCCTTAGCGCGTCAGGCCGTGGGCGATGTTGGGAATGTCGAGGGGCACGAAGCCGTAATGCTTCAGCCAGCGCAGGTCGGCTTCGAAGAAGGTGCGCAGGTCGGGAATGCCGTATTTCAGCATGGCGACGCGCTCCACCCCCATGCCGAAGGCGAAGCCCTGGTACTTGGTGCTGTCGATGCCGCAGGCTTCCAGCACGTTGGGGTGGACCATGCCGCAGCCGAGGATTTCCAGCCAGTCGCCGTAATTGCCCAGCTTCAGCTCGCCACCCTTGCGAGAGCAGCCGATATCGACCTCCGCCGACGGTTCGGTGAAGGGGAAGAAGCTGGGGCGGAAGCGCAGAGGCAGATCGTCCACGTCGAAGAAGGCGCGGCAGAACTCGACGAGGCAGCCCTTCAGGTGCCCCATGTTGGTCGCCTCGTCGATGACCAGCCCCTCGATCTGGTGGAACATCGGGGTGTGGGTCATGTCGTAGTCGGAGCGGTATGTCCGCCCCGGCGCGATGATGCGGATCGGCGGCTTGTTGTTCAGCATGGTGCG
The DNA here is from genome assembly GCF_000333595.1 of Azospirillum sp. B506. GTDB lineage: Bacteria > Pseudomonadota > Alphaproteobacteria > Azospirillales > Azospirillaceae > Azospirillum. The sequence goes on from NZ_BADK01000965.1 coordinate 6,433, forward strand.
GACCTGCACCGGGCTGGTGTGGGTGCGCAGCAGCATCTTCTTGTCGCCCGAGTCGGGCAGATAGAAGGTGTCGTGCATGTCGCGCGCCGGGTGGCCGGGCGGGAAGTTCAGCGCGGTGAAGTTGTGGAAGTCATCCTCGATGTCCGGCCCTTCGGCGACCGAGAAGCCCATCTCGGCGAAGATGGCGACCATCTCGTCCATCGTCTGGCTGATCGGGTGGATGCGCCCTTCCGTCTCCGGACGGACCGGCAGGGTGACGTCGACCCGTTCAGCCTCCAGCCGCGCCTTCAGGTGGGCGGCGGCGAGGTCGGACTTGCGCGCGTCGATGGCGGCGGCGATCTCGTCCTTCAGCGCGTTCAGCGCCTGGCCGCGCTCCTTGCGCTCGTCGGGGGTGAGGTTCCCCAGCTCCTTCATGAAGCCGGTGATGCGCCCCTTCTTGCCGAGCGCGGAGACCCGCACCTCGTCCAGCGCCGAAAGGTCGGCGGCGGCGTTGACCTGCGACAGAAGTTCGTCTTTCAGCGCGTCGAGCATGGCGGTTCCCGGCAAGCGTGGGGAAGAAATCGGTGCAAAAAGAAAAAGGGAGCCGGCCCAGCGGCCCGGCTCCCTTCTCTTACAACTGACGCCGTGACGGCAAGCGCTCCCTGAATTCGGGAAGCGCAAGGCGCGTTACGCGGCGGCCTTGGAGGCGAGCGCGGCCTGGGCCTTGTCCACCAGGGTCTTAAAGGCCTCCGGCTCGCGCGCGGCCAGATCGGACAGGACCTTGCGGTCGATCTCGATGCCGGCCAGCTTGATGCCGTTGATGAAGCGCGAGTAGGTCAGGCCGTACTGACGGACGCCGGCGTTGATGCGCTGGATCCACAGGCCGCGGAAATCGCGCTTCTTGTTGCGACGGTCGCGGTAGGCGTAACGAAGCGCCTTTTCGACCTTCTCGATCGCAATGCGGAAATTCTTGGAATTGCGACCCCGGTAGCCCTTGGCGAGCTTCAGGATCTTGCGGTGACGGGCGTGCGTCGTGACGCCGCGCTTAACACGAGCCATGGTTCAGTCCTTCCGAATTCTATGATGTGCCGAGATCAGGCGTTGCGCAGCCAGTTCTTCAGCACCGTGCGGGCGTTGGAGTCGCACAGGGTCATCATGCCGCGCGCGTTGCGCTTCATGTTCGGGGACTTCTGTTCCAGGCAGTGGCGCTTGTAGGCGGCCTGAGCGCGGACCTTACCCGTGGCGGTCACCTTGAAGCGCTTCTTGGCGCCGCTCTTCGTCTTCAGCTTGGGCATTTTCGTTTCCTAGATGGAAATGAGGCGGAATTCCAACGGACGGGTGGGCATGCCCTGAGCCTTACGGCCCAGCCTCGCCGCCCGTGGAAGGATGCGCTTATACGCGCGGGGACGGCGGGATGCAAGGGGGATGTGGCGGGAAAGCCGTCTGCGACACAAAGGCGCCACATCGTGGCGGCCGCCAGCTGTCGGTAACAGGTCCGGTCCCCGGTTAGCGCCGACCGGATTGGCCTCGCTCACGCTGACGTGGCGTTGCCCCCGTCCTGTTCGAGAGCGGCGAGGCGGCTCGCCGCCTCGGCATGGTCGGGGGCGAGGGCGAGCAGATGATGGAAAAGTCGGCGGGCCAGGGTGCAGTCGCCGAGCCGTTCGGCGGCGATGCCGTAGCCGTGGATCGTCTCGATGCTGCGCGGCGCCTGCTGGAGAATGTTGGCGTAGAGCCGCGCCGCTTCGTCGGGATGCCCGGCCTCCATCTGCTGCCGTGCAGCGGCAAGCGCCTCCTCCAGCGTCACCGACCTGCGCAGAACACCGGTCCGATGATAGCGCCGCCGCACCTCCGGGCTTAGCCGGATGCCGTCGTAGACATCGAAGCCGTAACCAGCATGCGAAGCGAACGGCACATTGGCGAACAGGCTCCGATAGTCGTCGGCGAGATCCCGCAGGATCGCCGCCTGCGGATGGGTCGTCAGGTCGTACCGCTCGTCGTACAGGGACAACCGGTCGCGGACGTCGGGATCGAAGCCGCTCATGTGGAAGAAGGTCACGCGCTGTTCATTGGCGAAATACGCTCCGGCATGTTTCGTGATCACACGCTCATGCAGATTCCAGTAACCGACATTGTAGGTTTCCAGGGTGATCGGCTGGAAGCGCTCCTTCAGGAATGTCACGCCCAGGTTGAAGAATCGCTGCTCGCAGAACATCCCTTGTGAAAAGGCGTTGAAGCCCCGGCGGTGAACGCGCTCGGCCATCCATTCCAGCAGGCTGAGCACCTCGGGTGTCCGCCGGAATCCCATGAAGCCCGTATTGTAGGCACCATTGGCGGCTATGGTAAGGTCGCTGGGCTCGCGACCGTCCTCCGGCAGGGAGGACAGCGTATGCGGGGCGGCCGTGGCGTCGTGCGTGTCCAGGGTTGCGATCGCTGTCCACAGGGGACCGGTGATGAACAGGTCGGAATCGAGATAGACGATCTTGCGGGCCGATGTGCGCTCAAACAGATGCAGGAGGAAATAAGGCTTGATGTTCCCGCACAGTTCGTAGGCCGAATAATAGATCGTCATATCGACGATTTTCTGCGACCGCAGATCCTGCAGGGGCAGGATGGGGACGTCGAAAGCCGCGCTTTCCGGCAGCGGATCGTCAGCCGGCGCGTCAAGGACGAGGATGCAGAAGGGCTCCTCGGGATGGTGCCGCCGCAGGGCTTGGCGGAGCACCCAGGCATATTTCAGGTGTGAACGGGTAACGACGGTGCAAAACAGCACGCCGGCTCGCTGGATGGAATCGGCAATCTCGGCAAGGGTGGGCACCATGTCAATCCGTCGTCATGCACGGGGGAGAAGGCGCGGGAAAAAAAGCGGCAGATTGGTCCTTAAATGCGCACACATCCGGAAATTCTGGAAGCCTCGCAATGTCGCAAATTCATGTGCGGACGGCCGTTGTGGCGGGCAGCTTGCCCGCTCTCCGTATGGAGGCGGGAGACAGGCGATGCGGACGAAGGCTGATCGCATGAAGCAGGTATTGCGCACTCATAAATCGCAGCGATGCCCGGCCGACCTGACGGCCACCGAGTGGCCTCTGATCGAGCCATCTCCGTCATCCACATCCGCACATGTTTTCCCAGTGCCCCTCCTCACGCGCCCACCCCTCATGTAGGATTTCAGACCCACCACACGAGGCGGAGCGCAAGCATGGAACATCGCCGGAAAACTGTTCCACACTGTTCCATTCCCCACGCCCCCCAATGCGCACACCTGATCTGCCCTACGCCATTCGCCGCAGAGGCTTCCGCATTGCACGCCCCCGCTGGCGCATGGCCCCTGCCCGCGCTATGTTCCCGGCCATGAGCGACCGCACCCCCCCATCCTCCGCCGCCCCGCAAAAGCCCGCGTCCGGTGCCGCCCCATCCGGTGGCGAAGGCAACTGGTTCGGCTTTACCCCCGTCGATCCGTCCGCCAAGTCTGGGCTGGTCCGCGCCGTCTTCGACAGCGTGGCAACCAACTACGACCTGATGAACGACCTGATGTCGGGCGGCATCCATCGGCTGTGGAAGGACACGCTGATGGAGATGGTGGCGCCCAAGCCGGACATGACCCTGCTCGACGTGGCGGGCGGCACCGGCGACATCGCCTTCCGCTTCCTGAAAAAGGGCGGCGGCGCTGCCGTGGTCTGCGACATCACCGAGGCGATGGTCCGGGTCGGCCGCGACCGCGCCATCGACCGCAACATCCTGTCCGGCGTGCAATGGACGGTCGGCGACGCGGAAAAGCTGCCCGTCGCTTCGCGCTCGGTCGACGCCTACACCATCGCCTTCGGCCTGCGCAACGTCACCCGCATCGACGAGGCGATCAAGGAGGCCCGCCGCGTCCTGAAGCCGGGCGGCAAATTCTACTGCCTGGAATTCAGCCACGTCGTGCTGCCGGTGCTGCGCGAGCTGTACGACGTCTATTCCTTCCAGGTGCTGCCCTTCATGGGCCGCGTGGTGGCGAAGGACGAGGCGAGCTACCGCTATCTGGCCGAGAGCATCCGGCGCTTCCCGCCGCAGGCCGATCTTGCCAGGCGGATCGAGGCCGCCGGCTTCGGCGCCGTGCGCGTGCGCAACCTGTCGGGCGGGATCGCCGCCATCCATTCCGGCTGGCGGATCTAGGCTGCCGTGTTCCGCATCCTGCGCAACCTGATCCGGATGGCCGTCATCGGCCGGACGGTCGCCCGTCACGACGCTCTGCCCACCAGCCTGCTCGGCACCGCGCCCGGCCTGCTGTGGCTTTGGCGCCGAGTGGCCCGCAAGGGCGTGCCCGGCCGCGAGGGTGAGCGGCTGGCCCGCGCGCTGGCCGAACTCGGCCCCACCTACATCAAGCTGGGCCAGCTGCTGTCCACCCGTTCCGATCTGGTCGGCGAGCGGATGGCGGTCGATCTGGCCGAGCTGCAGGACAAGCTGCCGCCCTTCCCCGCCCATCAGGCCCGCGCCATCATCGAGGCGGAGTTCGGCCAGCCCGTCCAGGCGCTGTTCCAGAGCTTCGACGACAAGCCGGTCGCCGCCGCTTCTATCGCCCAGGTGCATTTCGCCGTCACCGCCGATGGGCAGGAGGTGGCGGTCAAGGTGCTGCGTCCGGGCATCGAAGAGGCGTTCGAGCGCGACATCGACCTGTTCTACCGGCTGGCCGGCCTCGCCGAATGGGTGCTGCCCCGGCTGAAGCGGCTGCGGCTGGTCGAGGTGGTCGACACCTTCGCCCGCACCTCGCGGCTGGAGATGGATCTGCGGATGGAGGCCGCCGCCGCGTCGGAACTGGCGTCGAACTTCAAGGACGATCCCACCTTCAACGTGCCGAAGGTCGATTGGGAGCGCACCGGCGGCCGGGTGCTGACGCTGGAGCGCATCCGCGGCTTCAAGGTGGACGAGCCCGCCCGTATCTCCGCCGCCGGTTTCGACCGCGACGAGATCCTGGCGATGGCGTCCGCCAGCTTCTTCAACCAGGTGTTCCGCGACGGCTTCTTCCACGCCGACCTGCATCCCGGCAACCTGTTCATCAACGAACAGGGCACCATCACCGCCGTCGATTTCGGCATCATGGGCCGGCTGGACCGCGAGACGCGCTATTACCTCGCCGACATGCTGATCGGCTTCCTGACCGGCGACTACCGCCGGGTCGCCGTCGTGCATTTCGAGGCCGGCTATGTGCCGCGCCACCAGTCGATCGAGATCTTCACCCAGGCCTGCCGCGCCATCGGCGAGCCGTTGCAGAACAAGCCGCTGGCCGACATCTCGGTCGGCCGTCTGCTGGCCCAGCTGTTCGCCGTCACCGAACAGTTCGAGATGGAGACCCAGCCGCAGCTGCTTCTTCTTCAGAAGAGCATGCTGACGGCGGAGGGCGTCGGCCGGCTGCTGAACCCCAACATCAACATGTGGGAGCTGGCCCGGCCGCTGATCGAAGAGTGGATGCGCGAGAATCGCGGCCCGGAGGCGCAGTTCATCAACGATGCCGGCGCCATCCTGTCCACCGTCCGCCGCCTGCCCGCCCTGGTCAGCGAGGCGGAGCGGGTGACCCGCGACATGGCGGAGGGCGGCTTGCGGCTGCATCCCCAGACCGTCCGCCAGATGCTGAACGGCTGGGAGACCCGCCGCCGTTCGGACCGCGCCGCCCTGTGGGTGATCGCGGCCCTGCTGGCGGTGATCGCCGTTCAGATGCTGTAAGGGCCGCGACTGCGCCGAAAGGTCCGTCGGCCGGGAGAGCGGCTTTTCTCCTCAGTACCCCCGGCTGCGGTCCACCAGATTGGGCAGCGGCCGGCCTTCGCGGAGTGCCGTCACCGCCGCCGCCACCTGATCGACGCAACGCGACGGGTGGGTGACGCCGGCGACATGGGGGGTGACGCGGACCTTCGGATGATGCCAGAGCGGATGGTCGGCCGGCAGCGGCTCCGTCGCGAAGACGTCCAGGCTGGCGCCGCGCAGATGCCCGCTCTCCAGCGCGTCGAGCAGGTCCGACTCGACCATATGGCCGCCGCGCGCTGCGTTGATGACCACCGCCCCCTTGGGCAATGCTGCGAACAGCCGGGCATTCAGGATGCCGCGGGTCTCGTCGGTCAGCGGCAGCAGGCAGACCAGCACATCGCACTGCGGCAGCATCGCCGCCAGCCCGTCGGGACCGGAGAAGCTCTCGACACCCTCAATGCGCTTGGGGCTGCGGCTCCAGCCCATCAGCCGGTATTCCAGAGTCCGCAGCGTGCGGGCCGACGACGCCCCCAGCTCGCCCATGCCCAGGAAACCGACCGTCACCTCGGAGGCCGGGCGATGGTCCAGTTGCTCCCACCGCGTCTCAGCCTGGAGGGTGGCGTATTCATCCATCAGCCGATGCCAGTACAGCACCTGGAAGACCACATAGCCGGCCATGTCGACCGTCAAGCCATCCGCCACCATGCGCACCAGCGGCACGTCCGGCAGGGTCGGATCCTCCAGGATCGGCTCCACCCCGGCACCCAGCGACACGATCAGCTTCAGGTTCGGCAGGGTCGCCAGCATGCCGGCCGGCGGCTTCCACACCATCGCCACCTCGATGTCGGCCATGTCGCCGGTCTCGGGCCAGACGCGCATCTCCAGATCGGGAAGATGGCGGGAGATTTCCCGGCGCCAATCCTCGGCGCTGTCGCTGGCGGAGCAGAACAGAAGCGTCACGGCCGAACCCCTGCTATCTAGATTGCTGTTGGGGTGCGAACGATAGCGCCTTTCCCGAACCGCGCAAGGAAGCAAGCCCGTGCCGCGCCTGATCCTGCTGAACAAGCCCTATGGCGTGCTGCCGCAATTCACCGACGACCAGGGCCGCCCGACCCTGGCGGATCTGGTACCGGTGAAGGGCGTCTATGCCGCCGGCCGGCTCGACCGCGACAGCGAGGGGCTGCTGGCGCTCAGCGACGACGGCGCGCTGATCGCCCGCATCGCCTCACCGGCCAACAAGATGCCGAAGACCTATTGGGTGCAGGTGGAAGGCGTGCCGACCGAGGAGGCGCTGGAGGCGCTGCGCCGCGGCGTCACGCTGAAGGACGGCCCCACCCTGCCGGCAGAGGTTCGGCGGATGGACGAGCCCGAGGCGCTGTGGCCGCGCGATCCGCCGGTACGCTACCGCGCCGCCATCCCCACCAGCTGGATTGCGCTTACCATCCGCGAGGGGCGCAACCGGCAGGTCCGCCGCATGACGGCGGCGGTCGGCTTCCCAACGCTGCGGCTGATCCGCTGGGCCATCGGCGACTGGACGCTGGACGGGCTGGCGCCGGGGCAGTGGCAGGAGGTCCCCCAACCGCCCGCAACACCCAGCAAAGGGCCAAAGGCCCCGGCACCAACCGGCAAGCACGGCCCGGTCACGCCGCGCCGAACAGCTGCTCCTCGCTCAGCGCCATCACGCTCGCGGAGCCGATGACGACGGTCGCCCGCAACGCCGCCGCCTTCGGCAACACATGGGTGGCGTAGAAGCGGGCGGTCAGCGGCTTGGCCGACAGGAAGGCGGTGTCGGGATCGCCCTCCGCCAGCCGCTCCGCCGCCACCTTGGCGGCGCGGGCCAGCTGCCAACCGCCGACGACCACGCCCATCAACTCCAGCAGCGTCACCGATGCGGCGGCCGGCAGACGCGGGTCCTGCTTCGCAGCGGTCAGCACCCAGGCAATCGCCCGCCTGGCCTCTTGCACCGCGGCGGTCAGCTCCGCCCCGGTAACGCGCAAAGCCTCGTCAGCCTGGGCTGACAGTTCACCGCCCAGCGCCGCGATCTCGTCCAGCAGCCCGTTGGCCATTGCCCCGCCGTCGCGCAGCAGCTTGCGGTTGATCAGGTCGTTGGCCTGGATGGCGGTCGTGCCCTCGTAGATCGTGGTGATGCGGGCGTCGCGCAGATGCTGGGCAGCGCCTGTCTCCTCGATGAAGCCCATGCCGCCATGGACCTGCACACCATCCGACGCCATCTGCTGGCCGGTCTCGGTGCACCAGCCCTTGGCGATGGGGGTCAGCAGGTCGACCAGCAGGCCGGCGCGGCTGCGTGTGGCCTCGTCGGCATGATGATGCGCCACGTCCACCGCCCCGGCGGCGGT
>NZ_BADK01000964.1 GCF_000333595.1 Azospirillum sp. B506
GATCCTGGTGCTGGAGCCGCGGCGCCTCGCCGCCCGCGCCGCCGCCCGCCGGATGGCGTCGATGCTGGGGGAGGCGGTGGGCGAGACCGTCGGCTACCGCGTCCGCCTCGACACCAAGATCGGCCCGAAGACCCGCATCGAGGTGGTGACCGACGGCCTGTTCCTGCGCCAGCTTCAGGAGGATCCGGAGATTCCCGCCGTCGGCGCCGTCCTGTTCGACGAGTTCCACGAGCGCGGCATCGACAGCGACCTCGCCCTTGCCCTGGTGCAGGAGGCGCGCGGCGCGCTGCGCGACGATCTGCGCCTCGTCGTGATGTCGGCGACGCTGGACGCCGCCCCGGTCGCCGCCCTGCTGACCGACGCCGAAGGCCCCGCCCCGATGGTGACCAGCGAGGGCCGCGCCTACCCGGTCGAGACCCGCCACCTCGACGCGCCCGCGCCCACTGGAAGACTGGATGGCACCCGCATCGAGGACGCGGTGGCCGCCGCCGTCCGCCGCGCCTTGCGCGAGGAGCCCGGCAACGCCCTGGTCTTCCTGCCCGGCGTCGGCGAGATCCGCCGCGTCCAGTCGCTGCTCGACCAGTCCGACCTCGGCCCGGACACCGTCATCGCCCCGCTCTATGGCGACCTGTCGGCCGAGGCGCAGGACCGCGCCATCTCCCCCACCCCGCCCGGCCAGCGCAAGATCGTGCTGGCGACCTCCATCGCCGAGACCAGCCTGACCATCGAGGGCATCCGCATCGTGGTGGACAGCGGGCTGATGCGGGTTCCGCGCTTCGACCCGCGCGGCGGCATGACCCGTCTGGCGACGGTGAAGGTCAGCCAGGCCTCGGCCGAGCAGCGCCGGGGCCGCGCCGGCCGTCTGGAGCCGGGCGTCTGTTACCGCCTGTGGCCGGAGGCGACGCACAAGGCGCTGGCCCCCTTCACCACGCCGGAGATCGCCGACGCCGACCTTGCCCCGCTGGCGCTGGAGCTTGCGGTGTGGGGTGTCTCCGACCCCGCCACCCTGTCCTGGCTCGACCAGCCGCCGGCCGCGGCGATGGCCCAGGCGCGCGAGCTGCTGACCGGCCTCGGCGCTCTCGACAAGACGGGCGCCATCACCCCGCACGGCCGCCGCATGGCCGGCTTCGGCGTGCATCCGCGTCTGGCCCATATGATGCTGGCCGGCAAGGCGATGGGCCAGGGCGCCCTCGCCTGTCTGGTCGCGGCCCTGCTGGGCGAGCGCGACATCGTCCGCTCCCAGCCCGGTTTCCGCGATGCCGACCTGCGCCTGCGCGTCGACCTGCTGCGCGGCGAGGAGCGCGGCGGACAAGGTGCGGCGCGCGGCCTCAGCGTCGACCGCGGCGGGGCGCAGCAGGCGGTGAAGCAGGCCCGGCAGTGGCGCCGCCAGCTCGGCGTACGCGACGACGATGCGATGGATTCCAACGCCGTCGGCATCCTGCTGGCGCTGGCCTATCCCGACCGCATCGGCCAGCGCCGCCCCGGCAGTCAGGGGGGCGGCCAACCGGGCGGCGTGGCGGCTCAGTACCGCCTGTCGGGCGGACGCGGCGCCTATTTCCAGCAGGCCGAGCCGCTGTCGGCCGAGGAGTGGCTCGCCATCGCCGACCTCGACGGCGCCGCCCGCGAGTCGCGCATCTTCCTGGCCGCCCCGGTGACGCTGGCCGATCTGGAGGAGAGCTTCGCCGACGACATCCGCACGGAGACCATCGTCGCCTGGGACGCCCGCGAGCAGACGGTGCTGGCGCGGCGGCGGCGCATGCTGTTCGCCCTGATCCTGAAGGACGAGAAGCTGGCCAAGCCGCCGGCCGACGCGATGGTTGCCGCGATGATCGAGGGCATCCGCGCGCTCGGCCCCGCCTGCCTGTCCTGGACCGACGAGCTGCGCAAATGGCGCACCCGCGTGATGTTCCTGCGCAGCCGCGAGGGCGACGTTTACGACTGGCCCGACCTGTCCGACGACGCCCTGATGGACGGTCTGGAGGCGTGGCTGGCCCCCTTCCTCGACGGCGTGTCGCGCCGCGCCCATCTGGAGCGCATCGACCTGTCGAGCGCCTTGCGCGCCCTGCTGCCCTGGGAGCTGAAGACCCGCCTGGACGCCGAGGCCCCGACCCATGTCGAGGTGCCGAGCGGCTCCCGCATCCCCATCGACTATGACGGCGAGGAGCCGGTGCTTGCGGTGCGGTTGCAGGAGATGTTCGGCCTTGCCGAGACCCCGCGCATCGCCGGCGGCCGGGTGCCCTTGCTGCTGCACCTGCTGTCCCCCGCCCGCCGCCCGGTGCAGGTCACCCGCGACCTCGCGAGCTTCTGGGCCAACGCCTACAAGGCGGTGAAGGCGGATTTGAAGGGCCAGTACCCGAAACATTACTGGCCCGACAACCCGCTGGAGGCCGAACCGACCGCGCGGGCGAAGCCGAGGGGGCGGTAACGGCCCGCCCTGCACCGCACCGCCCCCAATCCCCTTTCCCCCCTGGGGAGAGGATCAGGGTGAGGGGGCAGCAAAGGCGCAGCCTTTGCCAGGGGATCGCGAAGGGGCAGCATGCCCCTTGGCGGTGCGCCGAAGCGCGCCCGTCACCCTCTCCCGCCAATCATTGAGCCCTATATCTTTTTGCGATATACAACAAACCCATATTTAAGGGTATATTGGTAGGCGATATATGGTCGATGAAGCGATTGAGCGCCTTCTCGGGTATCACCGTCGGCGTTACTGGCTGGAGAATGGTTGGAGCTTGCGGTTTCGCGTCTGGCGAACACCGGTCACTGCGGAGAAGCCCCACGGCATGCGCTATTCGCTGACTCTGCACGATGTGGACGGCAGCCGCCTGATGGGCTTCGACAACGCGCATGGGGTCGGCCGGGAAACACACTTCGACCATGAACACCGTTATGGCCGTGTGGCCGCTCCGGTTCCCTATGTCTTCACCGGAGCGGACGCGCTGCTGACCGATTTCTTCGCGGCCGCGGATCGCGCCTGCCGGACGGCGGGTGTCGCACTGACCATCGCGATGGAGGACACCGAGGATGACAACGAAGGAGGGACCGGCGATGCGGACCTTGCATGATTTGCGCGACGAGATGCTGGCAGTTGCCCGTGGCACCCGCCCGGTTCCCCCGGTTCAGTCCGTCACCGACGGCGAGGCGGTCTCCGGCCTTCTCGGCGTGTTGACCCCGGCCAACCGGGCGTTGATGCAACTGATCGCCACCGAACGCCCGGAGACGGTCTCCCGCCTCGCCCAACTCGCCGACCGCGCCCAGCCCAACGTCTCGCGCGCCCTGCAAGACTTGGCGAAGCATGGGCTGGTGCGACTGGTCCGCGACGGCATGAGCATCCGGCCGGAACTGGTCGCGGCGGAGATCGACGTCGATCTGGTGCGCGGGACTTGCCGGGTGGTGCCGATGGCGGTGGCGGCGGAGTAGGCAACGGCTCCGCTTAAAAGGAAGCGGCTCCCCATCGCAACAGTGACCCAAGCACCAACGCCCTTTTCCACCACACCCTTACCCACCACACCCATCCATGTACGCTACGCCCTCCTTACCCGCGGAGGGCACCGCATGCCCCGACAGTGGCGATCCGCCACCTCCGCCCGCTCCACCGAAGCCATCGGCATGACTCCTGGCGCCGCAATTTTCTATCCTCAGCCGCCCAGACTCTGCCTTGTCTGGACCACCCCACGCTCGCCACATATATTCAGTGACGGAGGTGCCCAATGGCAGAGCCCGCGACCGCTTTCGACCGACCGATGACGATGCGCTGACACGCGCCATTGCCGAGGCGCGGGCGCAGGTTGCCGCCGGTCAGACGATCCCTCTGCACGATGTTGCGGACTGGCTCGACAGTTGGGGCACGGCAGACGAGCGTCCTGCGCCGTCGTGCAAGTAGTCTTCGCTCCGGCTGCCGTTGCCGATCTGATCGCGATCCGCACCTACATCGGCCACTTCAATCCCTCAGCGGCTCGGCGCATGGCGCTTCGCCTCAGAAGCACGGCGGAAAGCCTCGCCGAATTTCCAGACCGAGGCCGCCTTCGGCGAGACGGTGCGCGGGAATTGGTGGCGGTCCACCCCTATGTGATCGTCTACGATGTGGGCGCGACCCGCGTCACCATTCTGCGCGTCTGGCACGGAGCACAGAATTGCCCCTGATGCCGGTTGCATCGTTTACCACCAGCATGACCTCCAACCCGCGTTTTTGCCGCATCCTTACCGCGCTCCCCCATCCATGCTACGCTACGTCCTCCCCCACCCGCGGAGGGCACCGCATGCCCCGACAGTGGCGATCCGCCACCTCCGCCCACTCCGCCGAAGCCGCAACGCGGCCCGTCCTCCCCCCGTGCGCCCTCTCCTCTCGCGCCCGCCCGGATGGAACACTGAACACCCCCCGGAAAACCGTTCCATCCTGTTCCACACGTTCCACGCCCCGCCGGCCCCGCCCCAGCCGCCCGCGATGGAACACTGAACACCCCGCCGAAAACCGTTCCATCGCGTTCCATACGTCCCACTTCCCACCGCCCCGCAACCGCCCGTACGCGCTGCGTGCCGCCCGCCGACACACCATCATTGTGCCCATCCCCCGTCTGCCCTATGTTCCCGGCAAACTCTCGCTTGTTTGGGCCCCGATGACTGACCTCTCGCACATCCGCAATTTCTCGATCATCGCCCACATCGACCATGGCAAGTCGACCCTTGCCGACCGGTTGATCCAGCAGTGCGGCGGCCTCGACGCGCGCGAGATGCGCGAGCAGGTGCTCGACAGCATGGACATCGAGCGCGAGCGCGGCATCACCATCAAGGCCCAGACCGTCCGCCTGCTCTACAAGGCGGAGGACGGCAAGCAGTACACGCTGAACCTGATGGACACCCCCGGCCACGTCGACTTCGCCTATGAGGTCAGCCGCAGCTTGTCCGCCTGCGAGGGTTCGATCCTGGTGGTCGACGCCTCCCAAGGCGTGGAGGCGCAGACGCTCGCCAACGTCTATCAGGCGATCGACAACAACCACGAGATCATCCCGGTCCTCAACAAGATCGACCTGCCCGCCGCCGAACCGGAGCGGGTCAAGCAGCAGATCGAGGACGTGATCGGCCTCGACGCCTCCGACGCGGTGGAGATCTCGGCCAAGTCCGGCCTCAACATCGGTGCCGTGCTGGAGGCGGTGGTCAAGCGGCTGCCGCCGCCCAAGGGCGATGCGGATGCGCCGCTGAAGGCGCTGCTGGTCGACAGCTGGTACGACCCCTATCTCGGCGTCGTCATCCTGGTGCGCGTGGTCGATGGCGTGCTGAAGGTCGGGCAGAAGGTGCGCTTCATGGCCGCCGGCTCGGCCCACGATGTCGACCGCGTCGGCGTCTTCACGCCCAAGGCGCTGCTGACCGGCGAGCTGCGGCCGGGCGAGATGGGCTTCATCACCGCCGCGATCAAGGACATCACCCTGACCAAGGTCGGCGACACCATCACCGACGAGCGCAAGCCGGCGACCGAGGCCCTGGCCGGCTTCAAGCCGTCGGTGCCGGTGGTGTGGTGCGGCCTGTTCCCGGTCGATGCCGCCGATTTCGAACGGCTGCGCGACAGCCTGGGCAAGCTGAAGCTGAACGACGCCAGCTTCCATTACGAGGCGGAGACGTCGGCGGCGCTGGGCTTCGGCTTCCGCTGCGGCTTCCTCGGCCTCTTGCATCTGGAGATCATCCAGGAGCGGCTGGAGCGCGAGTTCAACCTCGACCTGATCACCACCGCGCCCTCGGTGGTCTACAAGCTCTACATGACCGACGGGTCGGTGCAGGACCTGCACAACCCGGCCGATATGCCCGACGTGGTCAAGATCGACCGCATCGAGGAGCCGTGGATCAAGGCCACCATCATGCTGCCCGACGAGTATCTCGGCGGCATCCTCCAGCTCTGCACCGACCGGCGCGGCCAGCAGATCGAGCTGACCTATGCCGGCAACCGCGCCATGCTGATCTACCGGCTGCCGCTGAACGAGGTGGTGTTCGACTTCTACGACCGCCTGAAGTCGATCAGCCGCGGCTATGCCAGCTTCGACTACCAGATGGACGGCTATGAGGAAGGCGACCTCGTCAAGATGGCGATCCTCGTCAATGCCGAGCCGGTCGACGCCCTGTCGATGATCGTCCACCGCGGTCAGGCCGAGCGCCGCGGCCGCCAGCTGTGCGAACGGCTGAAGGAGCTGATCCCGCGCCAGCTCTTCAAGATCGCCGTCCAGGCCGCCATCGGCGGGCGCGTCATCGCCCGCGAGACGATCAGCGCCATGCGCAAGGACGTGCTGGCCAAATGCTATGGCGGCGACATCAGCCGTAAGCGCAAGCTGCTGGACAAGCAGAAGGAAGGCAAGAAGCGCATGCGCCAGTTCGGTCAGGTCGAAATCCCGCAGAGCGCCTTCATCGCCGCGCTCAAGATGGGCGACGAGTGAGGAAAACGGAGAGGCGGGCCTCGGCCCGCCTTTTTTGTACAACGCGGCAATTCCGTACAACCTGTGCAACAAATCGGCCGCCCGGGTGTCATCACGCCTGGGGACGGTGTCCGTCGTGCGCGGTGCCTCCCCTGTTGTGGTTCAATCCGGGAGGATGACATGCGCAAGTTTCTCGCCGCCGCGGTTCCGGCCCTGATGCTGATGGCCGCCGCTGCACCCGGCCATGCCCAGACCGGCGGTTCCGCCACCGGTGGGTCGGCCAAGTCCAACGCGGCCGCCAGCGGCACGATGGACAGCGGCGCCCGCGACGTCCAGGCCAGCCGGGACATGATCGGCAAGCGGGTGGTCCACCGCCATGGCGGTCCGGTCGCCGGCACGATCCAGAACGTCACCACCGGCGCCGACGGCCAGACCATGGTCGAACTGAAGCTCGCCAAGTCCGGCCAGACCGTCATGCTGCCCCCGGCCTCCTTTGAGCGGCGCGGCCGGCAGATCATCGTCATGCAGGACCAGACCGAACTCCAGCAGCTCGCCCAGTACAGCAGCCAGGCCAACACCGGCTATGGCAGCTCGACCGGCGGCGCACCGGGCGGCCAGATGGGCGGTTCCATGGGTGGCATGGGCTCCGGCTCGATGAACCAGGGCACCATGAACCACGGGTCGATGGGTACTGGCTCCATGGGTAACGGCACCATGCAACCAACCCAGCCCGGCATGGGCCAGTAAGCCAAGCCGGTAAGCATCGCCGGAGGCGGACGGTCCAGCGCCCCCGCCTCCGGGCAAGCGCGTCAGCCCTCGATCACCGTCAGTTCGCCCACCTGCGGCACCGGCATCGCCGCCTTGGCCGCCACGGCGTCCAGCCCTGCGGCCAGCAGGCAGACCAGCTTGGCGTAGCTGGCCTCCGGCGTCATGTCATAGGCACCCACGGCGCCGATGGCGCCCAGCCCGGTGGCATAGGCGCCGGGCAGCACCGCGCCGCGCTGCACCTGGGTGTTGTCCATCACCACCACCCCGGCCTTCACCGCCGCCGACAGCGCGTCGAGGAAATCGCCATCGGTCGGCCCGTTCCCTTCGCCGAAGGCCAGCAGCACCGCCCCCTTCGCCGCCGGGCTGGTCCGGGTCAGCATCGCCGACACCGTGCTCGCCCGGATGCCGGGATAAATCCACAGCATGATGACGGAGAAATCCGCCAGCGCCGCCTCCTGGGCATCCAGCGCCGCCAGCCGCTTGGCCCGGTTGTCCGGCTCGGCCAGCGAAACGCTCTTGTCCGGCATCGGCAGCCAGTACAGCTCGTTGCGGGCAACGACGCTGCCGACGGTGGCGAGCGGCGGGAAGTTCGGCGAATCGAAGCCGGCGAAGCGGTTGGCATCGACCTTGGACGAGCGGTTGCCGCGCAGCAGCCTGGTGTCGAAATAGACGCAGACCTCCGGCACCGGCAGGGTGCCCGCCGCCACGATGGCGCCGACCAGATTGGCCGGCGCATCGCTCAGCGTGAAGGACAGCGGCACCTGCGATCCGCCGAACACCACCGGCTTCGACAGGCCCGGCAGCAGGAAGGACAGGGCGGACGCGCTGTAGGCCATGCTGTCGGTACCGTGCAGCACGACAAAGCCGTCATACTCGTCATAGACCGACAGCAGCCGCCGGGATATGACGAGCCAGTCGGCCGGCGTCATATTGGAACTGTCGAGCGTGCGGTCGAACCAGCCCATGGTCCAGCTCAACCCGTCATAGCCCTGCACGCCATGGCCGGACAGGCCGGGCACCGACAGGACGAGCCGCTCGAACTCGGCCCCCGGCACCGGCGCCAGCGCCCCATCGGGATTGGTCACGCACCCGATGGTGCCCCCGGTGTACAGAACATAGACCCGCGCCATCGCCCGCTCCTCCCGGCATTTCGTCGGCGGCAGGATAGGCGGACGCCCACTCACTACTCAAGACGCAGCCGGCCGGCCTTCGGCGCCAGGGGCACAGGCAGCGGTGTGCGGGCCGAGACCGGCGCCGGCTCCGCCACGAGACGGCGGGCAGGAGCGGGGGCCGGGGCGGACATGGCTGGGGGCACCGGGTTGTGGGCAAGGCGGAAACGCCGCGGCTCCGGCACCGGCGGGGTGGGGATGGCGGGCGGCTCCAGGCGGGCGGCTCCAAGAACCGTGCCGGTCCAGGCGGCGAACAGCGACATGATCGGAAACTCCAAAGGTTTGGAAGGCCGACAATGCGGTGCGCGCCAATCCCTTGGAAACGAATAGGCATTATGGTGTCATCACGATTCGTAATGACCGCAGCGTTGCGGAGGGGCCGGTGCTCTGCTTGAATGGGCGGCAACTTCCGGTGCCCCGTCATGCCCGCCAATCTCGATACCGACCTGCTGCGCGCCTTCGTCGCCGTCGCCGACAGCGCCAGCTTCACCCGTGCCGGCGAAAGACTGGGCCGCACCCAGGCGGCGGTCAGCCAGCAGGTGCGCCGGCTGGAGGACACGGTGGGCAAGCGCGTGTTCGAGCGCGACACCCACGGCGTGCGCATGACCCGTGACGGCGAGCTTCTGCTGACCTATGCCCGGCGCATGCTGACCCTGAACGACGAGGTGCTGGCGCTGATGCACCGCAGCCCGACGGTGGCGAGCGTGCGCATCGGCACGCCCGACGATTACGCCACCATGCTGCTGCCGGAGATCCTGGCCCGCTTCAACGCCGCCTATCCCGAGGTGATGGTCGAGGTCGTCTGCGACAACAGCCCCGATCTGGTGGCCGAGATCGAAAAGGGCCGCTACGACCTCGCCCTGGTCACCCGCAAGGCGGGCGAGGCCGGCGGCGAACTGGTGCGGCGGGAGCCGGTGGCCTGGGTCGCCCCGCCCTTGGATCCCGCCTCGCCGCCGGACCATCGCCCGGTGGACAGCCTCGATCCGCTGCCGCTGGCGCTGTTCCCCAAGGGCTGCGTCGTCCGCGACCTCGCCGTCGCCGCGCTGGACGGGATCGGCCGCGACTGGCGCGTCGCCTTCACCAGCAAGAGCGTCGTCGCTGTCCATGGCGCGGTGATGGGCGGGCTGGGAGTGACGGCGATGGAGGCCTGCACCGTCCCATCCAGCCTGCGCCGCATCGGGGCGGCGGAGGGCTTTCCCGATCTTCCGGACGTCGACATCGCCTTGCACCGCGCCCGCGGCACGGCGCCCAAGCCGGTGCGCTTGCTGGCCGACGCCATCCACGACCTCGTCGGCCGCCAGTTTCTCGGCCGCCAGGGAAACCGCCCAACAAATGCCGTGCCTGTGAGCGCCGTGCCAGTGAGTGTCGCACCATGACCGTCGTGCCGCCCCGCCTCCTGTATCCGGCGCTCGCCCTGTTCCT
Source organism: Azospirillum sp. B506 (assembly GCF_000333595.1). GTDB lineage: Bacteria > Pseudomonadota > Alphaproteobacteria > Azospirillales > Azospirillaceae > Azospirillum. The sequence goes on from NZ_BADK01000964.1 coordinate 9,752, forward strand.
CGCCAGCGCCGGAAGCGTTGCAGCAACGCCGCCCGGCCCGGCGCAAAACCCCGTCGCCTTCGGCGCCCCACTGACCGGCGAGGTGGTGC
>NZ_BADK01000963.1 GCF_000333595.1 Azospirillum sp. B506
ACTTCGTCGCCCATGACCATCGCCTGATCGTCGAACTGGACGGCGGCCAGCATGCCGAGCAGCGTGCAGGCCATGACGAGCGGCGGTCGCGCATGCTGGAGCAGGCCGGCTTCCGGATCCTGCGCTTCTGGAACACCGACGTGATCGACAACCTTGATGGCGTGCTGGAGACCATCCGCGCACGTATCGAAGAGACCCCCATTCTTCGCAGCCAGCCCTCGGGCCGGGAGTTCCCATGATCGCCAAGCTGACCGGCATCGTCGATTCCACCGGCACCGATTGGGTCGTGCTCGACGTCAATGGTGTCGGCTATCTGCTGTCCTGCTCCAACCGCACCCTGTCCCGCATGGCGGTGGGGGAGCGCCTGTCGCTGGTGGTGGAGACCTTCATCCGCGAGGAACGCATTGTCCTGCACGGCTTCGGCGATCAGGCGGAGCGGGACTGGTTCAAGCTGCTGACCACCATCCAGGGCGTCGGCGCCCGGCTGGCGCTGTCGATTCTGGGCGTGCTCGACCCCGACCAGCTGACCCGTGCCATCGCCTCGCAGGACAAGACAGCGCTGGTGCGCGCCGACGGGGTCGGGCCGAAGGTGGCGGCGCGCATCCTCAACGAACTCAAGGACAAGGTCGGCAATCTGGCGCTCGGTCCCGCGGCCAGCGCGGGGGCGCCGGCCGGCAAAGGCGCTCCCGCCGCCGTTCCGGGCGCCAGCCCGGCGCTGGCCGACGCGGTGTCGGCGCTGGTCAATCTCGGCTATGGCCGGTCGGAGGCCTTCGGCGCGGTCGTCGCCGCCGGGCGGGTGCTGGGCGACGGTGCCGGCGTGTCCGATCTGATCCGCCAGGGCCTCAAGGAACTGAGCCAATGAGCGACCCCAATAGCGACCGTCTGGTCCAGCCGGGCCAGGGCCACGGCGATTCGGCCGAGGCGTCGATCCGGCCGCTGTCGCTCGCCGAATTCATCGGCCAGCGGCAGGCGCGCGAGAACCTGTCGATCTTCATCCAGGCCGCCCGCTCCCGCAACGAGGCGCTGGACCATGTGCTTCTGTTCGGACCGCCCGGCCTGGGCAAGACCACGCTGGCGCAGATCGTCGCGCGCGAACTGGGTGTCGGTTTCCGCGCCACCTCCGGCCCGGTCATCGCGCGGGCCGGCGATCTGGCGGCGCTGCTGACCAACCTGCAGCCGCACGACGTCCTCTTCATCGACGAGATTCATCGCCTTAATCCCGCCGTGGAAGAGGTGCTCTATCCCGCCATGGAGGATTTCCAGCTCGACCTCATCATCGGCGAAGGCCCGTCGGCGCGGTCCATCCGGATCGACCTGCCGCCCTTCACCCTTGTCGGCGCCACGACGCGCAGCGGCCTGATCACGCGCCCCTTGCGCGAACGCTTCGGCATTCCCGTGCGCCTGCAATTCTATGAGCCGGACGAGCTGGAGCTGATCGTGCGCCGGGCTGCCGGCGTGCTGGGTATGGGAATCACGCCGGAGGGTGCGCGCGAGATCGCCAACCGGGCGCGCGGCACGCCGCGCGTGTCGGGCCGGCTGCTGCGCCGGGTGCGTGATTTCGCCGCAGTGGCGGGTGTCGAGGAGGTCGACAAGCGGGTCGCCGACGCCGCGCTGACCCGGCTGGAAGTCGACCGGCTGGGGCTGGACAGCATGGACCGCCGTTACCTGGGGCTGGTCGCCACCAACTATGGCGGCGGGCCGGTGGGGGTGGAGACGCTGGGGGCGGCACTGGGCGAGCAGCGCGACGTGCTGGAGGAGGTTGTCGAACCCTACCTGATCCAGCAGGGCTTTCTGCAGCGCACGCCGCGCGGACGCATGCTGACCGACCAGGGCTTCCGCTATCTCGGCCTCAACCCGCCCAACGCGCCGCTCCGGCAGCTCGACCTGCTGGACCGGGTTCCGGATCCGGCGGAGGGCGACGGGGATGAGTGACGCTCCCGCTCTTTCCGGATGGTTCGCGGAGGACGGCACGCACCGCTATCCGCTGCGGGTCTATTATGAGGACACCGACGCCGGCGGCATCGTCTATCACGCCAACTATCTGCGATTCGCGGAGCGGGCGCGGACGGAGATGCTGTACCTGATGGGCTTCCGTCAGAAGGAGATGGCGGAGGGTTCGGGCGATGTCACAGGTGTGTCATTTGCGGTACGGCGCCTGACCATCGATTTTGACGCCCCTGCCAAGCTGGAGGACACGCTTGAAGTGGAAACCCGAATCGTCGATATCCGCGGTGCCTCCTTCGCAGTCGCACAAGTCATCCGCCGCGACGGCCGCGTGCTGGCGCGCGCCGACCTGCAGCTGGTGACGATCAACCGGGCCGGGCGGGCCGTGCGCCTTCCCGATCCGGTGAAAGCGGCGATGGAGACGCTGCACGCGAAGCAAACCTCCGCGAAGACTTCCTGATCCGCCTGCCTGATCTTATCGACCGTTTCCCACCACTCCCCGTGCCAACAGCGCAAACGCGAGACTGACTGCGATGGACGCCCTGCAAACCGCCCAACTGGCCGGCAATGCCGCCGCCACGACGGCACATGAGATCACGATCCTCGGCCTGTTCTGGCAGGCCGACGCGGTCGTCAAGATCGTGATGATGATGCTCGTCATCGCTTCGATCTGGTGCTGGGCGATCATCATCGAGAAGCTGATGCGCATCCGCCGCCGGAACGCCCAGGCCGACGCCTTCGAGGAGGCCTTCTGGTCCGGCGGCTCGCTCGACGCGCTGTACGACCGCATCGGTCAGGCCCCGGCCGACCCGATGGCCGCGACCTTCGCCGCCGGCATGCGCGAATGGCGCCACGCCGCCGACCGCGGCATTGGCGGCACCATGAAAAGCTCGCTGCAGCAGCGGGTGGAGCGGGTGATGGCGGTGACCATCGGCCGCGAGATGGCGCGGGCCGAACGCTACATGACCTTCCTGGCCTCGGTCGGGTCGACCGCCCCCTTCATCGGCCTGTTCGGCACGGTGTGGGGCATCATGAACTCCTTCACCTCGATCGCCGGCTCGGGCAACACCAGCCTCGCCGTGGTGGCGCCCGGCATCGCCGAGGCGCTGTTCGCCACCGCCATGGGCCTGCTCGCCGCCATCCCGGCGGTGCTGTCCTACAACAAGTTCTCCACCGACCTCGGCCGCTACGCCGACCGGCTGGACACCTTCTCGGGCGAGTTCTCGGCGATCCTGTCCCGCCACCTCGAGGAGCGGGGAGCCGCCTGAACCATGGCCGGACAACTCGCAGGCAAATCCCACGGGCGCGGCAAGCGCCGGGGCTATCGCGCGATGGCCGAGATCAACATGACGCCCTTCATCGACGTCATGCTGGTCCTGCTGATCGTCTTCATGGTCGCCGCCCCGATGCTGACCGTCGGCGTGCCGGTCGACCTGCCCAAGACCAACGCCGCTCCGCTGGAGCAGCAGAAGGATCCGCTGTTCGTCACCGTGCAGACCGACGGCCGCGTCTTCGTCCAGGAGACGCCGGTCGAGCTGACCAACATGGTGCCGCTGCTGATCGCGGTGACCAACAACAACCCGGAAGCCCGCATCCTGGTCCGCGGCGATGCCAAGATCGCCTATGGCAAGATGCTGGAGGTGATGGGCACCATGAGCGCCGCCGGCTTCAAGAAGGTCGGTCTGGTCGCCGAGATGCCGAACGGTCCGACCGCGTCCAGCGCGCGGGTCGGCGCGTCCAAACCGGCGCGTTGAGGCGGGCGGAACTCCCATGCGCAAGCCCCTGATCGCCTCGGCGGTGCTGCACGTCGCGCTGGTCGCGCTGATGGTGCTCGGCATGCCGCCCAGCGATCGCAAGCTCGAAATCGCCGCATCGATCCCGATCGAGATCGTCGACGTCGGCGAGGTCACCCAGGCTGCCCGCGTCGAGAAGGGCGAGCCGAAGCCGGCCAATGCCGCGCCGCGTCCGCCGATGCCCGAGGCCAAGCCCGCCCCGCCGGCCCCAGAGCCGCCGGACGAGGAGGACGAACCGCCTCCGCCTCCGCCTCCGCCGCCGCCATCCAAGACGCCGGAGCCGCCGAAGGTCGCCCAGGTGCCGCCGCCCCCCCGCGAGCCGACACCGCCGCCCAAGCCCGCTCCGACGCCGCCTCCACCTCCGCCGCCGCCTCCGCCGCCCCCGGATCCGGCGCCGTCGCCGACTCCGAAGCCGCCCGAGCCGCCAAAGCCCGAACCGGCAAAGCCCGAGCCGCCCAAGCCCGAACCTCCGAAGCCGGAACCGCCGAAGCACGAGCCGAAGCCGGAACCTCCGAAACCGGAGCCGCCGAAGCCTGAGCCGAANAAGCCGGAGCCAGCCAAGCCGGAACCGCCCAAGGCGGAGCCGAAGAAGCCGGAGCCGGCGAAAGAGCAGCCGAAGGAGGCCGCCAAGGCCGAGCCGAAGAAGGCGGACGCCCCGGGCCAGCAGCCGGAGAAGCCGTCGGCCAAGACCGACCGCTGTCCGACTGCTGTCGAACGTCGGGA
>NZ_BADK01000962.1 GCF_000333595.1 Azospirillum sp. B506
TGAAGACCGACGTGCCCAGCCATTTCTTCAGCCGGCTGACCGGGCTGGAGGCGTCGGACAAGCTGATCCGCCTGCTGATGGAGCTGTCGGGCCGGCCGGCGCCCGCCCGGCTGCGGCGCCAGCGCGAAGCCCTGGTCGATGCCATGCTGGACGGACATTTCTTCTACAGCCGCAAGCGCATCGCCATCGCGCTGGAGCCCGACCTGCTCTACGCCGTCACCGGCTTCCTCGGTGACATGGGGGCAGAGGTTGTCGCCGCGGTGTCGCCGACGCAAAGCCCGGTGCTGGAGCGGCTGAAGGCCGCCACCATCATGGTCGGCGATCATTCCGATGTGGAGACGCTGGCCCGCGACGCCGACCTGATCGTCTCCAATTCGCACGGGCGGCCCGCCGGCTGGCGCTGTATCTGGAAGGCGAGGACATCCCGGTCGAGCCGATCCGCGACAATCCCTACATCTCGACCCTCGCCGACCCTTATGACCCGTGTGCCGACCGCGACGTGTTTCTCATCGGCACAGGCGTCAGGCACTGACGGCGTATCCCGAGCCGCAGGCCGGCTGCATGCTTTCCCCGCGCCTACCGACACCGCGTTCCGACCGAAACCGACCCGGCTGCCCTGTGCCCGGTCCTTTTGGAGACTGCCGTATGATCGAAGACGCAAC
>NZ_BADK01000961.1 GCF_000333595.1 Azospirillum sp. B506
GCATGGGCGCGTCGATCAAGCTGAGCGCCACCGGAACCGTGCTGCGCAAATCCGGCACGCTGGTCCTCACCAAGCTGGTCGCCGCCTGGATCATCGTGCTGGTGGCCTCGCAGTTCATTCCGCCCGAAGGCATCCATACCGGCTTCTTCGCCGGGCTGTCGATCCTGGCCATCGTCTGCGCCATGGACATGACCAACGGCGGACTCTACGCCTCGCTGATGCAGACCTACGGCACCAAGGAGGAGGCCGGCGCCTTCGTGCTGACCTCCATCGAGTCCGGTCCGCTGATGAGCATGATCATCCTCGGCGCGTCCGGCGCCGCGCATTTCGAGCCGCAGATCTTCATCGGCGCCGTGCTGCCCTTCCTGGTCGGCTTCGCGCTCGGCAACCTGGATCCCAAGCTGCGCGCCCTTTTCGCGCCGGGCGGCCAGCTGATGATCCCCTTCTTCGCCTTTTCGCTCGGCAACACCATCAATCTCGGCACCCTGTTCTCTCCGCTGCTCGGGCTCGGGCTGCTGCTGGCGGTCGGCGTCATCATCCTGACGGGGATCCCGCTGATCCTGGCCGACAAGATCATCGGGCGCGGGACCGGCACCGCCGGCATCGCCGCCTCCTCCACCGCCGGTGCCGCCGCCGCCAACCCGGTGGCGATTGCCGCGGTCGCCCCGCAATTCGCTCCCGCCGCGGCCGATGCCACCGTGCTGGTGGCGATCTGCATCATCGTCACCTCCGTCGCCGTCCCGGTCATCACCGGCCTCTGGTACAAGCGCTTCGGCCAGGGGCTGGCGGAGACGAACCGCGACGACGGCTCGCCGATGCCGGTCGGTGCGGCGCCGGTCGATTGACGGCGGACCTCATCCTTCGACCGAGATCGTCTTTCAAACACGTCAAGCACTGCTTCAGGAGTTGGACCATGACCGGAAAGCTGGCCGGCAAGACCGCCGTCATCACCGGCGCTGCCCAGGGGATCGGCCGGGCGACCGCCGAACTGTTCGCCCGCGAAGGCGCAACCGTATTCGCCACCGACGCCAATGGCGCCAAGCTGGCCGAACTGGCAGGGCAGGGGATCGCGACGCGGGTGCTGAACGTGCTCGACGACGCGGCCGTGCGCTCGGTTCTGGCCGACATCGGCCGTGTCGACATCCTGTTCAATTGCGCCGGCATCGTGCACAACGGCACGATCCTGGAGATGAAGGACGAGGAACTGGACTTCGCCCTCGATCTCAACGTGAAGGCGCTGGTCCGCACCACCCGGGCGGTGCTGCCCGGCATGCTGGAGCGCGGCGACGGCTGCATCATCAACATGTCGTCGGTGGCCTCCAGCGTGAAGGGGGTTCCCAACCGCTTCGCCTACACCACCAGCAAGGCGGCGGTCATCGGCCTGACCAAGTCGGTCGCCGCCGATTATGTGGCGAAGGGCATCCGCTGCAACGCCATCTGCCCGGGGACGGTCGAATCGCCGTCGTTGCAGGAGCGGCTGTCGGCCCAGGGCGATTACCAGGCCGCCCGCGCCGCCTTCATCGCCCGCCAGCCCATCGGCCGCATCGGCCAGCCCGACGAGATCGCCGAGTTGGCCCTTCACCTCGCCACCGCCACCTACACCACCGGCCAGATCCACATCATCGACGGCGGCTGGACGATGTAGCCTGGACTTCTGCCTTGGGATGACCGGTGGAAATGGGGCCGGTGCGGTACGAGCCAAGAAAGCGTGATGGCGCCGACCCCACAGGCTGTATGATCGTGGCTCCGTCCACGAGAGAATACCGATGCGGATCTTGGTGATCGAGGATGCCGAGGATCTGGCCGACGCCGTCGTCGACAGCCTGCGCGGCCTTGGCCATGCCGTCGATTGGGCAGCGGATGGCGATGAAGCCGACGAGCTTCTGCACACAGAGGCCTATCAGCTCATCATTCTTGACGTCATGCTGCCGGGACCGGACGGCCAGACCCTGCTGCGCCAGTTGCGCCGCCGCGGCGACCGGACACCGGTGCTGGTCACGACGGCGCGGTCGCAGATCGATACCAAAATCCATCTGCTCGACCTTGGGGCCGACGATTACATCGTCAAGCCCTTCGACCTGCGGGAACTGGAGGCGCGGTGCCGCGCCCTGCTGCGCCGCTCCCATGGGATGGCCTCTCCGAAGCG
>NZ_BADK01000960.1 GCF_000333595.1 Azospirillum sp. B506
ACAGCACGCGCTCTCGCGGGGATCGCGCCATGCCGCTCCAGCCAGCCTATATATCCTCGCCCGCCATCACCGGGTCCTTGCTGTCCACCCGCATGCCGGTCCAGTCCGCCACCCACTCCGGCGCGTCCTTCAGGAACTGGGTCGACCCGAAGGTATCCGGCAGGAACACCAGCATCGCGCCGCCATAGGTCTCCTGCCACAGCCGCAGGACGTCATATTGCGCCACCCGCAGGTCGTCGTCGCTTCGTGCCAGGGCCGCGACCGTCGTCGGCAACTCGTGTGCGTTGGTGCCGATGGCTTCCAGATCGTGCTTCATGGCGAGGTGGGTGTTGGATGTGCCGATGAAGCGCGGCCCGAGCTCGGCCGCCATCGTCTCCACCACATATTCCTGCCACAGGAAACTGTGCCGCCGCCGTGTGCCGAAATCCGACAGGCTGAGATCCTCCAGTGGACGCAGCTTTTCGATCTTGTCCCACAGGCGGACCTTGGCGCGGGCATAGAGGATGTCGAGTTCGGTCTCGGTCATGCTGGCCAGCGCGGCGCGCGTCTTCAGTTCGTTGATGACGCTGAGGGCATAGATCTCCCACATCGTCGTCATCGCCCAGGACCCTTCGAAATCGAGGCGCCACTGGCCGTCCTCCTCCGACAGCCGGTAGTCGGGCAGGGCGAACTCGTCGGCGAGCCAGGCGACAAACTCGGGCCGGAAGATCCCGCGCTGGCCGTAGAAGGTGTTGCCCTGCAGCCAGACCGCCTCCGAGCGCTTCAGCCGCAGCGAACGGACATTGTCGAGCTGGCGGCGCAGTTCGGCCTCGTCGATGATCCGCGCCAGCTTCACCGAGCGGGTGCGGTTGATCAGGCTGAAGCGGACCTTCACATCGCGGAAATGCCGCCAGATGAACTGCAGCATCGCCAGCTTGTACCAGTCGGTGTCCAACAGCGAGCGGACGATGAAGTCGGTGGCGAAATTGTGGTTGTGGGCGCGGCCGCTGAAATTGACGAGCATGGCTGAAACCTCCTGTTCTCGCTGACCGGGTCACAGCCCGTAATGATTGGTGACCGGCAGGCGCCAGCCCGGCCCGTAGGTCCGTTCCGTGACCACCACGCCCGGGGGGCTCTGGTCGCGCTTGTACTGCGCACGGGCCGTCATGCGGCCGATGCGCTCGGCATAGGCGGTGGAGATCGTCTGTCCCACCGCAACGCTCGCCAGCTCGGCGGCGCGGTCGGCACCGGTCAGGCCCTCGACCATGGTCGCCAGCACCGCATCGAGATGTTCGTAGGCCCCCAGCGCCTGCTCGTCGGTCTGCCCCTCGCGGAGTTCGGCGCTCGGCGGCTTGGCGATGATGCGGTCGGGCATCACGGCACCCTGCGGGCCGAGCAGGCCGGATGGCCCCGGACCGAATGGCCACTGCGTGTTGCGCCAGCGCGCCAGACGGAAGACGACCGTCTTGTAGACATCCTTCAGCACCGAATAGCCGCCGCACATGTCGCCATAGAGTGTGGCATAGCCGACGCTCATCTCGCTCTTGTTGCCGGTGCTCAGCACCATCAGCCCGAGCCGGTTCGACAGCGCCATCAGGGTCATGCCGCGGATCCTGGCCTGGACATTCTCGAAGGTGGTGTCGCCCGCCGGCACCGGCCGGTCGGCAAAGACCGGGGCGAGCATGCCGTCGAAGGCGTCCATCGCCGGTGCGATCGGCACGGTCAGCAGGCGGGTGCCGAGCAGGGCCGCCGCCCGCTCGGCATCCTCCATGCTCTCAGCCGAGGTGTAGGGCGACGGCATGCGCACGAGCAGCACACGGTCGGCGCCCAGCGCATCCACCGCGACGGCGGCAGACAGGGCGCTGTCGATCCCGCCGGACATGCCGAGCACGACGCCGGGAAAGCCGTTCTTGTTCACATAGTCGCGCAGGCCCAGCACCAGCGCCCGGTACATGGCCTCCGGCTCGTCAGGATAGCCGTTCTGCACCATGCCCAGAACATCGCCGCGCCGCAGGTCGACCCCACCGTCCTCGCCGCGTTCCACCGTGATGTCGAAGTCGCATTCGTGGAATCCGGCCTGCGCGATCACCAGCCCGGCCCGGTCCATCACGTAGCTTCCCCCGTCGAACACCAGGCTGTCCTGCCCGCCGACCTGATTGACATAGAGGATCGGCAAGCCGGTGGCCTTGACGGTGCGGCGGCCGATGGCAAGGCGGACCGCCTGCTTCCCGGTCCTGAAATGCGAACCGTTCGGCACGATCAGCACTTCGGCGCCTTCTGCCGCCAGGGCTTGGGCGACCTTGCCGTGCCAGAAATCCTCGCAGATGGCGATGCCCAGGCGGAAGCCGCGGAAATCGACGGGGGAGGGCAGCGGGCCGGGCGCGAAGACCCGCCTCTCGTCATAGACCTCGTCGTTGGGCAGGGTATGCTTCAGCACGATTTTCATCGACCCGTCGGTCTCGATGAGAAAGGCGGCGTTGTGGGGCAGCGCGGAACCGTCGAGCGGACCGCCGACCAGCACCGCGGGTCCGCCATCGCCGCGCATCTCGCCGGCCAGCGCGTCGAGCGCGTCACGGAAATCGCGCCGGAACCCCGGACGCAGCACGAGATCCTGAAGCGGATAGCCGGTGCCGAAACACTCGCTGAACACCAGCAGGTCGGCCTTGCCGCGATACCGCTCGCGGTGGCGGCGGACGATGTCGAAGTTGCCCTGAAGCGCGCCGACCGTGGGATTGGCCTGGACGCAGATGATGCGCAGAGCGGTGGGAGACGTGCTGAAAGATGCGCTGGACATGGCAAAGCTCCTTTGCCGAATGCCGCCGGTCTGTCCGGCGGGCTTGGTCGTCATGCTGGAGTGCGACGCCGGGCAGGCATTGCGTCAGCTGTTGGACAGGGCGATCAGTGTCTGGATGATGTGAAAGTGATCCTCGAACATCCGTTCCGGATCGATGTCCGCGATCGGCATCCAGCGGGCCGACTTGGCGTCGTCGCCGCCGCGCACCTTGGGGAAGCCCTCGTCGGTGGCCTTGAGCTGGATGAGGAAGGCCTGGGTCACCGTGCGCCCGCGCGACGAGCGGTAGGGGTGATCGAAGATCTGGCTGGCGCGGATGCCGCCTTCCAGAAAGCCCGTCGGCACCTTGAGCTTCGTTTCCTCCCGCAATTCGCGGATCATGGCATCCCTGATCCGCTCATGCTGGCCGACGAAGCCGCCGGGCAGGGCGAGCAGGCCACGTCCGGGCAAGCCCCGGCGCTCGACCAGCAGGACATGCCCGGACAGGACCACCACGGCATCGGCGGTCAGGAAGGTCGGAGGGTAGGGGGCATTTGCCCACCCCGCCCTGTATTTGGCGATGTAGGCGCTCTCCTCGGCCAGCCGCCTGTATTCGTCGCTGCCGGCGAACTCCGCCATGAAGGCGGCGACATTTGCCGGCAGTGCCTCTTTCCACGCTTCCAGCGCCGCCGGGGCGTCGGCGAAATAGTCGTCGCGGATCGGTGTCGCCGAAATCCCCCGGCAATTTCCGCATTCCACGGCGCCCCATTGCGGGAACATGCGCAGATAGTAGCTGCTGTGGTCCTTCGAATGACCGATCAGGGCGACCTTGGGGGCCGAGCCATCGGCAGGCCGATGGTGCTGTGCGACGACGCCATGCACGGCGGCCTGGACATCGCGGATCCATTCCAGGTCGTTGTAGCGGTCGATGAGGGGCAGCACCGTGATGCGCTCGCGCTCCTCCGGCCGGAACGCACCCAGGACGCAGGAGCGCACCTCCTCGAAGCGGAAGGGATTGCGGTGGCTGCGCGCCTGACGCGACGATCCGACCAGAACGACCACATGCCGTCCGAGCGACAGCGCCTGTTGCAGGACGGTGAGATGGCCAAGATGGAACGGGCGGAAACGGCCGATGAAGACCATGAAGTCATAGGCCGAAGCGGAATGGACAGCTGAGGAGCCGTCGGGGCCGGGGGCCGTGGTCTTCTTCGTCAAGGACAGGGTACCGGACTCGCGTCCGGACACAGTGGTGGCGGTCATGCTCAGCAAGCTCCTTGCTGAAAGAATTCCGCAGTCTATCTGCGGCACACAAACGATACGGTCATGGCGGGCATTTCTCAAGCTCATCCCGCACGCTCTTTCGGAGCACTGCGTTCGACCGTTCCCCGCCGCATTGACTCGGACGGCCAGCATGCCGCCCAAAAAGCCGGCGGCCGGACCGATCACTCCGTCGCTGCACCGTCCTGAAACAACCTCTCCACGGCATCGGCGGTCCGCTGGTAATGCTCCTTCAGGGCAGCCACCGCTTCATCGGCGTTCCGGTTGAGCGCACAGGTCATGATCCGCTCATGTTCGCAAACGACATCGCGGGACTGGTTGGGGACGCTGACCGACAGGCGGCGGTACCGATCCGCCCGGACGAACAGCTTCTCGCACATCTCGATCAGGATCGGCGACCGGCAGGCGGAGATCAGGGTGCGGTGGAAATCGGCATGCCGCTGGTCCCAATCCTCCCGTATCGCCGTCGGCAGGTCGTCGCGCTCACGGGGCAGGCGCGACATCACATGGTGCGCCGCCAGCAGACGGCCCTCCCACTCCGAATCGCCATGCTCGATCGACAGCCGCAGCGCCTCGCCCTCCAGCAGCTTGCGGGTGCCGACGATGTCCAGCAGTTCGGCAATCGACAGCGGAGCGACCGAGAAGCCCCGGTGATCGTCGGAGACGGTGAAGCCTTCGGCCGTGAGCCGCACCAGCGCCTCGCGCACCGGCGAAACGCTCATGCCGCACAATGCCTGCAGATCGGCGAACCGCAGGCGCTGGCCCGGCTTGAGCAAGCCGGACCGGATGGCCCGGTGAATGACGGCATAGGCGTCGCCCGCCAGCGTGCGTGCCTCGGCACGGTCCTTCATGATCGCTTTCTCCCACCCGGCACCCACATTTTCGAAAATCCTACCCTCATTCGAAAACCATTGACAGAAAATATGATCCATGGAAACTGTATGGTAACGCAGCAATCCTGGAAAATGACCGCCCTGGAGAATGACCGCAAGGCTGGTCAGTGCAAGGAGACAACGCTTTGAAACTCGTTCGCTTCGGGACTCCCGGTGAAGAGAAGCCGGGTCTGATCGACAACAATGGTTCCATCCGGGACCTGTCGTCGGTTGTCAAGGACATCGACGGTTCTTCGCTGAGCAAGAGCAGCCTGGACAGGATCCGGTCGGTGTCGGTCGATGATCTGCCCGTGGTCTCGGGTTCGGTGCGGCTGGGCCCATGCGTGACCGGCGTCGGCAACTTCATCGCTGTCGGCCTGAACTATGCCGACCATGCGGCGGAAAGCGGCATGCCTGTCCCGGCGGAGCCGGTGCTGTTCAACAAGGCGCCGTCCTGCATCGTCGGTCCGGACGACACCGTGCTGATCCCGCCGGGATCCGAGAAGACCGATTGGGAGGTCGAACTCGCCATCGTGATTGGCGAGCGTGCCTCCTATGTGTCGGAAGCCGATGCGCTGAACCATGTCGCCGGCTATTGCGTCTGCAACGACGTGTCCGAACGCGCCTATCAGCTGGAGCGCGGCGGCGGACAATGGGCGAAGGGCAAGGGCTGCCCGACCTTCGGTCCGCTCGGCCCCTGGATGGTCACCAAGGACGAGATCGAGGACGTCCAGAACCTCGCCATGTCCCTGTCGGTCAACGGCGAGACGATGCAGAACGGCTCCACCCGGACGATGGTCTTCCAGGTGCCGTTCCTGGTGTCCCACATCTCGCAGTTCATGACGCTGATGCCGGGCGACGTCATCACCACCGGCACCCCGCCGGGCGTC
>NZ_BADK01000959.1 GCF_000333595.1 Azospirillum sp. B506
CAGATGCTCCGCCCCGCGGACCTCGACCCGAAAGCCAGCCGGAACAGGCCGCGGAAGATGGCGCGCGTCAGTGCCTGCGCATCGACGGCGAGCGCCATCACCACAGCGACGGCCATGCTGGCACCGCCCACCGCGGCAACCGTCAGCGGCGAGGCCCCCAACGCCAGCATCCCGGCGGCGACGGCCGAGCCGGCGACCATGTAGAGCGCGTTGACCACATAGGCGGCGGCGATGACGCGGGCACGGGCCCCCGGCACGGCGCGGTGCTGGATCAGCGCATAGAGCGGAACGGCGAAGGCCCCCCCGGCGGCAGCGATGACGAACAGGTCGGCCAGCAGCGGCAGCGCCCAGGGCTGGGCGAGCAGGGCCAGCGGCGACAGCGGTACCAAGGCCGGGGCGGCCGGCGTCAGCAGGGGCAGGACGGCGCCCGCCAGGGCGGCTACCAGCCCGGCCAGCGCGGCGCGGCCGGCATCGGCGGTGGACGGCGTGCGGTGGCTGAGGCCGGCGAACACCGAGCCGGCGGCCACGCCGATGGCGAACACCGCCAGCAGCAGGGTGGCGCCGCCGCTGTCGGTCCCCAGCGTCTCGCGGGCGATGGACGGGAATTGTGCCATCACCACCGCGCCGACGCCCCAGAATACCGATATGCCGTGGATCGCCCGCATCGACGCCCGGTCGCCGGCCACCGAGCGCAGTACCCGCACCGTCACCGCCAGCGGATTGAGGCCGACAGCCACCGCCGGGTCGGCATTGCCGGCACGCGGGATGAACAGCGACGCGGCCAGACCCAGCACAGCCGAGGCGCCGAGCAGGCCCGGCACCGCCCAGGGATGGAGCAGGGCCAGTGAGCCGCCGGCGATGGTCCCCAGCAGGATGGCAACGAAGGTCCCGGCCTCGACCAGTCCGTTGGCGGCGGTCAATTCGGACGGGGCAAGCAGGTCGGGCAGCAGGCCGTACTTGACCGGCCCGAACAGTGTCGAATGGGCGCCCATGCCGACCAGCGCGATGACAAGCACCGGCAGGTCGGCGGCGACGATGCCCCAGGACGCCATCGCCATCAACCCGATTTCCGCCAGCTTGACGATGCGGGCGATCAGGGTGCGGTCATAGCGGTCGGCCAGCTGGCCGGCGGTGGCCGACAACAGCAGGAAGGGCAGGGTGAAGGCGCCGGCCGCCAAGGTCGAGATCATCGCGCCGCTCAGGACGCCCTCGCCGGACACGCCATACACCGCCAGCACCGCGATGGCGCCGCGCAGGACATTGTCGCCGAAGGCGCCGAGAAACTGGGCGAGGAACAGCGGCAGGAAGCGCCGCGAGGCGAGGAGGGCGGTGGCGTTCATTGTCCGGCTCCGGTTCTGGAGATCCCGGTGAGGATCGCGTCGGCGATGGGCCCGGCGAGGCTGGACAGCGGCGCCGTCTGCCGGCCATAGACCTGCGACTGCACGTTCAGCACGATGGCGCCGATGACGATGTGGGACAGTGCATCCCGGTCAGCCGGCACGATGCTGCCCTCGGCGATGCCGTCGGCGACGATGCCACAGATCACGTCCACCGGCGTCTCCTGGCCCCTGGGCACCAATGGCAGCGATTCATGCTGGGACAGCAGCAGGAAGCGGGTGCGGTCGGGAGCCTCCTCCGCCAGCTGGAAGGCATGCCGAATGATCCGCCGCAGCCGGTCCGGCGCCGGACCCTGGCCGGCGGCATCGCGCAGGCTCTGCGACATGGCCGTATACTCCGCCGCGAACAGATCGGCTGCCAGCTCCTCCTTGCTCGGCCAGTGGCGGTAGAGCGCCCCCTCCGACACCCCGGCGGAGCGGGCGATGTCACGGACCGTCGTCGCCTTCACCCCTTTCTGGGCAAACAGCGCGATGGCGGCGTCCCGGACCTTCTGACGAACGTCGATGGACATGGCGACCCTTTGTGAATGAATGTTCACTCACAGCGTGGCAAAGCCATTTCACCCGTGCAATGGCAATAAAGGATAATCAGTATTCAAAACCATGAAACGGTGACCGCAGTCTTGTTGGCGGACGCACCATTTTATCTAAAACACCGCTTTTGTTTCGAGGAACGTGGTCTCCAAAGGAGGGTGGATGGCATTACTTTTTGTTAATAAAACCATCTTACAAAATATCCGACATACCCGTTTGCATTAACACCAAAAGAGCAATGACATGTCTCTGATTCGGCTTTCGATTCGCGCGAAGCTCTATGGACTCGTCGTGGTGGCCAGCGTTGCGTCTCTGGCCATTGCCGGCGCCGGCCTCTACCTGAACCAGCAGCGCATGTACCAGGATCGGGTCACCAGCCTGAAAGCTCTGGTGGACTTGGGATACAGCATCGCCGAGAAATTCGAAGCCGACGTCGTTGCTGGAAAATTGCCGCGCGAAGAGGCTCAAGCACGCTTCAAGGACATGCTTCTGGCTCTGAAGTATCAGAACGGCGGCTATCTCTTTTCCTACACCTACGACAACTACGGCTTCGCCCATCCCAACGCCAAGGTGATGGGAAAAGATGCGTCCGGGCTGAAGGACGCCAAGGGTGTGGCCATTCTGCCGAACATGGTGGCGATCGCGAAGCAGGGTGAGGGAACCTACCTTTATCCCTGGTTCGTCAACAACTCCGGCTCCAACGAGACGGAAGAGAAGCTCTCCTACGTCAAGGGCTTCGAACCCTGGAAGATCTTTATCAGCACCGGGATTACGATCAACGACCTGCAGTCCGCCTTCCTGCAACAGCTCTGGACGCTGCTTGCCGTGGTGGCCGTCCTCGCCCTGCCCGCCATCGCGCTTATTGCGCTCGTCGGCCGGAGCGTCAGCACCACCATCACCCGATTGGGTCAGAAAATGCATGTCCTGGCCGACGGCGACCTGTCGGTCACCTTTTCGGAAGCGGACCGTGGTGACGAGATCGGAGCGATGGGCAAAGCCGTCCAGATTTTCAAAGAGAACGCAGAGGCCAAGAATCGGCTGGAAGCGGAGCGGGCTGAGCACACCCTTAGGGCTGAAGAGGACAAGCGCCAGTCGATGCTGACGCTGGCTGCCAGCTTCGAAGGCAACGTCAAGATCATCGTCGATTCGGTTGCGACCGCCGCGACGGAGATGCGAAGCTCTGCCACCTCCCTGTCCTCCGCGACGGCGCACAGCGCCCAGCAGATCACCGCGGTATCGGTCGCCTCCGAACAGGCCTCGTCCAATGTCCAGACCGTGGCTGCGGCGACCGAGGAGCTTGCCGCATCCATCACGGAGATCGGCCGCCAGGTTGCGGCCTCGACCCAGATCGCCGGCCAGGCGGTGCAGGAGGCGGAGCGCACCAGCGACACCATCAAGAGCCTGGTGGCGGCCGCCCATCAGATCGGTCAAGTGGTCGAGTTGATCAACTCCATCGCCGGGCAGACCAACCTGCTTGCCCTGAACGCCACCATCGAAGCTGCCCGTGCGGGTGAAGCCGGCAAGGGCTTTGCGGTCGTCGCCAGCGAAGTGAAGGCGCTGGCCACCCAGACCGCGCGTGCAACCGAGGAGATCCAGGGCAAGGTCGTTGAGATCCAGGCCGCCACCGGCGGCGCGCAGAGTGCCATCGAAGTGATCGGCAAGACCATCGGACAGATGAACGAGATCACGACCACCATTGCCTCGGCCATCGAAGAACAGAACGCGGCGACCCAGAACATCGCCGGTAACGTCGTCCAAGCCGCCAAGAGCACCGAGGAGGTCTCGACCAACATCGTCGGCGTCAATCAGGCGGCGACGACCACCGGTGCGGCCGCGAGCGAAATGCGCGGGGCGTCGGAGAGCCTGGCGCAGGAAGCCGACCGGCTGCGGCATGTGGTCACCAGCTTCATTTCCAGCATCCGGGCGGCCTGAGCGACGTCCCGCAAACGCTCGTCGCCTCCTCTTCCCGGCACCCAGAACACCAATTGGAACAAAACCATGAAACGCGCGCTCATCTTTGCATTCGGCATCGCCCTTTATGCCGCAACCGGGTCCATCGCATCGGCGGGCACGGAAAACACCACCGGCGCCGAGCATTGGGTCGAAACGGCGGGCGTCAAAATCTACGTCTGGGAAAAATACGCAGACACCCCCAAGAACAAGAAGATCGTCGTACTGGCGCACGGGTCGGCGACAGCAGGGCGCGAGAGTTTTGACCTGCAGGTGCCTGGCAAGCCGTCCTATAGCCTTATGGACCGGCTGGCACGAGAGGGGTTTGACGTTTTCGCGCTCGACACCCGGGGCTTTGGACGCTCCACCCACCCCGATGGCCATATGACGACGGCGCAGGCAAAGGATGACCTGCAGGCCACCATTGACTATGTGCTCAAGCTTCGTGGCGCGTCCAAGGTGAATCTCCTCGGCTGGTCCTGGGGGACCCAATATGCCGGAATGTACGTCATGGACAATCCGGACAAGGTCGAAAAGTATGTCACCTACGCGCAGATGCATGTGAACAGCCCGGACATCGCCAAGCGCCGTGCCCGCATCGGCTTTTTCCAGCAGAACCCGTATATTGTCATCCCCGAGGCGGGCTGGAAGACGCGGTTCACGTCCATGGCCCCGGCGGAGGTGAACGAGCCCGAGACCTTGGATGCGTTCGCCAAGGCTGCCGTCACGGCCGAGCCCAAGAGTCCCACGGGACCTCAGCTCGATCTGGCCACCTCGTTGCCGTTCGTCAACCCGCGGCTTATCACCGTCCCGACCATGATTATTCATGGCCAGTACGACGACGTCGCTGACACCGACGGCCTTTTGCCGTTCTTCTCGCAACTGCCGAACCCGCAGAAGAAATATGTCATCATCCCGAATGCGGGTCACATGATGCACCTTCAGAAGGGGCACATCCTGTTCCAGCATGAGGTTGTGAGCTTCTTCAGCGCGCCGTAATTTTCCAGGACCAGCAAGCAGTGCGGCGGATCGTCCGCATTGACTTGATTTTTCCGCCAATGCGCGCAGTGACACAGGGTCCACCCCTCGATTGGGTGGACCCTGTGTATTTGTTTTCTAGGAAGCCGGGAAAATCAGCTCGTCGGCGATGATCGCGCCGCTCGCCTGCATCAGATACAGCCCGATGTGGTGGGCGATCGGCTGCGGGTGGGCTGCGGTGTCGGGCAGGCCAAGGCCGCGGGCGGTCTCCAGCGGCAGATCGTAGGTGGCGCATCCCGGCTCATAAACCACGATCTCGCGCAGTGGCCCGGTCATGCCGTGGTTGCGCGCCGACAGCAGGGCCTGCACCGCCTGGAGCACGCAGATGTCGGTGCAGATGCCGTCCACCACCAGCGTCTCGATGCCGTTGGCGGCGATCCAGTCGAACAGGCGGTTGCGGCCGGTGGCGAGGTCGGTCGTGCCGACCACGCCGTTGATGCAGTCCTTGCGCATCAGCGTGACGCCGGGGGCACCGTCCAGCCAGGACAGCGCCTCGACCAGATTCTCCTCGCCGGTGCCGGCCTCGCAATGGGGCGGATAGGGATACTCGGGCTTGCCCGGCTCGTGGGTGTCGAGGAAGACCGCGATGGGATTTCCGGCCGAGAGGAACAGCCGGTCGGTGCGGTCGATCTCGGCGATCATGCGGGTGACCTGGGCGTTGGCGACCGGCGGCGCCAGATTGCCGCCGCCGATGGCGGCGAACCCGTTCACCGGATCGACGTCGAGCTTGCCAACCCGCCTGCCGGCCAGCGAAACGCCGGTCCTGCGCACCGGCAGGGCGGGGCGACAGCCCCAAAGC
>NZ_BADK01000958.1 GCF_000333595.1 Azospirillum sp. B506
TTGAGGCAGCCCCCCGCGGACCGCGCCCGCAGGGGCCGAGCCGCCCCAGTAATCGAGCGCCGCCCCGGATGCGTGCGCGCCCGCAAATCCGCCGGCAGGGCCGCCATGACGGCAAGCGTGTCGAGGTGGCTGGTGTGGTTGGCGAAATAGATGCGCGGACCGTCTGCGGGGGCACTGCCCTCCCAGCTCGCGCGGGCGCCGACCAGCAGACGGGTCAGCCCCAGCAGACCGTGGCGGAACGCCGGTTGGAGAAGAGGGATCATGAGCGGGCCTCCGGCTGATGGGTTGCCAAATGCCGGGACTTCAGCCGGCGGGCGATGCCGAGCGTGCGCGTCGCGACGGTGAACAGGCTGCCGCCCATGATGATCCAGGCCGCTGCCAGCAGGCTGTATCGCGTTCCCCACAGCGCATGCTCGACCGCCTGGGCGAGCAGGGCGGCGGTGAGGGCGGCCATGCGGCGCTGCTTGGCCATCACCCCGCCGAAATCCTGCGCCAGCCCCAGGGCGCCACCGAAGGTCCGGACATAGGCGGTCATCATGGCCGCCAATGCCGCCGCCCAGCCGAGCCAGGGCAGGCCGGCAGCATAGCCCAGCGGCACCAGGAAGGCGGTGTCGGCGACGCGGTCGGGGATCTCGTTGTAGAGCGCGCCGACCGGCGATCCCTTGCCGCCCTCCACCGCGACCATGCCGTCGAGCAGGTTGCAGACGAGGCGCAGCTGGACGCACAGCGCGGCGCCGATCCAGGCCAGGACGCCGCCCTGCAGCAGAAGGGCGCCGCCGATTGCCGCCCACACCGCCGACAGCAGCGAGATCTGGTTCGGGGTCACCGGGGTCGTGGTCAGCCACGCCGCCAGCCGTTGCGCCCAGCGGGCCGACCGGGTGGCGATGGGGCGCCGGTCGGCGGACGCCTTGGTGGCGGTTGTGGTGTTCTCCATCATGCGGTCTCCTTGGCGGCGGTCTCCGCGACAAACCGCGTCACAGCCGGATAGTCCCTCTTGCCGGTGCCCAGCAGGGGGATGGCGTCGATGCGCAGGATGTCGCGCGGAATGGCGATCTCGGGCGCCCCCCTGGTCCGCGCGACGGCAACCAGCGCGTCGCGGGACAGCGTGGCGCTGGTGGTCGCCAGCAGGATCCGCTCGCCGCGCTTGGCATCGGGCAGCGCGACAGCGGCATGCGCGGCGTCCGGATCGGCGAGGCTCGCCATTTCTTCCACGAGGCCGAGCGGGATCATCTCGCCGGCCACCTTGGCGAAACGCTTGACCCGGCCGACGATGCGGATGAAGCCGTCGGCGTCGATCTCGACGATGTCGCCGGTGTCGTGCCAGCCGTCGGCCGGCGGCTGGATTTCGCCGGGACGATCAGTGTACAGGTAGCCCTTCATGACATTCGGCCCGCGCACCCGCAGCCGCCCGCCGGCATCGACGCCGGGCACCGGCAGCAGTTCGGTCTCGATGCCGGGCAGGGCCTGCCCGACGCTGCCGGGACGGAAGCGGGCCGGGGTGTTGACGGCGATCACCGGCGCGGTCTCGGTGGTGCCGTAGCCCTCCAGCAGATGGACGCGCAGCCGTTCGGTGTAGACCCGCCGCGTCTCGTCCTGCAGCCGTTCGGCCCCGGCGAAGACGAGGCGCAGCGAACGGTAGTCGTAGGGGTCGGCCGACCGTGCCCAGGCGTTCAGGAAGAAATCGGTGCCGAACAGGACCGTGGCGTTGGTCTGGTAGACCAGTTCCGGGATCAGCCGGACATGGCGCGGGTTGGGGTAGAGCACCGTCTTCACCCCGTTCAGGATCGGCAGCAGCATGCCGCCGGTCAGGCCGAAGGAGTGGAAGATGGGCAGGCAGTTGAACACCACGTCCTGCCGGGTGAAATCCACCACCGACGCCACCTGCGCCATGTTGGCGAGCAGGTTGTCGTGGCTGAGCGCCACGCCCTTCGGCGGCCCCTCCGACCCGGAGGTGAAGAGGATGGCGGCGGTGTCGTCGCGGCTCCCCTGCGGCGGCAGCAGCCGTTCCGGCGCGATCAGCGCCGCCAGGGCGCGCAACCTGTCGTCCAGCCGCAACCCGCGCTTGATCTCTTCGAGATGGATGATCGCGTGGTCGGCGGCCAGCGCCTCGACCAGCCCACCGAGGCGGGCCTTCTCGATGAACTGGGCGGAGGTGATGATCCGTCGCACCCCGGCGGCACGGCAGGCGGCCTTCACTGCGTCCGGACCGGCGGTGAAGTTCAGCATGGCGGCCGGCCGGCCATGGGCGGCGAGGCCGAAGAACACCGCCGCCGTCGGCGAGGCGGTCGGCAGCAGCACGCCCACCGGCTCCTCCGCCTCCGTGCCGCGCGTCAGGATGCGGCCGAGCACCAGGGCGCGGGCCGCCAGGGCCCGGTAGGACAGGGTGGAGAAGTCGCCGTCCTGGACGGCCTCTTCCCGCGGGCCTGCCTTGCGTCGGGCATCGAGCAGAGCCAGCATCAGCGTCTCCTGCCGTGGGCGGGCGGCGAAGACGCTCTCCGTCATCACGCGCGACAGCCAGGACTTCAGGGCGGCGCGCCGCATCTTGCCGACCAGACCGCCGACATCGGGAGTCATGACCGGCGGCAGAACGGTGATGGTGATGCGCGGGAACAGGCCGAGCCGCAACCGGCCCTTCATCCGCGACAGCACCGAGCGCTGGGCGCCCTCGATGCAGACAGGCACCACCGGGCAGCGCGCCTTGTCGGCCAGCATGCCGGGGCCGCCGTTGATCTTCATCAGCGAGCCGGTGACGGTGATCCGCCCCTCCGGGAAGACGCAGACCTTGTCGCCGTCGGCGAGGGCGCGGGCCAGGATGCGGGTGCCGAGCGGGTTGGTCGGGTCGATGGTGACGTGGTTGGCGATCGCCAGGAAAGGCCTGACCAGGGGGTGCTTGGCGAAGTGGGTGTCCACGGCCAAACGCATGCCCGGCAGGA
>NZ_BADK01000957.1 GCF_000333595.1 Azospirillum sp. B506
TGGTTCGGTTCGTTTTGCCGCCATTCTGATTCGGTCCGGAGAGCCCTCGTAGACCTCTGCCGGGGTTCTGCCGCCGAACGCCGGGTGCGGGCGTTCGGCGTTGTAATAATCGATCCAGCGGCCGATCCCGGCTCTGGCCTCGCTGCCGGTTTCGAAGGCGTGGAGTGTGAATCGGCATGGAATAAGGGCTCTGTCGCAGATTTGATGGTGCTGGACTGTTGCTGGCTTAGGTTTCACCAGCGGAATCAGCATCATGGCTCAGTCGCTTCGCTGCACGGGGTTTGTGCCGCCCGGCTTTGTGGTCATCGAGGCGGCGGACGCCGGCCTCGCCGTTCAGATCACGGTGCGCTCCACCGCCGCGTTCAGCCCTTGCCCGGTGTGCGGCGGGCACTCGTTTCGGGTGCACAGCCGGTACCAGCGCCTCCTTCTCGACCTGCCGCTCTCGGGGCGTAACGTCCACCTGCACCTCCAGGCGCGGCGCTTCCATTGCGATGTTCCAACCTGTCGGCGCCGGATCTTCGCCGAGCGCTTTGATCCGGATGTTCTGAAGCCATGGGTCCGGCGAACGGCGCGGCTCGACGATGTCGTCCATCATCTCGGTCTCGCCCTCGGTGGACGCCCCGCAGCGCGACTGGCACGACGCCTGATGGTGCCGATCACCAAGGACACGCCTCTGCGCACCATGCGGCGGCACGGCCGTCCTGCATTCCTGCCGCCCTCGGCCATCGGGATTGATGACTGGGCATGGCGGCGTAACCAGCGCTACGGAACGCTCATCTGTGACCTCGATCGCCACCGCACGATCGCTCTGCTGCCCAACCGCGAACCGGCGAGCGCGGAGGAGTGGCTGCTGGATCAGCCGCAGATCGCGATCGTGGCGCGTGACCGCAGTGGCGCCTACGCCCAAGCGGCCTCGAACGCCCTGCCGCATGCCGTCCAGGTCGCTGACCGCTGGCACCTCATGGAGAACGCCAGCCACGCCTTCCTGGATGCCGTGCGCAAGTCGATGCGCCAGATCCGCGCCCCATTGGTGCGGCGACCGTTAATCCCGCCCTATTCACGCGGCGGAACGGATCAGTACGAGGCTATCTGCGCCGGGAG
>NZ_BADK01000956.1 GCF_000333595.1 Azospirillum sp. B506
GCTGGCGACGACAGGGGGCGGGGGGCGAGNCCGCGCGCGCCAAGCGCGTCGCACAGGGCATGGACCGGGGCGAGGTCGCCGGCCAGCAGGTGGGAGCGGTAGAAGACCACCGCCGCGACCGGGGCGTTGGCGGTGGCGTTGCCGGTTGTGGACCCGGTCCAGCCGTCATAGGCGCCGAAGCGCGGGACGGGCGCGGGATCGTCATGGGGCAGCGGCCTGCCCGCCAGCGTCGCGGCGCAGGCCAGCAGATGGCCCATATTGGCCGGGCCGCCCTCGGTGAAATAGCGCCACAGGCGGTCGGCGGTTTCGGCCGGCACCGTTCCGTAAGCGGTGAGGTTGGGGTCGGGCTGTGCCTCGCCGGACAGGACGGCCAGCGGGATTTGGCGCTCGCGGCAGAGGGCGGAAAGGCGGTCGAGGCCATAGCGCCAGTATCCGCTGCCCATCCGCGTCACCGTCCAGCCCGTGTTCCTGGAGGACCAGTCCTCGCCGGCCGAGGGGCGCTTCGTCTGGGCCTATCACGTCCGCATCGAGAATGAGGGCAACGAGACGGTTCAGCTGCGCACCCGTCACTGGCGCATCACCGACGCCATGGGCCGCGTGCAGGAGGTGCGGGGCCCCGGCGTCGTCGGCGAACAGCCGGTTCTGGAGCCGGGCGATCACTTCGAGTACACCAGCGGCACCCCGCTCGGCACGCCGTCCGGCATCATGGCCGGCACCTATGGCATGGAAGGACAGGATGGCCGTGCCTTCGACGTGACGATCCCCGCCTTCTCGCTCGACAGCCCGCACCAGCCGATGCAGCTGAACTGATCGGGAAGATCAGGACGTAAACGAATAATACAATAGAATGCATGTGAATAATGGAAGAAACTAACACGCGGATTTGACAATCCGCATGGCTGGCAGTACTTTGTCCATCGCTGAA
>NZ_BADK01000955.1 GCF_000333595.1 Azospirillum sp. B506
TTTTCATAGCCAAATTCTTTCATTATTTCATCTCTTCGAGGATGAGAATGCATATGCATAAGATTGTTAATCTCCTGAAGAAACAGATCCCCATGCGTGGTAATTACGACATTTACGCCAATATTAATCAGCCTAGCCAAGCAGCGCGCAATTGTTCTTTGCGCCTCTATATGTAAGTGAGCCTCCGGCTCTTCAAAAAAGATACCTTCTCCAAACCAGCCAGATTTTAGATACATAGCAAAAGGTGCTATCTCCGTTACCAGAGAAGAAGTTACGTGCATAGGTAGAACAATCTCAGTTCCATCCACTGAAAACATAAATTTATTCTTGACAGAATCATCTTTCATCACAGTGCCATGCATTATATGCTTTTCTATATATTCACCAATTTCGTAAGTTCTTGTTTTTTTATTTTCTCTCATTCTAGAAACTGTCTGAAGAAACCTGATGGTAGGTAATGGGAAGTTAGCTTGCGCATCTACATCTTGCTGCCTCCCCATTGTCTCAAATAGACTGCTAACCAGCGCATCATAGGATAACATAAGCCCCGTACGAGCAGCGGGAATATACGCAAAGTCACGAGGCGCCCCTGACCCAATCAGAGCGCAGCAAATAGATCTAACAATTTCCCACTCTGTTTTTTTGCTTAACTTCTTATTTAGGTCACCAAACATATAGAAGCAAAGTCTATCTTTATAGACAGCCTTCATCATCTCCATTGAAGGAGAAATAGAGATGGAACGGAAGTTATCTTCTCCCATTCTATTAATTTTCTTATCAAGAGTTTCTACGATTTCATCTCTGTTGATGAAATCTTCAAAAGAAATTTCCACACCCTTGATATTGCCTGCTGAGATATTAGAAAGAAAAAGCCTTCCAGTGACATGCATATCACAAGAAAAAATATGGTCGATTATATCTTTTGTATTGTCGCTCAAATAAGAATTATAAAGTTCGTAAACATCTCCACGCAGCATCATCAAAAACACGCACTTCATCTTTAGGCAACCTCGCTGCCTTCCTGATCCACGCTATACAAGCCCGATATTGCTTATTAACCGGAGACTGCCCCCTGAAAATAGCGATTTCTGGATTAGCCAAGGCCCATAACAAAGAACTGAGATAGCTTTTCCCAGAATTATTTTTTCCCACTATTATAGTTAAGGGCGCCAACTGAATCTCAGCTTCGCTCAACTTTCCCAATTCTTCAATATGCAGCGTCCAGGAGAAATCAGTCATTTTTATCACACATGCTTCGACCCTCCCGTAATAGCTATATTGGAAAAAAAGTCAACAAATTGTTTATGGAAGCACATCCCGCATAAAACAAAATATTGTTGCATACTTAGAATAGTAAAATGGACACGTTCCAAAAAAACACCAAATATAAGTTCGATATATAGAGATAACAATTTCATCATTATTTATATTGCTATGCCTTTGGTAGTTTTCCGCTCTCACCTCCCCAACTCCCGCATAGCCCCGTCCAGCCCCTCCAGCGTCAGTGGGAACATCCGCCCGCCCATCAGGCGCTGGAGCAGGCGGGTGCTTTCCGAATAGTCCCAATATTGCGGCGCGGTCGGATTCAGCCACACCGCCTTGGCGTAGACCGACAGCAGGCGCTGCATCCACACCTGCCCGGCTTCCTCGTTCCAATGCTCGACGCTGCCGCCGGGATAGACGATCTCGTAGGGGCTCATGGCGGCGTCGCCGACGAAGACCAGCTTGTAGTCGGCGGGATAGGTGTGCAGCACGTCCCAGGTGGACAGCCGCTCGGTGTGGCGGCGGGCGTTGTCGCGCCAGACGCCCTCATAGACGCAGTTGTGGAAGTAGAAATGCTCCAGGTGCTTGAACTCGCTGCGCGCGGCGGAGAACAGCTCCTCGACGAGGCGGATGTGGTCGTCCATCGAGCCGCCGATGTCGAGGAACAGCAGCACCTTGATCGTGTTGTGCCGCTCCGGGACCATCTTCAGGTCGAGCCAGCCGGCGTTGTTGGCGGTGGCGCGGATGGTGCCGGGAAGGTCGAGTTCGCTGGCCGCCCCGCTGCGGGCGAACTTGCGCAGGCGGCGCAGCGCCACCTTGATGTTGCGGGTGCCGATCTCCACCCGGTCGTCGAGGTTTTTGAACTCGCGGCGGTCCCACACCTTGACGGCGCGGCGGTGGCGACTCTCCTGCTGGCCGATGCGCACCCCCTCCGGGTTGTAGCCGTAGGCGCCGAACGGTGACGTGCCGGCGGTGCCGATCCATTTCGAGCCGCCCTGGTGCCGGCCCTTCTGCTCGGCCAGACGCTGGGCCAGAGTCTCCATCAGCGTGTCCCAGCCGCCGAGCGCCTGGACCTGCGCCTTCTCCTCGTCGGTCAGGAAACGGTCTGCCAGCTTGCGCAGCCACTCCTCCGGCAGGTCGGTGACGGGAACCTCGTCGGCTGCGGCGGCCTCATCGGTCAGGCCCTTGAAGCTGGCGCCGAAGACGCGGTCGAAGCGGTCGAGGTTGCGTTCGTCCTTAACCAAGCATGCACGACTGAGATAATAGAAATCCTCGACGCGGAAGGACGCGGTGCCCTGCTTCATGGCCTCCATGAGCGTCAGGTACTCCGTCAGCGAGACGGGGACGCCGGCCTTGCGCAGATCGAAGAAGAATGACGTGAACATGGGCGCGGTCCTTCGCATCGGGATTCCGTAAGGGCGGAGCTTCCCTGGGGCGGAGAATAATGCAACGCCCCAGCCGAGAGAACAGCATGAGCCTGCCCAATTCCTCCCTGCCGAACGCATCCCCTACAGGCGCTCCCCTCCTCGATTTCGCCCGCGCGCTGGATTTCGCCGCGCACAAGCACATCGACCAGCGCCGCAAGGGCGTGCGCGCCGAACCCTATGTCAACCACCTGTCGGAGGTGGCCCTGCTGGTGGCGGAGGCGACGGCGGGCAAGGACCCGGTGGTGGTGATCGCGGCCCTGCTGCACGACACGCTGGAGGACACCGACGCCAGCTATGAGGAGATCGAGCAGCTGTTCGGCACCGAGGTGGTGCAGGTCGTCGCCGAGACCACCGACGACAAGCGCATGTCGAAGGCCGAGCGCAAGCAGCACCAGATCGACGCCGCCCCCCATGCCTCGACCCGGGCCAGGCTGGTGAAGCTGGCCGACAAGGTGTCCAACCTGCGCTCCATGGCGCACAGCCCGCCCGCCGACTGGCCGCTGTCGCGCAAGGTCGAATATTTCGAATGGGCCTATGCGGTGGTCGCCGGCCTGCGCGGGGTCGATGCCCGGCTGGAGGCGCTGTTCGACCGCGCCTATCACGACGGGCTGGCGGAGCTGCGCGGGCAGGCGGTATAGACAGCCGGACATATCGACGCGCAGGGCGGCTTTACCCCGCCGGTCCCAGGAGAAGAGCAGGTCATGACGATCCACCGGCAGACGCCTCTCGCCGAATCGCTGAGCCTTTCCAGACAGTTCGGAAAGGACATCCATCTGAAGATGGAAGCCGCCCAGCCGACCGGATCGTTCAAGGCGCGTGGTGTCGGACACGCCTGCACCGAACACAGGAACCGCGGGGCGCGGCGCTTCGTGTCCTCCTCGGGCGGCAATGCCGGTCTGGCCGTCGCCTATGCGGGACGCAGGCTTGGCGTGCCGGTGGTCGTGGTCGTGCCGAACACCACCTCGGAACGCGCCAAGGCGATGATCGGCCTGGAGCAGGCCGAGGTCGTCGTCCATGGCTCCTCCTGGGCGGAGGCGAACGAGCGGGCGCTGTCGATGCTCTCGCCGACCGATGCCTTCATCCATCCCTTCGACGATCCCCTGCTGTGGACCGGCCACGCCACCCTGGTCGACGAGCTGGCCGAGCAGGGCGGGAAGCCGGATGCCGTCATCCTCTCCGTCGGCGGCGGCGGGCTGCTCTGCGGTGTCGCCGAAGGTCTGGAGCGCAATGGCTGGGGGGACGTTCCGATCGTCGCGGTGGAAACCCGCGGCGCCGAGTCCTTCGCACGCGCGGTCGCGGCCGATCATCCCGTGACGCTTGCCGGCATCGACAGCATCGCGACCTCGCTCGGGGCCAAGACAGTCTGCGACCGCGCGCTGGAGGTGGCACGCTCACACCGGATCGAATCCGTCGTCGTCTCCGACGCCGAAGCGGTCGAAGCCTGCCTGCGGTTGATGGATGATCATCGGGTGGTGGTTGAGCCGGCCTGTGGCGCTTCGCTGGCCGCACTGGGCAGGTCACGCATCGTCTCGGAAAGCAGCGGACGGATCGTCGTCATCGTGTGCGGCGGCGTCGGTGCCAGCGCCGAGGACCTGTTCCGCTGGCGGGCCGGCTTCGCCTGATGGCAACCGGCTTTCGGCGACCCGCTTGCAGCAATCTGCTTTCGGATTGACATCGCGCAATGCGGCTTCATGACGGAAGTCTTATGGAGAAGGGACGATGCTGACGCCACCCGTGCCGCTGACGGCCGAGGAAAGATGCCATGTCCCTTCGCCAAGAAGACACCCCCCTCACCCGCCGCCCTGCCGCGGCCGCCAAGGCTGCCCCTCCGTCGCCGGGCGACCAGCATGAGGAGCCGGGACGCCACTGGTTCATCAACCGGCCCAAGGTCTATGCCGCCGATGTGAAGGGCCGCTTCCGCCAGATCAAATGGGCGGCGCTGATCGTCCTGCTGGCGATCTACTACATCACGCCGTGGATCCGCTGGGAACGCGGGCCGGGCATCCCGGATCAGGCGGTGCTGATCGACATGGTCGGGCGCCGCGCCTATTTCCTGTGGATCGAGATCTGGCCGCAGGAGGTCTATTACCTGACCGGCCTCCTGATCCTCGGCGCCTTCGGCATCTTCTTCGCCACCACGCTGGCCGGGCGCATCTGGTGCGGCTATGCCTGCCCGCAGACGGTGTGGACCGACCTGTTCATGTGGGTGGAACGCAAGATCGAAGGGCCCCGCACCACCCGCATCCGGCTGGACAAGGCGCCGATGACCGGGGCGAAGCTGGCGCGCAAGACCGCCAAGCATGCGGCATGGGTCGCCATATCGCTGCTGACCGGCGGCGCCTGGGTGTTCTATTTCAACGACGCGCCGACGCTGATGAACGAGCTGCTGCACGGCGAGATCACCAGCGGGGTGGCGACCTTCATCGCGCTGTTCAGCTTTACGACCTATTCTTCGCCGGCGGGCGC
>NZ_BADK01000954.1 GCF_000333595.1 Azospirillum sp. B506
CATCCTTTCTGGCGCTGCCACGACTCAAAGACCTGTGTTGTCTCACCCCCCCCGAAAACGTACGTATGCCCATCATTCTCCGTGCCCAGCGGCGACAGCGGGTGTATCCTTCACCGGACCGTGACCCGATCCCCCGCTCCCGCCCGGCCGGCGCAGTTCCGCCGCCCCGCCCGTCCGCCGGATCGAGCCGCCCCCGCGACACCGCCGACAGCCCGTCCACGCCCCACCGGGCCGGTCAAGGAAGAGGGAGGAGTCCCGCCATGGCGAACCGCTGGTACATGCCCGAGCATAAGGCCCCGCTGGCAGACATGCTGGTGGTGCCCGAGGATGTCCGAATCCGGTCCATCGACAGCCTCAGCCTGGGCGAGGCGCTGGCCTTGGGATGGCGCGACTTCCTGGCGGCACCGACGCAACTGCTGTTCCTGGGCGTCATCTATCCGCTGGTCGGGCTGGTCGCGGCGCGCATCGCCTATGGCGGCGAGCTGCTGCCGCTGTTCTACCCGCTGGTCGCCGGCCTCGCCTTCGTCGGCCCGCTCGCCGCCGTCGGCATCTACGAGCTGAGCCGGCGGCGGGAACGCGGCCAGCCGGTGTCCTGGACCAACGCGCTGGACGTCTTCCGGTCGCGGGCGATCTGGTCGATTGCGGCGCTGGGGCTGCTGATGCTGACGCTTTATGTGCTGTGGCTGGAGGCGGCGCAGATCGTCTACGACCACACGCTGGGCCGGCTGGAACCGGGAAGCGTCGGCACCTTTGTCCATCTGCTGTTCACCACGCCGGAGGGCTGGCAGATGATCGTGCTGGGCAACGCCGTCGGCCTGATCTTCGCTCTGGCGACCCTGGCGCTGAGCGTGGTGTCCTTCCCGATGATGCTGGATCGCGAGGTGGACTGGATCATCGCGATGCAGACCTCGGTGCGCGCGGTGATGGCGAACCCCGGCCCGATGATGCTGTGGGGCGTGATCGTGGTGGCGCTGCTGGCGATCGGGTGCCTGCCGGCCTTCGCCGGGCTGGCGATCGTCATGCCGGTGCTGGGGCACGCGACGTGGCACCTGTATCGGCGGGTGGTGGGGAAATTTATCAAAAGCATAGTTTAAATTACGAAAATTTTGCACAAGCAAAACTTGCGCAATAACCGTTACTAAATGGAATAGCGATATTATGCATTAATTTATCTCAGCTAAAAACTATTTTTTATTACACAAGAACAGTCTCCATTTTCATCGCGAACAATTTTGTTAATCGAGATATTCTTACTTGCTAATAAGTTGATATTACCGTCCTCCCAATCCATCCAACTTGGCTTAGTTATTTTCTCACCCAATGGAACCCTAAACAAAGATGGCGACGATGATCGGTCAATAGAAAGATTATCTATTTTGTATGCTACGTGAAGTGTTATACTAGAAAAATTTGGCAAATCAAATATTCCCTTAATTGCTAAGGCATTTAAAAGCCCTGCTTCAGCTTGTTCTTTTGTGGAATCCCAAGATTTTTTGTTCAATTTACTTTTCATCTCAACTATCTCTAAATGAATTTCTTCTCCGTCAAATCTAAAAATTATCCCGTCTGGCTTCTTCTGATTTTTA
>NZ_BADK01000953.1 GCF_000333595.1 Azospirillum sp. B506
CCGGCGGCCAGCCTGCATCTGCCCGGGGCGGTGCGGCCATCGAGGCGATGCAGTTGCAGGGCTATTTTTCTTGGGCACCGCGGAGCAGATCGTCGCGCCGATCCGCGACCGGCTGGAGCGGACGAGGACGGTTCCGCTGCGCTTCCTGATCATCGACTTCCGCCACATCAAGGNCATGGATCGGCGGCCGCCGGGGTGTTCCGCCGCATCCGCAACCTGATGGAGACGGCCGGCGCCGTCCTGGTGCTGAGCGCCCTACCCGCCGCGGTGGAGGACGCCTTCCGCAACTGCGGCCTGGACCCCGACCGCGACCCGGTGCTGCGCCGCGCTCCCGATCTGGATCATGCGCTGGAAGCCTGCGAGGAGGCCCTGCTGGCCGAGAGCGGCGGAGGGACCGGAGCGGCCGGGGTGGATGCGCCGCTGCTGCGCCATCTGGAGGCGATGACCGGGCCGCACCCGCGGCTGGCCGACGCGGTGGCGGCGCTGGACACCCTGCATCTGGAGCCCGAGGAACTGCTGATCCGCGCCGGCGAGGCGGCGAGCGACGTCTTCATCATCGGGCGCGGCCGGGTGAAGGTGCAGATCGCCCTGCCCGACGGCCGGACCCTGCGGCTGCGCACCATGACCGCCGGGGCGGTGGTGGGCGAGATCGCCCTGCTGCTGGGCCAGACCCGCGGCGCCGACGTGGTGGTGGAAACCCCCGCCACCATCCACCGCCTGACCGCCGCGACGCTCGCCCGGCTGGAGCGCGAGGATCCCGAACTGGCGCTGGTCCTCCACCGCATCCTGGCGACGACCCTGGCGCAGAAGGTGACCCTGGCGAACCGGCTGATCGAGCAGGCGGTGGGGTGAGGCGGCCGGCCGGCGCCGTGGGGTGAGGCGGATGGAACGTTTGAAACGCCGTGAACCGGTTTTCCGGGGGCGTTCCACCGGTGCATCCGCTCACCGGCGGCGCGGGAAGACACCCTGCCCGCCCTGCCGCTCCAGGGCCGAGCCGAGATTCGGATAGGGATCGTCAGGGTTGACGGTCCAGGGATAGACGCCCTTCGGTCCCTCCGCCTCCGGCCGGGCGAGGATGGCGGCGATCACCTTCGGGTCGGGCGGCGTGTGCTCGCGGATCGCGCCGGGGATGCTGTCGTCGTCGATGCCCGGGAGCGGGGGTTCGGGGGCCGTGGGCGCCGTGGACTCAGCGGGTTCTGCGGGGGCGGCGTGCTTGGCGCCCGGATCGTCGAAGTCCCGGAACAGGCCGAGCCGCTCGGCCAGCCAGCGCACGGTGGAGGGATCGCCGGCGGAGACCAGCCGCTCGATCTGCTCGGTCACCAGGGCGCGGAGCGAACCGAGCCGAAGCTCCGACTCCCGGTTCAGCGCCTGCCGCTCCCACCAGACGCGATGGCGGAACGCCTGCGACCCGTAATAGGCCCGCCACAGGGTGGTGCGGCTGCACCCCATGGCACGGGCGACCTGCTGGAAGGACGCGCCGCGCGCCAGCATGCCGGCGGCCATCACCCATTGTTCCTCGTGGAAGCGCGAGCCGGGAACGAGCGAGCCCTCGGGCGGAAACGGCGGCTCCTCGGCCANCGGGGGAAGTGGTCGGCGGGTGGTTGGCCGGGGC
>NZ_BADK01000952.1 GCF_000333595.1 Azospirillum sp. B506
CTCCCGCCACCGCATCGCCATCGCACGGCGCATGGTCAACCAGTATCCATGGCTCTATGAGCGCGCAGGACCCTTCGCCTGGCGCGAGCGCACCCCGGCCCGCGGCTGAGCGGCTACTTTTCTGATGCGGCTCGGCTTCTGAAATATAACCGATCCGAGCCAGGAAGAAATAACTCGAAAGAAGAAGACGATCCGGAATACCGATGATTCCGGCAGATAAAGGCGCCGCATCGTCAAAAAGACAACGGCGCCTTCATTTTACCTGCATCAACACAATACTTTCGTCTTGCCTGCCAACATTGGCAGTCTTCCGAAAGTCAGAGAAGAAGGTCATGGCACATGTCGTGACATTCTGTTACAATACCATTTAAATATTGCAATTCGTTGACGCTTCGACAGTGAACGCCGGCCCTGCCGGCGGCGCGTCGGCGCGCCCTGGCGTCGCGGCGTTGCACCGCCGGCAGGGCGGCGGCCGGAGACAGGCGAAGGCGGCACGGGAAGGGACAAGAGCATGGCAGTGGACAAGGCGGCCGCATCCCGGCCGCGTCGGTTCTGGAGTGTCGGCCGCAAGGTGACGGTGGCCTTCGTCGCGGCCATCGTCGGCGGTTTCATCGTCATCATGGGACTGCAGGCCAAGATGCAGTATGACGACGCGGTGCGGCTCGCCACGCACGACGCCCGCGTCAAGACCGACATGCTGGCGAACGCCACCAAGACCAGCTTCGTCGCCGGCGACGGCGCCTCCATCGAGACGGAGTTCATGCCGTTGGCCGACAGCAGCGAAGTGCAGCTCGCTTCGCTGCGCGCCGCCTCGTCATCAGCCACGCTGGCCGACTATTCCAACCCGCGCTTCGC
Organism: Azospirillum sp. B506; assembly: GCF_000333595.1. Lineage (GTDB taxonomy): Bacteria > Pseudomonadota > Alphaproteobacteria > Azospirillales > Azospirillaceae > Azospirillum. The sequence continues at coordinate 856 of NZ_BADK01000952.1, forward strand.
CAAATACGACCTGACGGCCGACCGGGACCTGATCGAAGGGGTGCTGGCCGGCAAGGGGGCGCAGAGCCGCTCCGCCAACGGCCACATCGTGGTGACGGTGCCGGTGGTGACCGGCAAGAGCAACCGGCTGGTCGGCGCCCTGCAGATCGCCTGGAGCCTGGACCAGCAGGTCGAGGCCATCGCCACCCAGATGCGCAACCAGATCGCCATCTGCCTGATCGCGCTGGTGGTTCAGATCGCCCTGCTGAACGTCCTGCTCGGCCGCATCGTCATCCGCCCGCTGCGCGCCATGTCGGCGGCGATGGCGACTCTCGCCGCGGCGACACCGCCATCGAGGTGCCCGGCACCGGCCGCTCCGACGAGATCGGCGCCATGGCCGGCTCCGTCACCGTCTTCGCGACATGCCCGCGCCATCGAGCGCATGCACGCGGCGCAGGCCGAAGCCGATGCCAAGGCGGAACAGGCCAAGCGCGCTGCCCTGCTCGACCTTGCCGACCGCTTCCAGGGCACGGTGAAGCGGCTGGTCGAGGGCATCGCCGAGTCGGCCGCCGGCATGGCCGACAGCGCCGACCGCATGGCGATGGTGGTGGGCGAGGCGTCGAGCCAGACCCGCAACGTCGCCCGCGAATCGGACGAGATCCAGTCCAACGTCCGCTCCGCTGCCGCCGCAGCGACCGAGCTCGCCAGCTCCATCGGCGGCATCACCGATCAGGTCGGCCATTCCGCCCGCATCGCCGGCGAGGCGGTGTCGCACACCGACCGCACCAACGCCACCGTCCAGGGGCTGATCGCCAATGCCGAACGCATCGGTCAGGTGGTCGGGCTGATCCACGCCATCGCCAAGCAGACCAATCTGCTGGCGCTGAACGCCACCATCGAGGCGGCGCGGGCGGGCGAGGCCGGCAAGGGCTTCGCCGTGGTGGCGACCGAGGTGAAGGGGCTGGCCGACCAGACCGCCAAGGCCACCGACGAGATCGCCGCCCAGGTCACCGCCATGCAGTCGGTCACCCGCGAGGCCGCCGACGCCATCGGCACCATCGGCGCGACCATCACCGAGATCGACGGCATTTCCGGCACCATCACCCAGTCGGTGCAGGAACAGAACTCCGCCACCCAGGAGATCGCGCGGGCGGTGGAAATGGCGGCACTCGGCACCCAGGACGTGTCGGCCACCATCGCAGCACTGGCCCACACGGCGGAGAGCGCCGGCAGCACCGCCCTTGGTGTCCAGGACGCCGCCCGCGGCCTGTCCGGCCAGACCCGCGCCCTGGCGGCGGAGGTCGAACGCTTCCTGACGGAGGTACGCCAGCAGGCGACGGGGACTTGAAACGCCCTCTCCCGCCCTGGGGGAAGGAGGGAAGACCCGACGCCGTCGGGCGGGAAAGGACAGGATCGCTCCGAGCAACCCGCAACCACACCGATCCTCGGAGCGTCCCTCACCCTCCCGCCGTTTAACGGCGGGTCCCTCCCTCTCCCGGGGCGGGAGAGGGCGTACTTAAACCCTTAGAAGAACGCCTGCAGGCCCGTCTGCGCCCGGCCCAGGATCAGGGCGTGGACGTCGTGGGTGCCTTCGTAGGTGTTCACCGTCTCCAGGTTCACCATGTGGCGGATGACCTGGAATTCCTCGGAGATGCCGTTGCCGCCATGCATGTCGCGGGCGACGCGGGCGATGTCGAGCGCCTTGCCGCAATTGTTGCGCTTGATCAGCGAGATGGCTTCCGGCGACCAGCTGCCGTCGTCCATCATGCGGCCGACCCGCAGGCAGGCCTGCAGGCCCAGCGAGATCTCCGTCATCATGTCGGCCAGCTTCTTCTGCACCAGCTGGGTCTGGGCCAGCGGGCGGCCGAACTGCTTGCGGTCCAGCGTGTACTGGCGGGCGGCGTGCCAGCAGAATTCCGCTGCGCCCAGCACGCCCCAGGCGATGCCGTAGCGCGCCTTGTTCAGGCAGCCGAACGGACCGCCCAGACCCGTCACGTTGGGCAGCAGGTTCTCGTCGGGGACGAAGGCCTCGTCCAGCACGATCTCGCCGGTGATCGACGAGCGCAGCGACAGCTTGCCCTCGATCTTCGGGGTGGAGAAGCCCTTGGTGCCGCGCTCGACCACGAAGCCCTTGATCTTGTTGTCATGGGCGTCCGACTTCGCCCAGACGACGGCGAGGTCGGCGATGGGGGAGTTGGTGATCCACATCTTGGAGCCGGACAGCAGATAGCCGCCGTCGACCTTGGTGGCGCGGGTCTTCATGCCACCGGGGTCGGAGCCATGGTCCGGCTCGGTCAGGCCGAAGCAGCCGATCAGCTCGCCGGTGGCCAGACGCGGCAGCCACTTCTTCTTCTGCTCCTCGCTGCCATAGGAATAGATCGGGTGCATGACCAGCGAGGACTGCACCGACATGGCGGAGCGATAGCCGCTGTCGACCCGCTCGACCTCGCGGGCGACCAGACCGTAGGCGACGTGGCTGACGCCCGGCCCGCCATACTCCTCCGGAATCGTCGGACCCAGCAGACCCAGCTCGCCCATCTCGGTCATGATCTCGCGGTCGAACCGTTCCTCGCGGAAGGCGGAGATGACACGGGGCTGCAACCGGTCCTGGCAGTAGGCGCGGGCGCTGTCGCGCACCAGCTTCTCATCCTCGGTCAGCTGGGCTTCAAGGAGGAAGGCGTCGTCCCACTGGATGCTCTGCACGGTGCGTCTCCTGGTCGTGTCACATGGCGGTTCGGCCATCGATTGAGCGGCACTTTGCCGCGCCACCACCATATCTGCAAACACATATTTTCTATCATGCCCATACCGTTTCCATATGGCCCAAAAGAAACAGTCGCCATGTCGCACGGTTCCATAAAAGTTTTAACGTGAAGCTTACCATTTCCTATGCAATTTTGCCGAAGGCACCGTAGCCGCCCCCTACCCAACGGACACCCGCCCCGTGTTTGCTGCATTGCAACCAATAACCGCCTTCGCTGGCTTTCCCCTATTGCTGGGCCTTGCTTTGCTTACGCTTTTGCACGAAGACGTTGCAATTGCGGTTGGCGCGAGCCTCGTCAGCGTCGGCACCGTCAGCATCGGCGTGACTGCCATCACGTTGCTGTGTGGGATTGTTATCGGCGATTTGTTCATTTATGTCCTTGGACTATTGTCCCTGCGGATCAGTTGGATCCGGCGGCGGACCGAGGGACCTATGCTTGAACGCTGCCGCGGCGCCTTGCAGAGGAACCTGCTGCCGACGCTGGTGACTTGCCGTCTGGTGCCCGGTGTCTTGTTCCCCACCTATTTCGCCTGCGGCGTGATGCGGGTGCCGCTGCTGCGCTTCGTCGCCATCACGCTGGCGACCGCCGGCGTGCATGTCGGGCTACTGCTGACGCTGATGACCTCGTCGCTGGAGGCGGCGGCGCTGCAGGTCCAGGTGATCGGCATCGGCTGCGCCGCCATGCTGGTGCTCCTGCGCACCAAGCGCGCGCAGTCCATCGCCCGCGGGCTGATCGGCCGCATCCGGGCGCGGCTGGAGCCGCTGCTGCCCGGGGCCTTGCGCGATGCCCTGCACGGCAGCCCGACCCCGCGCGACATCGCCCTGCCCGGCCTGCCGCTGGTGCCGGCCGGTGCCCGCACCATCGGCTGGGCGGAGCGCATCCCGCCGCTGCTGTTCTACATCCCGCTGGTGGTGCAGTGGTTCGCGCTCGGTGCCCGTTACCGCAGCCTGTCCCTGCCGACCGCCGCCAACCCGTCGATCGAGGCGGGCGGCCTGCTCGGCGAATCGAAGATCGCCTGCATGGACCTGATCGGTCCGGAGGCGCGCCAATGGGCCGCGAGGTCCGTCGACCTGATCAACCGGCCGTCGCTGACCCCGGCGCTGCTGGACTCGCTGGCCTCGGGCGCCGGCCTGTCCTTCCCGCTGGTCGCCAAGCCCGACATCGGCTGGCGCGGCATCGGCGTGCGGCTGGTGCGCGACAGCACCGACCTCTGCGCCTATCTCCGCGGCTTCCCGGCCGATGTCCGGCTGATCCTGCAGGAGCATGTGCCCTATGCCGGGGAGGCCGGCATCTTCTACGTCCGCAAGCCCGGCGAACGGCACGGGCGCATCTTCTCGATGACCTTCCGCTATTACCCGCATGTGGTGGGCGATGGCCGCTCCACCCTGCGCCAGCTGATCGCCGCCGACCCGCGGGCCTCCTGGAAGGCCGACCTGCATCACGAGGCGCTGGCCGACCGGCTCGACGAGGTGCCGGAGTCCGGGCGCACGGTGCGGCTGTCGCTGGTCGGCAGCAGCCGGGTCGGCGGCCTCTACAAGGACGCCTGCGGCCATGTCACGGCGACGCTGACCGCGCGCTTCGACGAGATCGCCGACAGCATGCCGGGCTTCCATTTCGGCCGCTTCGACGTGCGTTTCGCCTCGGTGGAGCGGTTGGCGGTGGGCGAGGATTTCCGCATCATCGAGGTGAACGGCGCCGGGGCCGAGGCCATCCACATGTGGGATCCGGAGTTCAAGCTGGGCGACGCCTATGCCACCCTGTTCCACCAGCAGGCGTTGATGTTCGAGGTCGCCGATGCCTGCCGGGCGGCGGGGGCGCGGCCGCTGACCGCGCTGGAGCTGGTGCGCTATCAGCGCCGCCAGCAGACCTTGCTTCCGCTCTATCCCGCCTCCAACTGAAGCGCTGCGGCTTCGGCTGCGGACAATCGTTGGAGTAGAGATGCGCGGCAGCCTGACCCATCTGCGCAACCGCCCGTCGCTCAGCGGGGCCTTGGCGACCGCCCTGCTCGCCGGCGCCGGCGCCGCCGTCTGGCTGCGGCCGACCAGCGCGCTGCTGATCGGCTGGGACAGCGGGGCCGCCGCCTATGTCCTGCTGGCCAGCATCCTGATGAGCCGGGCCACGGTGGCATCGATGCGGCGCCGGGCGAGACTGCTCGACCCCGGCAAATGGGGGGTGCTGGCCGGGGCGGTGCTGGCCTCGCTCGCCGCCCTGGTCGCCATCGTGGCGGAGCTGGTGTCGGCCAAGGGCTCCCCGCACGAGGGCGCGGCGGCAATCCTGTCGGCGGTGACGGTCCTGCTGTCCTGGGGCTTCCTGCACGTCTTCTTCGCCCAGCATTACGCCCATGATTACTGGCTGGGCGGGCAGGCGGTGGAGGAACGCAGCCTGGACTTTCCCGGCAACGACGCGCCGGATTACCTGGAGTTCCTCTATTTCAGCTTCACCGTCGGCATGACCGCCCAGGTGTCGGACGTCACCACCCGCGGTGCCGGCATGCGCCGGCTGGTGCTGATGCACGGCGCGCTGTCCTTCCTGTTCAACACCGCGGTGCTGGCGCTGGGCGTCAATCTCGCCGCCGGGCTGGTCAGCTGAGGGCGGTTTTCAGAATGCCGTGATGCGGTTAGCGACGATGAAGATAGCGGCGGCAGTGAGCAAGGAGAGAACGACCCGTCCGAGCCTATCCTGCCGTCGATCCAGGCGTTTGTTGGCGAGCAGCCAAGCGCAGCCGTGCCCGACAACGCATCGGACCTTGCCGAGCCCGGAGCCGCAGGGCTCGCCGATCTTGCGGATGTACGGTTGAACCCCGTCACGTAAACAGAGCCAACGGTCATCGGCACTGTCGTAGCCTGCGTCGGCATAGAGCCTGCCGATGGCGGCGCAGACGACCTGGGCCAAGCGCAGCAAGTCGGGGAAGAGCATGGTGTCATGGACATTGGCGGCAGACGGCATGACCGCCAGCGGCAGGCCGTCAGTCGAGACGACGACGTGATGCTTGGTGCCGGGTTTGCCTCGGTCGGTGGGGTTCGGCCCGGTTAAGTCACCACCGTACCTACCCCGTACTGAGCAACTGTCGACCACGACGTCCCAAGCGGCGGCGCAGGGTTGAGCCTGAGGCGCGCCCGTCCGCCACCCGAAGCTTGCGCCGCTGGACGCCCTCACGCAGGAAGAAGCGAAGCGTCTCGATGATCTCCACAGCGGGCATCGGCGGGCGCCCGGAGCCGACAGGCCGAGCCTCACTAGGGCCGATGATCCCCGCCACCACTTCCGCAACTGTCGGTCCCATGCCCGCCTCTCTCCGCCAAAGGCACAGGAAACCGACAGTAGATCAGCCGGTTTCCAGAGGGGGACATCGGATGAGGGTTCTGGAAACCGCCTCTAACAGGGTGCGGAAAAAGGCTTTTGCGTCGCGAGAGAGGGGGCTTTTCGGCAAGATTAGGAATGACCTTGCAAGATACTGGTGGTATCTTGCAAGGTCCTGACACGAGATTGCCGGAAAGAACCCGACCGCAGCAGCAAAATGGCTTTTTCCGCACCCTGCTAAGGCGAGACCGGCGCAGAGCCTTCGTCGCGGATCGTTTTGCCTTTGACGGCCAATCGCCCACGAAGTTGGTCGATGGCACGTTGGAACACTGCCGGGTCATCCAGTGCCCGAGAGAGAACGATCGCCCCCTGGATGGCGAGAACGGCGTCTTCGGAGAGGAGGCGCGCCTGTTCGGCCTCGCGGCCCTGCCGAACGAGCGCCGACTGCAGCGCGTCTACCCAGGCTACGAAGTACCCCCGGATCGCTTGCGCGAAAAGGTCACGTGTGTTGGCGACAGCCAGAGCACCAACAAGACAGACGCGCCTGCCCGACCTGAAATATTTCGTAGTTTCATCGAGCATCGCAGCGATGGCTGCATCGGCATCGGTCCCGTCTCGCAGAGGGGAATAGACGGAATCCTCAAACCATTGCTCAATTTCGGCAAGCACAGCCTGCACCATCTCCTCCTTCCCATTCGGGAAGAAGTGGTACAAGCTGCCCTTGCCAAGGCCGGTGGCCTTGCCGATCAAGGCAAGGCTTGCACCTTCGTATCCATGTTCGCGAAATACTTCGGCCAAGGAGGCGATGGCGTCGGATCTTTCAGCGACCATGCGGGCCATGATTTACAGACCCAGATCGCTGAGGCCGGGATGATCATCCGGACGGCGGCCGAGCGGCCAATGGAACAAGCGATCGCCTTCAGCAATTGGCATCTCGTTGATGCATGCATGACGGTGTGCCATCAGACCGTCCTCTGCGAATTCCCAGTTCTCGTTACCATACGCGCGGAACCACTGCCCATTGTCGTCACGATATTCGTAAGCATACCGTACAGCGATTCGGTTTCCGGTGAAAGCCCAGAGCTCCTTGATGAGGCGGTATTCGTGCTCTCTATTCCACTTGCGCGTCAGGAATGCCTGAGCTTCTTCGCGGTTGGTCGCGAATTCGACGCGGTTCCGCCAGCGGGTATCGACCGTGTAAGCCAGGGCGACCTTGGCGGCGTCGCGGCTGTTCCAGCCGTCTTCGGCCAGACGGACCTTCTCGATGGCAGTTTCGCGGGTGAACGGGGGAAGAGGAGGACGTGACATGTTGATTCTCCTTTGCAAATCTCTGATTTGTACCGATTGGTAATGTCTTTACTGATCGGTACAGTAGCCCCGGCGATTTTGAGCGTCAACGTGTTTCTTGCGGTGTCGCGAAACATTTTTTAAAAGCGATTCTCCTGGCCCGAACCGCGGGCTCCGATCTTTGAAACAGCCAGAAATGGCACCGCCGGCCGAGGCTATCGCCCGGTACGTGCCAGATCCTGTCGCCAAAGCTGCGTAGCCAGACCATGACGGAAGCGATCTCGACGAAAGCACGGTAGTAGGCGTCGAGCATGTCGTAGCGGGTCGCCACGCGACGGAATTGCTTCAATTTTCCGACCAACCGCTCGACAAGGTTAGGCCGCCGATAGGCCATGTGGTCGAAGTCTGGATTTACCGGCTGGTCGGCTCGACTGGGAATGATCGGCACGAAGCGAAGCGCTTCGATGATCTCCGCAGTGGGCATCGGCGGACGTCCAGGACCGCAAGACCGATCGTCGATCCGGTCGATGATCCTCGCCACCAGGTCCGCAACTGTGGGTCCCATACCCGCCTCCCTGTGCCAAAGGCACAGAAAACCGACGGCAGATCATCGGGTTTCCGGAGGGGGTATCGGATGAGGGGTCTGGAAACCACCTTTTAGAGTCCGCCCGCTGCTTCAACAAGCACCGGCCGGATTCTCAGCTTTTGGCCTTCCGTGTGAGTCAGGTNTCAANNGATANNGCNNGAANCCTGACTCACACTCCAGCCGTCTGGCGTCCCGGCCATTGCCGCCACAGCTTGACGAGGCAGACGGCCAGCGGCACCGCCAGCGTGGCCCAGCACAGCCAGTCCCAAACGCCATCGCCCAGGATGGCGGCGGCCAGCCCGAAGACGGACAGCCCGGCCAGCGCCGCCGGAATGCGCCAGACGCCGCTCATGCCCCCGGTCATGCCCCCGGTCATGCCTTGCTCCCCAGCTTGGCGCCGGACGCGCCCCTGTTGGCGGAGGCCGACCGCGCCCGCGGCCGCTTCAGCCAGACGACGAAACCGCTCACCGTCACCACGCCGGTGACGATGGTGAACAGCGCCCAGAGGATCTGCAGCGGCAGCCCGCCGTAATCGCCGAAATGGAACGGGCCCGACAGCATCAGCACCGTCATGTACCAGGGCGTGCCGGCCGCCTCCGCCACCACGCCGGTCTCGGCATCGACCAGCGCGACGCTGAGCAGCCGCTGGGTCAGTTCGGTGTGGCCGCGCACGATCACGCTGAAATGGCGGCTGCCGGCATATTCGTTGCCGGGATAGGCGATGAAGGCCAGTTCCTTGCCGGGAAAGGCGGCCAGCCCGGACGCGGCCACCCGGTCGATCGACACCGCCGGACCGGTCATCGGCTCGGGATGGCGGGCGGTCATCGCCGCCAGCTCGGTCTTCTGCCAATAGCCGGTGATCAGCGGCGAGAAGGACAGGATGGCGCCGGTCAGCCCGACGACGAAGGCCCAGACCAGCGTCGCCACGCCGAACAGATTGTGCAGGTCGATGGAGCCGATGCGGGTTCCCCGCCCGAAGCGCAGGATGCCGAAGGCCAGCTTCTTCATGAAGGGGCCGTAGACGACCAGCCCGCTGACCGTGCTGACCACGAACAGCAGCCCCATCATCCCGACGAACATCTGGCCGGCGAAGCCGGTGAACAGGTCGACATGCAGCTTCAACAGGAAGCCGACCAGCGTCTCCTCCGGCTGTTTCAGCATCTGGTTGGCGCCGGTGAAGCCGTTCAGCACCACCCAGCGCCCCAGGTCGAAGCCGCGCTCCTCCGGCTTGGCCAGATAGATGTAGTTGACCGCCTTGTCCTCCGGATCGAAGGACAGCAGCTTCGGCACCAGGGCGGGATCGGCCTTCTGTGCGATGTCGACCAGCGACTGGAGCGGCAGGCGGGCCTGCCCCTCCGTGTAGCTGCTGTCGAGATCCTCCCCCATCAGATGCTCGATCTCGTGGTGGAACACCAGGATCAGCCCGGTCACGCAGAGGATCAGCAGGTTCGCCGAACAGATCAGGCTGGTCCAGCGGTGGACGAGGCGCCAGCCCCGCAGGCTCGCAGGCGTCATGACGGCTTCCTTCGTCAAGGGGGGAGGAGGGACGGCACGGACGCTTACCAGCGGTAACGCAGGCCGGCGGTCACCGTCCGCCGATAGCCGTAGGCGCACCAGTCGCCGTAATAGCAGGAGGCGACATACTCCTTGTCGAACAGGTTCTTGCCGTTGACGGTGACCTCCGCCCCCTGGAGCTTGGAGGACAAGGCGCCCAGATCGTAGGACACCGTGGCGTCGACCAGGGTGAAGGACGGCACCTTGAAGCTGTTGGCGGTGTTCATGGTGCTGCCGGTGTAGCGGACGCCGGCGCCGACGCCGAGGCCGGTCAGCGGCGTGCCTTCCGGCATGTGGTACATCGCCCAGGCCGACGCCTGATGGCGCGGCACCGCGGCGAGGCGCTTGCCCTCCAGCCCGTCATTGTCCTTGGTGTATTTGGTGTCGAGGTAGGTGTAGGCGCCGATCAGCTCCAGCTCCTTGGTGACGCCGACCTTGGCCTCCAGCTCGACGCCGCGCGACCGCGCTTCGCCGCTCTGGATGGAGAAACCGGGATGGGCGGGGTCGCTGGTCACAAGGTTGCTGCGCGTCAGGTCGAAGGCCGACACGGTGAACAGGCTGTTCAGGCCGGGCGGCTGGTACTTCACGCCGACCTCGTACTGGGTCCCCTCCTCCGGCTTGAAGGGCGTGCCGGCGAAATCGACGCCGCTGCTCGGCGTGAAGGATTCGGCATAGCTGACATAGGGGGCGATGCCGTTCTCGAAGACATAGGTCAGCCCGGCGCGGCCGGTCCAGGCCTGATCGGACTGGGTGCTGCTGCCATAGGCGGTGGTCGAGGTGGTCTTCGCCCAGTCGCGGCGCCCGGCGACCGTCAGGATGAAACCGCCCAGCTTCATCTGGTCCTGCAGATAGACACCGGTCTGGCGCCCGTCGATGTCGGTGCGGTAGACCGCCGGCGGGGTGACGGCGATGCCGTAGACCGGATTGAACACGTCCAGCGACGGCGCCATCCCGAAGCCGGCGGTGTAATGGCCGTCCAGCCGCTGGTGGTCGACGCCGGCCAGCAGGGTGTGGCCGACCGGACCGGTGGCGAAGCGCCCCTCGATCTGGTTGTCGAAGGCGTAGGCGTTCATCTCCTCCCGCGAGGTGGCGACGCCGCGGAAGAGGCTGCGGTTGTCGGTGTCCAGCCCGTTGGCGTACAGGCTGTCGTAGGCGACCTTGGCATTCAGCCAGCGCCCGTTCAGCCGCACGGTCCAGACGTCGCTCAGCTTCTTGTCGAAGGCATAGCCGACCGAAGCCTGCCGACGGTCGAACTTCTCGTAATTCGGGTCGCCGTCATAGAAATCGGTCGGGATCCTGCCCAGCGGGTTCGGCAGCACCGTGCCCTGCGGCGGGATGCCGCCATAGGAATTGCCCTTCGGGTCATGCTGGTAGAAGCCCAGCAGGGTCAGGCTGGTCTCGGCGTCCGGCCGCCAGGTGAAGGAGGGAGCGACGGCGATGCGCTCATTCTCCGTCATCCGGATCTGGCCGTCCTCGCTGAGGCCGACGGCGGTCAGCCGGTAGAGGAACTTGCCGTCCTTGTCGATGGGACCGGAGAAGTCGGCGGTGCCGCGCCAATGGTTGTCGGTGCCGTATTCGATCCCGACCTCGTTCAGCGCGCTGGCGGTCGGACGCTTGGAGACCTGATTGATCAGGCCGCCGGCCGGCGCCTGTCCGTACAGAACGGAGGTCGGGCCCTTCAGCACCTCCGCCCGCTCCAGCAGATAGGGATCGATCTGCGAGGCGGTGTAATAGAGCGACTGGAGCTTCAGCCCGTTCAGATAGGTGTCGGCATCGAAGCCGCGGATCTTCAGCTGGTCGTAACGGGTCGCCACCGCGCCGCGGGTTTCCGCCGTCACACCGGAGGTGTAGCGCACCACCTGATTCAGCGTCTGGGCGTTCTGGTCGCGGATCTGGTCGGCCGGAATGACCGAAATCGACTGCGGCGTCTCGATCAGCGGCGTGTCGGTCTTGGTACCGGTCGCCTGCTGGCTGGCGACATAGCCGGTCACCGGCGTCAGCGCCGTTTCCCCCTGCCCGGTCACCGTCACCGCCGGCATCTGCATCGCGGCTCCACTGCCCGCGCCGCCGGTGCTTTGTGCCCCCGCGGCCGCCGGCACCATCAGGCCACCCAGCACCATGGCGCCGAACGCCGCCCCCCGCGACATCCGGCCACCGTCCACTCGTCTCTTCACCTGATTGCCCCCAAGAACGAATAAGAATCATTCGCATTCTCAGGCCGTCATAGTGCAAATGATTATTATCTTCAATACCTATTCGAGTATGCAAACCGATAATCGCTTTCACCGATCTCTCGGGAGGGGAGGCGGGCTGCGGGCCGGAAAAATATTTGCCGCCCCCCGACGAATCCGCCCCGCCGCCCCGTATCAGGGACGGACAGAAAGACCGGGGTGGCGACAGCGCCGCCCGGTCGAGCGTCGGGCAAGCGTCGGAACAGGTCATGACGATTCGTTGGAAGCCGGTGGTCACCGGCGTTGTTCTTGCCGGTCTGGTCGGCGGCGTCGGCTATGCGGTCCAGCAGAAGCTGGCGACCCCGGCGGCGACCCAATCGGGCCAGCCTCCCGGCCCTCCCGGCCCTCCTCACGGCGGCCCCGGCGGCGCGCGCAGCAGCGTGGTGGCGGTACAGGCCGGCACGGTGGCGCGCGAGGACGTGCCGATCTGGTTCGACGGCATCGGCACGGTCCAGGCCTTCAACACGGTCACCGTGCGCGCCCGCGTCGATGGCGAACTCCAGCGCGTCTCGCTTCAGGAAGGGCAACTGGTCAAGGCCGGCGACCTGCTGGCGACCATCGATTCCCGCCCGCTGCAGGCCCAGCTGGCCCAGGCGGTCGCCAAGAAGGCGCAGGACGAGGCGCAGCTCGCCAACGCGCGGCGCGATCTCGACCGCAACATGGGCCTGAAGGAATTCGCCTCCCGCCAGACGGTGGACACCCAACGCGCCCTGGTCGCCCAGTACGAGGCGCAGATCCGCGCAGACGAGGCGGCGATCGACGCGGTGCAGGTTCAGCTGAACTACACCACCGTCACCGCCCCGCTCAGCGGCCGCATCGGCCTGCGCAACGTCGATCAGGGCAATGTGGTGCATGCCAGCGACCAGACCGGCATCGTCACCATCACCCAGATCCAGCCCATCGCCGTCCTCTTCACCCTGCCGGAAAAGCAACTGCAGGCGGTGCTGGCCGCCCAGGCGCAGGGACCGGTGACGGTGGAGGCGCAGGACCGCGAAGGCCGCCGCGTGCTCGACACCGGCAAGCTGTCGGTGGTGGACAATCTGATCGACACCGGCACCGGCACCATCCGCCTCAAGGCCGAGATGCCCAACGACCCGCAGAAGCTGTGGCCCGGCCAGTTCGTCAATGTCCGCCTGCTGTCCACCATCCGCCGCGGCGCCACCACGGTGCCCGCCACCGTGGTGCAGCGCGGACCGCAGGGCACCTACGCCTACGTCATCAAGGACGACCTGACGGTGGAGCAGCGCCCGATCAAGGTCGCCCGCCAGGAGGAGACCAAGGCCATCATCGACGAGGGCCTGACCCCCGGCGAGCGGGTGGTGGTGGACGGCCAGTACCGCCTGCAACCCGGCTCGAAGATCCGCATCGTCGAGCCCGTCGCCTCGGCAGCCCCAGCCGGCACCGCTCCCGCCGCCCCCACCGTTCCCACCGCGTCAGAGGCCGCAACCGCCGACCGGCCGCAGGGCCAGCCACGCGACCCGGCCACCCGCGAGGAACGGCGGCGCGAACGGCAGCAGCAGCGCGAGAATACCGGAAGCGGCAACGCTCCCGCCCCCGGCACTGCCCCGCGTGAGGGACGGCAGCCCTCATGAACATCTCCGCCCCCTTCATCCTGCGGCCGGTCGCCACCGGCCTCTTGATGCTGGCGGTGGTGCTGCTGGGCCTGCTGGGCTACAGCGCGCTGCCGATCTCCTCGTTGCCCACCGTCGATTTCCCGACGGTGCGCGTCACCACCCAACTGCCGGGCGCCGCCCCCGACGTGATGGCCTCCTCGGTCACCGCGCCCTTGGAACGCCAGCTCGGCCAGATCGCCGGCATCTCGTCGATGGTGTCGACCAGCTCCTTCGGGCTGTCGGTCATCACCCTGCAATTCGACCTGACCCGCGACATCGACGCGGCGTCGCAGGACGTGCAGTCGGCGATCAGCGCCGCATCGGGCACGCTGCCCAAGGGGCTGCCCAATCCGCCGGTCTACGACAAGGTCAACCCGGCCGACACGCCGGTGATGGTGCTGGCGCTGAGTTCCGACTCCTTGCGCCTCGAAACCGTCAGCGACGCCGCAGACACGCTGCTGGCGCAGAAGCTGTCCCAGGTGGATGGCGTCGGCTATGTCGGGATCGAAGGGGGCCTGCGCCCCGCCGTCCGCGTGCAGGTCAACCCGGCCGCCGTCGCCGGCCTCGGCCTGACCTTGGAGGATGTGCGCACCACCATCACCCAGGCCAACGTCAACGCGCCGAAGGGCAGCTTCGACGGGCCGCGCCAATCCTGGTCGATCGGCGTCAACGACCAGATCGAGAATGCCGCCGCCTACCGCCCGATCATCGTCGCCTACAAGAACGGCGGCCCGGTACGGCTGACCGACATCGGCACCGTGGTCGATTCGGTGGAGAACACCCGGCTGGCGGCGTGGCATGACGGCAAGCCGGCGGTGCTGCTGAACGTGCTGCGCCAGCCCGGCGCCAACATCATCGACACGGTGGACCGCATCCACAAGCTGCTGCCCTCGCTCCAGGCCAGCCTGCCGCCGCAGATCCACATGGCGGTGCTGACCGACCGGACGGAGACCATCCGCGCCTCGGTGGTCGATGTGCAGAAGACGCTGGTGCTGACCGCCGGGCTGGTGGTGCTGGTGATCTTCCTGTTCCTGCGCAAGGCCTGGGCGACGGTGATCCCGGCGGCGGCGCTGCCGCTGTCGCTGATCGGCACTTTCGGCATCATGGCGCTGTGCGGCTTCAGCCTCGACAATCTGTCGCTGATGGCGCTGACCATCGCGTCGGGCTTCGTCGTCGACGACGCCATCGTGATGATCGAGAACATCGTCCGCTACATCGAGGAGGGCGAGACGCCGTTGCAGGCGGCGCTGAAGGGCGCGCGCCAGATCGGCTTCACCGTGGTGTCGCTGACCCTGTCGCTGATCGCGGTGTTCATCCCGCTCTTGTTCATGGGCGGGGTGGTCGGCCGGCTGTTCCGCGAATTCGCCATCACGCTGTCCATCGCCGTGCTGGTGTCGGCGGCGATCTCGCTGACGCTGACGCCGATGATGTGCGCCCGCCTGCTCAAGCCCGAGACGGAGACCAAGCCCAACGGCCTGTTCCGCTGGACCGAGCGCGGCTTCGACGCCCTGCTGGACGGCTATGCCGCCTCGCTGCGCTTCGTGCTGCGCCACCAGCCGGCGACCCTGCTGGTCACCATCGCCACGCTGGCCGCCACCCTCTACCTCTACGACGTGGTGCCGAAGGGCTTCCTGCCGCAGCAGGACACCGGCGTCATCATCGGCGTGACCGATGCCGCCCCCTCGATCTCGGTCAAGGCGATGGCGGAGCGCCAGCGCGAGGTCGCCGACATCGTGCGGCGCGACCCCGACGTCGCCGGGGTGGCGAGCTTCGTCGGCACCGGCACGGTGAACGCCACCACCAACACCGGCAATTTGACCATCGCGCTGAAGCCGCGTGACCAGCGGACCTCCTCGGCGGAGGAGATCATCGCCCGCTTGCGCGCCCAAACCTCCGACCTGAAGGGCGTGTCGCTGTTCATGCAGGCGGTGCAGGACGTGCAGATCGACAGCCGCGTCAGCCGCACCCAGTACCAGTATGTCCTGCAGGACGCCGACCCGCGCGAGCTGGAGAACTGGACCCCGCGCCTGCTGGACGCGCTGCGCGCAAGGCCCGAACTGACCGACGTGGCGACCGACCAGCAGCCCGACGGCTTGCAGGTCTATCTCACCATCGACCGCGACGCGGCGAGCCGCCTGCATGTGCTGCCGCAGGCCATCGACGACACGCTGTACGACGCCTTCGGCCAGCGGCAGGTCTCGACCATCTACACCCAGACCAACCAGTACCGCGTGATCCTGGAGGTCGAGCCGTCCTTCCAGATGGATCCGGTGTCGCTGTCGAAGATCTATGTGAAGGCCAGCGGCGGCACCGTCGTTCCCTTGAACGCCATCGTGTCGGTGCAGCGCAAGACAGCACCCCTGGTCATCACCCACCAGGGCCAGTTCCCCTCCGTCACCCTGTCCTTCAACGTGGCGCACGGCGTCTCGCTGGGGGCGGCGGTGGCGGCGATCCAGCAGGCGCGCGACGGCATCGGCATGCCCGACACCGCCACCGCCCGCTTCGCCGGCACCGCCGCCGAGTTCCGCGCCTCGCTCGACACCCAGCCCTGGCTGATCCTGGCGGCGGTGGTCGCCGTCTACATCGTGCTGGGCGTGCTGTACGAGAGCACGATCCACCCGATCACCATCCTGTCGACCCTGCCATCCGCCGGCATCGGCGCGCTGCTGGCGCTGATGGCGACCGGCCATGACCTGTCGCTGATCGCGCTGGTCGGCATCGTGCTGCTGATCGGCATCGTCAAGAAGAACGCCATCATGATGATCGACTTCGCCCTGGAGGCGGAGCGTCACCAGGGCATGGCGCCGGAACGCTCGATCTACGAGGCGTCGCTGCTGCGCTTCCGCCCGATCATGATGACCACCATGGCGGCCCTGCTCGGCGCCCTGCCGCTGGCGCTGGAGAACGGCACCGGGTCGGAACTGCGCAAGCCGATGGGCATCGCCATCGTCGGAGGCCTGCTGCTCAGCCAGGTGCTGACGCTCTACACCACGCCGGTGGTCTATCTCTACATGGACCGTCTCGGCAACCGGCTGGGCCGCTGGCTGCGGCCGTGGCGGCGGAAGGACGCGGCGGAGCCGGCGGGCAACGACGCCTCCGCCGGCCGGGCGGCGGCGGAGTAGCCGGCCATGCTGCCCTCCAACCTGCTCCCCTCAGCATCCTCGCTCTCCGCCCTGTTCATCAAGCGGCCGGTCGGCACATCGCTGCTGATGGTCGGGCTGATGATCCTGGGGGCGGTGGCCTACCGCTTCCTGCCGGTGGCGCCGCTGCCGCAGGTGGAATTCCCCACCATCATCGTCACCGCCTCGCTGCCCGGCGCCAGCCCGGAGACCGTGGCGGCCTCCGTCGCCACCCCGCTGGAGCGCCGGCTCTCCCGCATCGCCGGCGTGTCCGAGATGACCTCCAACAGCAAGCTCGGCAGCACCACCGTCGTCGTGCAGTTCGACCTGAACCGCAATGTCGAGGCGGCGTCGCGCGATGTCCAGGCAGCGATCAACGCCGCCGGCGGCGACCTGCCGGCCGACCTGCCGAGCCCGCCCAAGATGCGCCGCATCAACCCGGCCGACGCGCCGGTGATGACGCTGGCGATGACCTCCACCACGCTGGCCCCCGCAGACCTCTACAACCTCGCCGACAGCATCATCGGCCAGCGGCTGAGCCAGATCGAAGGGGTGGCCCAGGTCACCATCAACGGAGCGGAGAAGACGGCGGTGCGCGTGCGGGTGAACGCCACCGCCGCCGCCAACATGGGCGTCAGCCTGGACTCGATCCGCACCGTCATCTCCCAGGCCAATGCCAACGGCGCCAAGGGCAGCTTCGACGGCACCCACGAATCCTGGTCCATCGGCGCCAGCGACCAGCTGTTCGGTGCCGACGCCTACCGCCGGCTGATCGTCACCGAGAAGAACGGCGCCACCATCCGGCTCGGCGACGTCGCCGACGTGATCGAGGCGCCGGAGAACAGATACACCGCGGCCTGGCAGGACGGCCACCGCGCCATCCTGATCAACATCCAGAAGCAGCCGGGTTCCAACGTTGTCGACACGGTGGACCGCATCCGGGCGGAGCTGCCGACGCTGCGCGGCTGGATGCCGCCGGGGGTCACGCTGTCGGTGCGCACCGACCGCACTCCGACCATCCGCGCCTCCATCGACGACGTGCAGAAGACGCTGGCGGTCACGGTGGCGCTGGTGGTGATGGTGATGGCGCTGTTCCTGCGCCGGCTGTGGGCGACGGTCATTCCCGCCGCCTCGGTTCCGCTGTCGCTGGCCGGCACCTGCGGCGTGATGTGGATCGTCGGCTACAGCCTGGACAATTTCTCGCTGATGGCGCTGACCATCTCGGTCGGCTTCGTGGTCGACGACGCCATCGTCGTCATCGAGAACATCGTCCGCCACATCGAAAAGGGCGCCAAACCCTTCGAGGCGGCGGTGAAGGGCGCCCGGCAGGTCGCCTTTACCGTGGTGTCGATCAGCCTGTCGCTGGTCGCCGTCTTCATCCCCATCCTGTTCATGGGTGGCATCCAGGGCCGGCTGTTCCGCGAGTTCGCCGTGGTGCTGTCGGTCGCCATCGCCGTCTCGGCGGTGGTGTCGCTGACCCTGACCCCGATGATGTGCGCCCATCTGCTGGAACCGGAGGCGGAGCGCGGCCCGCCCGGCCGGCTCGGCCGCGCGCTCGCCTGGATCGGCGACCGGCTGTTCGGCCTCTATGCCGGCGGGCTGGACTGGGTGCTGGCCCACCGCCGCACCATGCTGCTGGCGACCTTCGCCATCATCGGCGTCAGCGTCTGGCTCTACGGGCAGGTGCCGAAGGGCTTCGTGCCGCAGCAGGACACCGGCCTGCTGATCGGCTTCAGCGACCCGCCGCCGGACATCTCCTTCCGCGCCATGGTCTCGCGCCAGCAGGCCTTGCAGGACGCGGTGGCCGGCGACCCGGCGGTGGACAGCGTCGGCGGCACCATCGGCGGCGGCGGGCCGGGCGGCACCTATTCCGGCCAGATCGTCATCGGCCTGAAGCCGAAGGCGGAGCGCGACGACCTCGCCACCGTCACCCAGCGGCTGCGCCAGCGCGCCGGCCGGGTGCCGGGGGTGCAGCTCTACCTGACGCCGGTGCAGGACATCCGCGTCGGCGGCTTCCAGGGGCGCAGCCAGTACCGCTACAGCCTGCAGGATGCCGACATCAACGCGCTGAACGAGTGGGCGCCCAAGCTGGTCGACAAGATGCGCACCCTGCCGGAGCTGGTCGACGTCGCCAACGACCGCCAGAATGGCGGCATCCAGGCCAACGTCATCGTCGACCGCGACGCCGCCACCCGGCTCGGCGTGTCGCTGAGCGCCCTGGAATCGACGCTCTACGACGCCTTCGGCCAGCGGCAGGTCTCGACCATGTATCTGGCGCAGAACCAGCACAAGGTGGTGCTGGAGGTCGAGCCGTCCGAAGCGCTCGGCCCCGACGACCTCAAGCGCATCTATGTTCCGGGCCGCGGCGGCATGGTGCCGCTGTCGGCGGTGTCGCGCGTCGTCATCGGCAACCAGGCCGCCAGCATCCAGCACCAGAGCGGCTTCCCGGTCGCCAACCTGACCTTCGACCTCGCCCCCGGCGTCTCGCTGTCCCAGGCGACCGAGCTGATCCAGCGCGCCGCCGAGGACATCGGCATGCCGGCCAGCATCCGTGCCGGCTTCCAGGGCGACGCCCGCGCCTTCCAGCAATCCTCCTCCAGCCAGCCCTTGCTGATCCTGGCGGCGCTGATCACCATCTACATCGTGCTGGGGGTGCTCTACGAAAGCCTGATCCACCCGCTGACCATCCTGTCGACCCTGCCGTCCGCCGGACTGGGGGCGCTGATCGCGCTGATCCTGACCGGCTACGACCTGTCGATCGTCGCCCTGATCGGCATCATCCTGCTGATCGGCATCGTCAAGAAGAACGCCATCATGATGATCGACTTCGCCCTGGAGGCGGAGCGGACCCGCGGCCTGTCGCCGCTGGAGGCGATCCGCGAGGCCGGTCTGGTCCGCTTCCGCCCGATCATGATGACGACGATGGCGGCGCTGCTTGGCGCCGTGCCCCTGGCCTTCGACTACGGCACCGGCGGCGAGATCCGCCGCCCGCTCGGCATCGCCATCATCGGCGGGCTGCTGGTCAGCCAGATGCTGACGCTCTACACCACGCCGGTGGTCTATCTGACGCTGGAACGGCTGGCCCTGCGCCACAAGCGCCGCGCCGCCATCGCCGCCCCGGCGGAATAGGGGGCGGCGGATGGGGGCGGTGCTTCTATTCCACCTGACAAGATCCCCTCTCCCCCCCGGGGAGAGGGTTAGGGTGAGGGGGTCGCGCGGCGGCCCTCTCCCAAAAGTCCTGCAATGCATCCCCCTCACCCCGACCCTCTCCCCGCTTTCAGCGGACCAGACGTCCGCCTGTCGCGTCAGCGCAAACTTCGTTTGCGCGAGAGCGGGGGGGAGAGGGAGGTGGCGCCTCTCCGCCCTCTTCGGCATAGTTCTCGCCCACGGCAGGAGCGGAGCCCCGGTGGTCGAGGCGGGCGACACGGACGACGAACTGATGGGGCGCGTGGCCGGCGGCGACGCCGCCGCCTTCGACCGTCTGGCCGCCCGCCACATGCGCCGCGCCGTGGCGCTGGCCCAGCGGATGACCGGCAACCCCTCCGACGCCGACGAGATCGCGCAGGAGGCCTTCCTGCGGGTCTGGCAGCATGCCGGCCGCTGGGACGGGGCGCGGGCCGCCTTCACCACCTGGCTCTACCGCATCGTCCTGAATCTCGCCATCGACCGTGGCCGACGCCCCGGCTGGTCGCCGCTGGAGGAGGCCGGCGATCCGCCCGACGAGCGCCCCGACGCCCTGACCCGCATTGCCGAACGCCAGACCGCCGAGCGCGTCAACCGGGCGCTGGCCGCCCTGCCCGACCGCCAGCGCGCCGCCGTCGTGCTGTTCCACCAGGAGGGCCTCAGCCTGCGCCAGGCCGCCGAGATCCTGACCATGAGCGAAAGCGCCTTCGCCTCGCTGCTGGCCCGCGCCCGCGCCGCGTTGAAGAGCGCGCTCGCCACCTCCGAGATCCTGTGAGGGAGGATGCCATGACCGACGAAGACTTCCTCCGCCACCTGGACGATTACGGCGCCGCGCCGGAGCGCTGGCCTGCGGAGCTGCGCGCGGATGCCGATACGGCGCTCGCCCGCTCGCCCGCCCTGCGCACCGCCTTGGAAGAAGCCCAGTCCTTCGACCGTCTGCTGGCCAGCCCCGCCATGGCGGTGGACGACGCCCGCGTCGCCCGCCTGCTGTCCAGCGTCGGTGCGGCGGCGCGAACCGTGCCGCAGGAAGGCGTGGTCATGCTGCTGCTCGGTCCCATGCAGCGGCGGAGGGTTGCCGGTTTCTGCGTCGCGCTGCTGGCGCTGGGCTGGCTGACCGGGGGCTGGGTCGCCGGCCATCTCGCCAGTCCGGGCCTCGCGGCGTCCCGCGGCCAGGAGCTGGCCCTGCTGAACGACGAGGTCGTCACCCTGTTCGACGGAGACACCCGATGAGCGGATTGGCCGCCCCCCGTCGCCCGCAGCACTCCCTCCTGACCCGCCTCCGGCAACGGATGAGCCTGCGCCGGCTGGCACTGATGTCGCTGGCGCTGAACCTGTTCCTGGCCGCCATCCTGGGGGCCATGCTGGCCGGCACCGCCCGCCAGCCGGAGCCGCCGCCCTTCCGGCCGATGCCCGACCGCTTCGTCGAGCATATGGCCGCCAGCCTGTCCGGTGCCGATGCCGCCCGCCTGCGCGCCGTCTTCGAACCGCTGCGCCCGCGCTACGAAGCGCTGACCCAGGACTATCGCGAGGAGGGGCAGCGGGTGCGCGACCTGCTCCAGGCGGAGCCGGTGGATTTCGACTCCCTGAACGCCACCATCGCCGCCGCCCGCGCCAAGCGCCGCCTGATCGCCGAATTGACCGAGCAGACCGTTCTGCGCGTCCTGCCCGACCTTTCCCCGGCCGGGCGGCTGAAGATGGTCGGCGGCTGGGGAACCGCTGGCGCTCCCGATACGCCCAAAAAATAGGCAAACCCACTCATCCACAGGCCGGGTTGGCTGGCCGGAACGGTGCGGATGATTCTGTTCGGAGATTGCGCACACATCTATCCACAGATTCTGTGGAGAAGAAAACCGGACGAGATTTTATCCACACAAATTCACAAGTTATCATCCCCAAGTTTTATCGGCAGCCTTCCCAAGGATCCTTGTGTCCACCGTCGATCCGGCATATCCAAATGACGTGACCAGGTCGTGTAGACTGGCAAGATCGGTGGGGGATCGTCATGATCGCAGATCCATTTCATCCAAAGAAGGCGACGATCTCTTTGCGAGTCGACCGCAGAATCAAAGATGTCGCCAAGAATTACGCGCGCCAGCGCCAGACGCCTTTGGCCGAGGTCATGCGCGACCTCTTGGCCCGCTATGTCGCCGAATGCGCGCGGGAGAATGCCCACGCCGCCCCGGACCTGTTGAAGGACCGGCCGGCGCAATATGTGGATTTCGCAAAGCTGGAAGGCCTGATGGGCCGACAGGAGTAAACCCGCCCGTCTTGAGCGGGCGGCTCCGGCCCCATACATCGACGGTGGACAAGCTGCCAGGGGAAGGAGCCCCACGATGCCGCCCACCGCCAATTCGTCCACAGCCGCTCAGTCATCCACCGGCACCGACAGCCTGCACGTCGCCTGCCCGCATTGCGACACGCTGAACCGCGTGCCCCCGGCCCGTCTCGGCGGCGGCAAGTGCGGCCGCTGCGGCAAGGCCCTGTTCGAAGGAAAGCCGGTGGCGCTCGACACCCGCCGCTTCGCCGCCCATGCCGAGCAGGGCGACCTGCCGCTGCTGATCGATTTCTGGGCCGACTGGTGCGGCCCCTGCCGCATGATGGCCCCCGTCTTCGCCCAGGCCGCGGCCCAGCTCGAACCCCGGGTCCGCCTCGCCAAGATCGACACCGAGGCGTCTCCCGACCTCGCCGCCCGCTTCGGCATCCGCAGCATCCCGTCGCTGGTCCTGGTCCATCGCGGCCGCGAGATCGCCCGCACCGCCGGCGCCATGCCGCTGCCGGCGCTGGTGGCCTGGGTGCGGCAGACGCTGGGCCGGTAGCCCGGCGCCTGCCGCCGGCGGGCTTTACGCCGCCCGCACCGTCGCGATGAAGGTCCCCACCTCCTTGCGCAGGCGCTCGGCTTCGGCAGCCAGCTCCTCGGAGGTGCCGTGGACGCGGCCGGCGGCGTCGCCGGTCTCATGGACCGCGGTGCTGACACCGGCGATGTTGCTCGACACCTCCTCGGTGCCCTGGGCCGCCTGGGTGACGCTGGAGGCGATTTCGCGGGTGGCGGCGGCCTGTTCCTCGATGGCGGCGGCGATGGCGGTGGTGATCTCGCTCATGCGGCCGATGGTCTGGCCGATGCTGCCGATCGCCTTCTGGGCGCCGCCGGTGGTCTGCTGGATCTCCTGCACCTTGGCCTGGATCTCGTCGGTGGCGCGCGAGGTCTGGGTCGCCAGCGCCTTCACCTCGCTCGCCACCACGGCGAAGCCCTTGCCGGCCTCGCCCGCCCGGGCCGCCTCGATGGTGGCGTTCAGCGCCAGCAGGTTGGTCTGGGCGGCGATGCCGCTGATCAGTTCCACCACCGCGCCGATCTGCTCGGCGGCGGAAACCAGATCGCGCATGGTGCGGTCGGCGCCGTCGGCGTCGGCCACCGCCTGGCTGGCGATGCGGGTGGAGTTCTCCACCTGCTGGCCGATCTCGGAGATGGATGCCGACAGCTCCTCCGTCGCGGTGGCGACGGTCTGCACGTTGGCCGATGCCTGTTCGGAGGCCGAGGCGACCAGCAGCGAGCGCTCGCTCGCCTCATGCGCGGTGGCGGTCAGGGCGGTGGCGGCGTCGCGCATGCCGGTGGCGGCGGTGGCGACGGTGTCGACGATTCCCTTCACCGTGCTTTCGAAGGTGTCGGCCATCTGCATCATCGTCTGGCGGCGCTGGGCGGCGGCCTGCCGCTCGCTCTCCTCCTGCGCCTTGCGCATCCGCTCGATCTCCAGCGCGTTCGTCTTGAAGACCTGGAGCGCGCGGGCCAGCGCGCCGATTTCGTCGCGGCGGTCGTCGTCGGTGACGGTCACCGTCAGGTCGCCTTCGGCCAGCCGCCCCATCTCCCGCGTGATGTTGCCGAGCGGCCGGGTGATCGCCCGCGAAATCGCCCAAGCCAGCAACAGGCCGAGCAGCACCGCCACGACCGTCACCGCCGTGCCACGCCCCTCGGCGGCGGCCACCTCGGCGGCGGCGGTGACCTCCAGCCTCGACAGGAAGCGGGCGGACTGATCGCGGATCATGGTGATCCTGTCGTTGATCTGCTTGCCGGCCTTGCCCAGCGTTTCTCTGTTCAGCGACTGGAGCTGGTCGCTCAGCGTCGAGATGCGGTCGATGCCGGCGCCGTAGGCGGGAAGCTTGGCGACCGCCTCGGACAGCTTGGCCTTGACCGGGCCGTCGGCCATACCGTCGCGCAACGCCGCGGCCTTCGCCGTCATTTCCCCCAGATCCTTGCGGATGCGGGCCAGATCCTCCGCTTTCATCTCCACCACGAAACGGGCGACCAGCACGCGGACCAGCAGAAACTGTTCGCTGACGTCGGCGGCCAGCACGGTGCGGTCCAAGTCGCCGCCGGCCTTCTCCGCCTTGACCGTCTCGCTCAACGCGCGGCGGATGTCGGCGCCCAGCGTGTTGACCACCGAGGCGACGATGGAATCGCGCTCGGTCCGTGCGGCGACCAGCTGGTCGAACCCGGTGGTCAGCGTCTGGTACAGGGTGGCGATCTCCTGCGCCGCCTGCCGGTCGCCCGCATCGGTCATCTGCGCCGACGCCTGATCCAGCCTCTGGCGGAAGCCGGCCAATTCGCTGCGGAAGCGGTCGGCGACGGCAGGCGCCCCGCTGGACAGGAATTCCTGCGCCGCCGCCAGGGTGTCCGACATGTTGGTGTCGGCCTCCCCCAACGTCATGGCGATATGCGACTGCGCCGCGTAGCGGTGGAGCGCGTCGTCGCTCGATCGCAGACCGGTCCAGGATACGCCCCCAAGCCCGACCAGCAGCGCCAGCGTGATGCCGAAGCCGGTGTAGATCTTGGTCGCCGTCCGCAGATTGGCGAAAGGACCAGCGTTTCTGGTTTGGGCTGTGCTGGCGGCGTTCATGGCTGGGGACCTCGTCTTCTGACCCTAATTCCGCAGGCCGCCCTCGCTTTTGGACGGTCGCTTGTCAGCGAGGTACCCTACAAGAACAGTGCCAAAGGACCATTAACGCCGCCCTTGTTTTTCTACCCAGCGAAATCGCTCCAATTTTGGCAAAAACCGTCCTTCACCAGTCGCATTTCGCCATGACCACTGAGTTTGCTTCGCATTTTGCCAAAGCCTGCCCTTAGCGGCCGCAAAAACAATGACGTTAGTTATAGAACTGACCGCCATTCACTTCGATCGTCTGGCCGGTGATGTAACCGGCAAGCCGGTTCGACGCGAGGAACAGGTAGGCGCCGACGCAATCCCCGGCGGTGCCCAGCCGCTTCAGCGGGATGCGGGCCGCGGTTTGCGACAGTTTGTCCGGGGTCGAATAGCGCTGGTGGAAATCGGTGTCGATGGTGCCGGGCGACACCGCGTTGACGCGGATGCCGTGCGGCGCCAGCTCGGTCGCCAGCGAGCGGGCGAGACTGGCCTGGAACGCCTTGGCGGCGCTGTAGAGCGACGAGCCGGCGCTGCCGCCGGTGCGGCCGGAGATGGAGCCGGTGTTGACGATGGCCCCCCTCGACACGATCAGCGCCGGCAGGGCGACCCGGCTGGCGACGACGGCCGAGGCGGCGTTCAGGTCGAACTGCTGTTGCAGGAATTCGTCGTCGATGTCGGCCAGCCCGACCCGGCCCAGCATGGTGCCGGCATTGTTGACCAGCACGTCCAGCCCGCCCAGCCGGTCGATTGCCTGCTCCACCACCGCGCGGGTCTGTCCCTTGTCGGCGAAGTCGCCGGCCAGCCCGATCACACTGTTTCCCATCCCGGCCGCCACCGTTTCCACCGCCGCGAGGTCGCGGCCGTGGATGGCGACACGGGCGCCGAGCTGGGCGAAGGCCGCCGCCACGGCGGCGCCGATGCCGCGGCTGCTGCCGGTGACCAGGACCCGCTTGTCCCGGAATTCCTGCGCCAGCAGATCGGCGGGCCAGCCGGCAGACTCGGTTGCAGTCTCGATGGCGGTCATGTCGAGGGTCCTCCCGCAGGGGCCGGCCCATCCCATGTTCGGATTCGCAAGCCGGCTTGATTGTTCGCGTTCCAATCCGATCATAGGGGCCGGCGGCCCACCGTCAACCGGCAGTCCTTGGCACCGGTCGCCGCCCTGCCCTTCCGCGAGAATCCTGTCGATGAAACGCAGCCCTTCGCGCTATGTAGGCGCATGACGACCGACCCGACCAGCCCCGCCCAGCCTTTCGAGATTTTCCTGGTGGCCGCCCCCGGCCTGGAACCCGTGCTGTGCGCGGAGGCCAGCGACCGCGGCTTCACCGACCCCACCCTGGTGAAGGGCGGGGTGACGGTCAGCGGCGGCTGGCCGGAGGTGTGGCGGGCCAATCTGGAGCTGCGCGGCGCCACCCGCGTGCTGGCGCGCATCGCCAGCTTCCGCGCCCTGCATCTGGCGCAGCTGGACAAGCGCGCCCGCCGCGTGCCCTGGGCCGAGATCCTGCGCGCCGACGTTCCGGTCCGGGTCGAGGCCTCCTGCAAGGCCTCGCGCATCTACCATGCCGGCGCCGCCGCCCAGCGCATCGAGCGCGCCATCGCCGAGGAACTCGGCGCCCCCATCGTCAAGGCAGCACCCAAGAAGCCCGGCAAGTCCGCCGACCGGGATGCACCGGAGGAGGACACCCGCGCCGTCCAGATCAAGGCGCGGATCGACGACGACCTCTGCACCATCAGCGTCGACAGTTCCGGCGAGTCGCTGCACAAGCGCGGCCACAAGGAGGCGGTCAACAAGGCGCCGATGCGCGAGACGCTGGCGGCCCTGTTCCTGCGCCAGTGCGGCTATGACGGGCGCGAGCCGGTTCCCGTGGTGGATCCGATGTGCGGCTCCGGCACCTTCGTCATCGAGGCGGCCGAGATCGCCGCCGGCCTGAAGCCCGGCCGCTCCCGCTCCTTCGCCTTCGAGCAGCTCGCCAATTTCGACCCCGCCCGCTGGCAGGACCTGCGCGGCAATGCCACGGTCACGCCGCCGGCCATGCGCTTCTACGGCAGCGACCGCGACGCCGGCGCCGCCACGATGAGCCGGGCCAATGCCGAGCGGGCCGGCGTCTCCGCCTGGACCGACTTCGCCCACCACGCCATCAGCGACCTGACCCCGCCGGAGGGTCCCCCCGGCCTCGTCATCGTCAACCCGCCCTATGGCGCCCGCATCGGCGAGGGCAAATCCCTGATCCCGCTCTACCACGCCATGGGCCAGACGCTGAAAACCCGCTTCGCCGGCTGGCGCGTGGGCATCATCACCAACGAGGCCGCCCTGGCGAAGGCGACGGAACTGCCGTTCCAGGAGGGCGGGGTGTCGGTGTCGAACGGGGGGATCAGGGTGACGCTGTATCAGACTGGGGTGTTGGGGTAAGATGCCGATCCCGATGGAAATCCAGCATGCGTCGGAGGAGTTCGAGCGTTTTCTGGCCGATGCGCGCGATTTCTCAGCCCTGACAACCCGCAACCAGACCTACACCATGGTGCAAGGGGTATTGCAGGTCTTCCGGCGCCGCTTGTCGGTCGAAGACGCAATCCGTTTCGCCCAGGTTCTACCGCCGGTTCTGCGGGCGATCTTCGTGTCCGACTGGAAACTGGACGAGCCACGCCTGGATTTCAGCGACTGCGCAGCCATGACCCGAGAGGCACAATCGTTACGCCGCGACCATAATTTCGCCCCCGATAGCTGCATCCGCGATGTGGCGATGGCACTGCACAAGCATGTGGACCGGCAGGCGTTCAGCCGTGTGATCGGCACACTGCCTAAGGGAGCGGTCGAATTCTGGCGCGTGAAACTATAGAAGATCGGCAACATGGCCTGAACGGATCAAAGGTGCATGCCACGGAAAAACGGTGTCATCGACGTGCTTTTATCTTGGAGAGTTCAGAAGTTTTCATTGCGGAAAATGGCGTCCCCGACGGGACGGGGAGGCTTGGCTCGGAAACATCTTTTCTAACGCCATACGGCGGCACAAACAGTGAAGTGTGTGGAGATGATGTGTCGAGTTTTCAGGACATCCAAAACGGATATCAACCGTATTCGGAATTCCATCAAGCATTGGCTACGGGTGACCGTTTCCTAGATGTCCCGCCTGTGAAACTCGATGTCTTCCGAGGTGAAGGTTCCGGTTGAGATACGCTCCATTCTCTGTCGCTCAACACGTAAGCCTTCATCAAGAACGTAGAGTAATGCCTCTGCACCACTGTGACTGATACCTAGGTGGAAAGCAGTTTCTGAATCCTCGTAATGGCCTGAAACAGCGTTCATCACATCTGCAACTGCCTTCAACGCGGCCTTGACCATTGTACGGTCTACCGGTTCAAGCGGAGTTGCTGCCCTCTCCAATGAAAGGTCAAGATCACGGTGAGCAAGATGTCGGTTTCGCCAATCACGACAAAATGATGATGCCGCAACGGCAACATCCACTCGATTTTGGACGCACTCCCTCAGTTTAGCATCTGGGATTAATCCTGAAATACCCTGAATCGATAAATTCTTCTTCGTCTTCAATGTCACCGCGGGATCAGTTATCCGAGCCAAATGAAGTATTATATCCTCCCATAGAACCCCCTGAATCATCCCAAAGAAATGGGCCGCCGCTTCATTAAGCAATCCAACGCGTGACTCGCGGGATCCAAAAAGGTGGACAAACTCATTCCACTTTCTATGAACAGATGCAACCTCCTGCCATAGAGCAGAATATACATTCCCAAGTTCTTCTCCCATCAAATCAACATAGCTTAACCTTGAATCTTCTGCGTTCCGCTCGTTCATATGCACATTCCCAAAGAAATATTATTCAGGAAGCTTGCCGACCATATCCCTTAGACGCTCGAAATCGGTGCGATCCATAGGCGCCCTGATTCAAAGAAAATCGCCTCAAAGGTGATTTTTTATGAAGAAGCTACCTCAAAAATGATGTTAGGGCGATGGGTTTTGTCGTATTCCGATCCACCAAGGGCACTTATGCCCGTTTCGGGTTGGCAGTCGTGACAACCCGTTGGTTTTGATCGAAAACTGCGAAGTGGCGTCCCCGACGGGAGTCGAACCCGTGTCGCCGCCGTGAAAGGGCGGTGTCCTAGGCCTCTAGACGACGGGGACGTTGTACCTTCAAGCCCGCGCTCAATGAACTCACCCAGCGCGTGGATGGCGTCCCCAAGGGGAGTCGAACCCCTGTTACCGCCGTGAGAGGGCGGTGTCCTAGGCCTCTAGACGATGGGGACGTCTGGTCCCGATGCGTGTCGCGGCGGTGGAGGCTGCCACCGGCCGCGCGATCCAACCTGGAAAGGTTGGCGTCCCCAAGGGGAGTCGAACCCCTGTTACCGCCGTGAGAGGGCGGTGTCCTAGGCCTCTAGACGATGGGGACGTCATCGGCGTGGGCGGGTTTCTAACCAAGCCGGCCCCGCCGATCAAGCCTTTTCTTACAGGCTGCGCAAAATACCCAACAATCCGTCGACCGCCGCCGCCGGCGTGTCGAAGGCGGTGACGAAGCGCGCCGTGCCGTCGTCCCAGCGGTAGAAGCCGTAACCGGCCCCTTCCAGCGCCTCGGCATAGGCCGCGGGCAAGCGGACGAACAGCTCGTTCGCCTCCACCGGGTGGGCCAGCTCGACGCCGGGCAGCAGGGTCAGCCCGGCGGCCAGCCGGTCGGCCATGGCGTTGGCGTGGGCGGCCAGCCGCAGCCACAGCCCGTCCTCCAGCCAGGCGTCCAACTGCGCCGACAGGAAGCGCATCTTCGACACCAGATGGCCGCCGCGCTTGCGGCCAAGCCAAAATCCTCGGCCATCGCCGGGTTGAAGAACACCACCGCCTCGGCGGGGAGGCAACCGCCCTTGGTGCGCCCAGCGTCAGCACGTCGACCCCGGCCCCGCACGTCACCTTCGGCGGGTTGCAGCCCAGCCGGGCAATGGCGTTGGCGAAGCGGGCCCCGTCCATATGCACGGCCATGCCGGTGGCATGGGCGGCCTCGACCAGCGCCTCGACCTCCGCCGGGGTATAGACGGTGCCGGCCTCGGTCGCCTGGGTCAGGCTGAGGGCGGCGGGCTGCACCCGGTGGACGACGCCGACACCGGCCTTCGCGATGTGGCCCAGCACAACGTCCGGCGTCAGCTTGCCGTGCGCGCCGGCCAGCGGGACCAGCTTGGCGCCGCCGGTGAAGAATTCCGGTGCGCCGCACTCGTCGATGGTGATGTGCGCCTCGTCATGGCACAGCACGGCGCCATAGGGCGGCACCAGCGCCGACAGCGCCAGCGAGTTGGCCGCCGTGCCGGTGGCGACGGGGAAGACCGCGACCTCGGTCGCGAAGATCGCGCACAGCCGCTCGGTCACCCGCGCGGTCCAGGGGTCGTTGCCATAGGGCGACGCGGTGCCGGAGGACGCGGCGGCCAGCGCCGTCATCACCTGCGGGGCGGCACCGGCGACGTTGTCGCTGCGGAAATCATGCATCATCTGTGTCCGGATAGGGGGAAGCGGTCACTTGCCGGCGGTCACCGTCGCGGTGACGGCGCCGTTGCGCGGGTCGATCAGATAAAGGCGGTCCGGCCCCTGCGGCAGGGTCACCTTGAACAGGACGCGGTTGCCGACGACCAGAATCTCGCCGATGCGGGCGCCGGCCGGAACGTCCAGCGTCACCTCGGCCGGGCGCTCGGCCGGAACCTGCGCCGGGGCGGTGGCGGTCAGGGAGGCGCGGGTGGGGTCCGACATCCGCTTGTACAGCTCCACCCCCAGAAAGGTGAAGCCGGCGAGGATGAGAACGCCCATGATGACGACGAGTGCCTTGAGGATCTGCACGGTTTGGGGTCCACTCCCGGACGATTGAAACAGGACGCGATACGCAAAGCCGATGGCCGCCAACACGCCAGATGATGACCTGTCCGACGATGTCCTCGATGCGGACGACGACGCCGGCTCCTCCGCCGCTCCCCAGCTGCTCGCCTACACCATCCCCGACGAGGCGGCGGGGCAGCGGCTGGACAAGGCGTTGGCGGCGGGCCTGCCGGACCTGTCGCGGTCGCGCGTGCAGGCCCTGCTCGACCAGGGTTGCGTGCGCGGCGACGGCCGGACGATAACGGACCCGTCCCTGAGGGTCAAACCCGGCCAGACCTTCGAGGTCCAGGTTCCGGGGGCGGAAGCCGCTGAACCGGTGGCGCAGGACATCCCGCTCGACGTGGTCTATGAGGATGCCGACGTGCTGGTGATCGACAAGCCGGCCGGGCTGGTGGTGCATCCCGCCGCCGGCAACCCGGACGGCACGCTGGTCAACGCCCTGCTCGCCCATTGCGGCGACAGCCTGTCCGGCATCGGCGGGGTGCGGCGGCCCGGCATCGTCCACCGGCTGGACAAGGACACCAGCGGCCTGATGGTGGTCGCAAAGAACGACCGCGCCCACCATGGCCTGTCGGGACAGGTTCTCCGACCGCACGCTCAGCCGCACTTATCTGGCGCTGGTCTGGGGCGTGCCGAATCCGACGCAGGGCCGGATCGAGGGCAACATCGGCCGCAGCAGCGCCGACCGCAAGAAGATGGCGGTGGTCACCGGCGGCGGAAAGCCGGCAGGCACCAAATACCGCGTGGTCAAGAGCTTCGGCATGGCCGCCTCGCTGGTCGAATGCGTGCTGGAGACCGGGCGCACCCACCAGATCCGCGTCCATCTGACCCACATCGGCCATCCGCTGGTCGGCGACCCGCTCTATGGCCGCGGCCGGTCGGGGCGGCCCGGCGGCAAATTCGCCTCGCTTCTGCCGGAACCGGTACGGTCCGGCCTTGTCGGGTTTCCGCGTCAGGCGCTGCACGCCGCGGCGCTGACCTTTCGCCATCCGATTAGTGGCGAAATTGTGGCATTCCACTCCTCAATTCCGACCGACATTCATGAACTAATTGTCACCCTTGAATCGGTTTAAAACGGTACACCGGGAAATGTTTCTTGGTTAGACTCCCGGCCAATGGCGAGGTTCCTTCGCCCGCTCATTGCGAGGGGCCTGTGGAACCCGCGCTGAAGCGCGGCGGCGGCCCCTGAAATCCTTCGGATGGGAACGCCGGCTGTCAGGAGAGGGGTTTTACCATGGCGACGGCATCCAACCTTCCGGCGATCGGGTCCGAGAGCAATCTGTCCCGCTATCTCCAGGAGATTCGCAAGTTCCCGATGCTGGAGCCGGAGCGGGAATACATGCTGGCCAAGAGCTGGCAGCAGCATGAGGATTCCGGCGCCGCCCACCAGCTCGTCACCAGCCATCTGCGGCTGGTGGCCAAGATCGCCATGGGCTACCGCGGCTATGGCCTGCCGTTGTCGGAGCTGATCTCCGAAGGCAATGTCGGCATGATGCAGGCGGTGAAGCGCTTCGATCCCGACCGCGGCTTCCGGCTGGCGACCTACGCCATGTGGTGGATTCGCGCGGCGATCCAGGAATACATCCTGCACAGCTGGTCGCTGGTGAAGATGGGCACCACCGCCGCCCAGAAAAAGCTGTTCTTCAACCTGCGCCGGCTGAAGGGCCAGATGCAGGCCATCGAGGAGGGCGACCTGTCGCCCGAGCAGGTCCAGGCCATCGCCACCAAGCTGGACGTGCCGGAACAGGACGTCGTCAACATGAACCGGCGGCTGGCCAGCCCCGACCATTCGCTGAACGCGCCGCTGCGGGCGGAAAGCGAGGGCGAATGGCAGGATTTCCTGGTGGACGAGAGCGCCAGCCAGGAAATCACGCTGGCCGACCGCGAGGAGCTGGGCAAGCGCCGCACGCTGCTGGCGAATGCGATGACCGCGCTGAACGAGCGCGAGCGCGACATCCTGACCGAACGCCGCCTGCGCGAGGCGCCGACGACGCTGGAGGATCTGTCGCAGAAATACGGCATCAGCCGCGAGCGCGTCCGCCAGATCGAGGTGCGCGCCTTCGAAAAGCTGCAGAAGGCGATCAAGGCCGCCGCGGTGGAACAGAAGATGGAGACCGAGGCGTAAGGCGGGACAGCACCGCAAACGGCTCAAGATCACGGACATGCAGGACACCGAGGTTACACTCGCGGCCGTCGAACCGCGCGATCTGCCGGTCTTCAAGGCCGACATGGAGGCTGCCTTCGCGGTCGCCGTCATCGAGGCGTTCGGCTGCCTCCCCGACGATTCGATTCCACGCGGCAGCGATCTCGACGAGTCGATGGGCGCGCCGGGCACCGAGCTTCTGCATATCCTGTGCGGGGACGAACGGGTCGGCGGCGCCGTCGTCGTGATCGACGCGGCGACGCAGCACAATTCGCTGGACCTCTTCTTCCTGTCCCCGGCGCAGCATGGCCGGGGATTGGGCTTCAAGGCCTGGATGGCGATCGAGCAACGCTATCCCCGGACCCGGGTCTGGCAGACCCACACGCCCTATTTCGAGAAGCGCAACATCCACTTCTATGTGAACAAGTGCGGCTTCAGGATCGTCGAGTTCTTCGGCGCCCGCCACCCCGACCCGCATTGGCCAGGGCCCTCCGGCCTGCCCGGCGGCGGCGAGATGTTCCGCTTCGAGAAAGTCATGTGACACCGCCATCGCGCCTTTACAGACGCCGTCCTTTCCGCACATAGTTGTATGATACAACTATGTGCGGACCGATCATGCCCGTCACCGAGGATGCCGTCCTGCCGATCCGCGATGCGTCACGCCGGATCGTGCGCGAACTCGGCTTCATGAAGCCGACCCTTGCCGGAACGGAGCTGCCGGCTTCGGCGGTGCATGCGCTGATCGAGATCGGCAACCGGGGCGGCCTGACCGCGACGGAGCTGTGCGACCGGCTCAACCTGGAGAAATCCAGCGTCAGCCGGATGCTGCGCAAGCTCGTCGACGGCGGCGAACTGGCGGAGGAAAGCAGCGATACGGATGGACGGGCGAAACGGCTCACCCTGACCGCCCAGGGGCGGCGGACGCTGGCCGCCATCGATTCCTTCGCCCATGAGCAGGTCGGCGGCGCCTTGGCCTGCCTGCCTGCCGCCGACCATGCCGTGGTGATGGAAGGGCTGCGGCTCTACGCCGACGCCCTGCATGCCCGCCGGGCCACGAAGACCGCGGGGGTGCCGGCGCGGGCCGCCCCGGCGGTGCGCCTCGAACGCGGCTATCGGCCCGGACTGATCGGCCGCACCGTGGACCTGCATGCGCAGTTCTATGCCCGTGCCCATGGCTTCGGCGCCGTCTTCGAAAGCAGGGTCGCCGCCGGGCTGGCGGAGTTCCTGCCTCGGCTCGACCGTCCCTGCAACGCCATCTGGACGGCACTGGACGGCGACCGCATCGTCGGCACCATTGCCATCGACGGCGAGGACCTGTCCGGCGATGCCTTCGGCGCCGGCCCCACTCCCCGTATCGCCCATCTGCGCTGGTTCATCGTCGAGGATGGGCGGCGCGGCGGTGGCGTGGGCCGGCGGCTGCTCGACGAAGCGCTGGCCTTCGCCGACCGCAGCGGCTTCGCCGAAACCCGGCTCTGGACCTTCCGCGGCCTGGACGCCGCCCGGCGCCTCTACGAAGACGCCGGCTTCGCCCTTGCCGACGAATGGTCCGGCAGCCAGTGGGGCACCGAGGTGACCGAGCAATCCTTCGTTCGGCCCTTCGCCCGGCCCCGCCGGTCCTGACGGTTCCTCACGCCTTGATGTAGACCCAGGCCTCCGCCCCCGATTTCAGCCGGACCATGACCCGCCTGTAATCAGCGACCTCGTAGGAATCGGCAGCGGCCAGCTCTTCCCGGGTAATCTCGAACAGGGTGCCGGCAACCTCGTCGGCCGGGTCGCCGCTTTCGCTGACCACGGGGTGGAAGCGCTTGCCGCTGGTGCGGATCACCTCCGGGTCGGTGATCTCCAGCATGTCGCA
The DNA here is from genome assembly GCF_000333595.1 of Azospirillum sp. B506. GTDB lineage: Bacteria > Pseudomonadota > Alphaproteobacteria > Azospirillales > Azospirillaceae > Azospirillum. Next base: position 35,238 of record NZ_BADK01000952.1, read on the forward strand.
GCGATAGCCCGGCAGGGCGTCCGTCCGCCCGGCGAGCAGCCGGCCGAAGGACGCCAGCTGCACAGTGTCCTGCTGCAGCGTGCCGTAGGAAAACAGAAGGACCGTATCGTCAGCCATTGCCATCCCTCCCCGCTTCCGCACCGACCCGCAGCAGATTGCCGTCCGGATCGATGTGGGCGAACTCGCGCAGGCCATAGGGGGTTTCGGACACCGCCGTCAGCCGCCCGCCGGCCTTCGCCGCCGTCCACGCCGCATGGAGCGCGTCGGCGTCGCTGACATAAAGATAGCAGGCGACGGCCGAGCGGTCGGGATCGAGGTCCGGAACCCGGGTCAGATGCAGGCCGACCCCGCCCCAATCGAGGAACCCATAGACGGGATCCGCGGCGGCCTCGTCATAGGCGGTCACGGTAAAGCCGAGGCTCCAGTAATGGGCGAGTGCCGCACGCACATCCCGCACCGGCAGGATCGGCGCCACCCGCTGGAACTGAACGGTCATCGCAGCCTCACACCAGGATCGAGCCTTCGAGATACAGCACCGCCTGGCCGGCAATCTTCACCCGGTCGCCGGCCAGTTCGCACAGCAGGTCGCCGCCGCGGGCCGAGACCTGGCGCGCCGTCAGCACGGTCTTGCCCAGCCGCTCCGCCCAATAAGGCGTCAGCATGCAATGGGTGGAGCCGGTGACCGGATCCTCCGGGATGCCCTGGGCCGGGGCGAACAACCGCGACACGAAATCGACCCCGTCCTCTCCCGGCGCCGTGACGCAGACCGCCCACTTGTCCAGCTTCGACAGCAGCGACATGTCCGGCGCCAGCGCCCGCACCGCGTCGGCCGACTCGTACACCACCAGATAGTCGCGCCCGCCCAGGATCGCGACCGGCGCCGGTCCGCCCAGCGCCGCAACCAGGGTCGGGTCGGGGCTCTCCGCCGGCTGGGGCGGGCGGTTGGGGAAGTCCAGCGTGTAGCGGTCGCCGTCGCGGGTGACGGTCAGCGTGCCGGCCTGCCGGGTGGCGAAGTCCATGCGCGCGCGGCCCGGCTCCAGAATCGTGGAGATGACGAAGGCTGTCGCCAACGTGGCGTGGCCGCACAGCTCGACCTCCACCGCCGGGGTGAACCAGCGCAGCTCGAACTCCTCACCGCTGCGGATGAAGAAGGCGGTCTCCGCCAGATTGTTCTCCGCCGCGATGGCCTGGAGCTGCGCATCGGGCAGCCAGGACTCCAGCGGCACCACCGCCGCTGGATTGCCGGCGAAGACGCGGTCGGTGAAGGCATCGACCTGATAAATGGGCAGGCGCGTGGCTTTCCCGGTCATGAAGAGGGATCCCTTACGTCTTGGGGGAACGTGAGTCGCAAAAAAACGGCGGTCAGTCCGCTTGCACCAGCGAGGCGAAGCGGGCGAGGTCGACATTGCCGCCGGTGACGACGATGCCGACGCGCTTGCCGCGGACGTCGAACTTGCCGGACAGCACGGCGGCGGCGGCGAGGCAGCCGGTCGGCTCCACCAGCATCTTCATCCGGCCGGCGAAGAAGCGCATGGCGTCGACCAGCTCGCCGTCGGTGACGGTGACGATGTCGTCGACCAGCCGCTGCAGCACCGGGAAGGTCAGCTGGCCGACCGCGCGGCTCTGGGCGCCGTCGGCGATGGTCTTCGGGGCATCGATGCGGACGATGGCGCCGCTGCGCAGGCTCTGCTGGGCGTCGTTGCCGGCTTCCGGCTCGACCCCGACGACGCGGCAGCCGGGATTGAGCGTCTTCGCGGCGACGACGCAGCCGGACAGCAGCCCGCCGCCGCCGGTCGGCACCACCAGCAGGTCGAGCGGCCCGCCCGCCTGCCCCGCCTCCTCGATCAGCTCCTTGGCGACGGTGCCCTGGCCGGCCATCACATGCGGATGGTCGAAGGGCGGGATCAGCACGCCGCCCCGTTCCTCCAGCACGCGGGCGACGGCGGCGTCCGGCGGCTCGGCATAGCGGTCGTACAGCACCACGTCGGCGCCATAGCCGCGCGTCGCCGCCAGCTTGGCCGCCGGGGCGTCCTCCGGCATGACGATGGTCGACTTCACCTTCAGCATCGACGCCGCCAGCGCCAGCGCCTGGGCATGGTTGCCCGACGAATAGGCGACGACGCCCAGCGCGCGCTGCACCGGGGTGAAGCGCGACACCGCATTGTAGGCGCCGCGGATCTTGAAGGCGCCGGTGCGCTGGAAATTCTCGCACTTGAACAGCAGCTCGCCGCCGGTCAGCGTGTCGGCGGTGCGGCTGGTCAGCACCGGCGTGCGGTGGGCGACGCCGGCGATCCGCTCCGCCGCCCCCGCCACATCGGCATAGGAGATGGCGAGGCCGGTCGTATCGGCCACGGTGCTGGTGATCGTATCGGGCATGGCGGCGGTGCTCCCCCTCGCCCCGGTGTCTTGTTCCGGAGGCTTATTCCAGATCGGTGAACAGGAAGGCCTGCTCGTGCCGTTTCAGCCCGGCCTGCTCATAGAAGCTGACGGCCTTGGGTGCGGACAGCAGCAGGCACATGGTGCCCGGCCCCATCGCGTCGCGGGTGCGGCGCATCAGCTCCTTGCCGATGCCGCGCCCCTGCAAGGCGCGGTCGACGGCAAGGTCGGACAGATAGCAGCAATAGACGAAGTCGGTGATCGAGCGGGCGACGCCGACCAGCCGCCCCTGTTCCCTTGCGGTGACGATCAGGCCGGCGTTGCGCAGCATCGCCTCCACCCGCGGCCGGTCGCCCACGGGCCGGCGTTCCGCCAGCCCGGAGCGTTCCAGAACGTCGATGAACGCATCTGCGCTCAGCTCCGGTTCGACCGCGTATTCGATTTGAACGGACCGGTGCTGAACGGATTCGTCGGCCATCGTCTCATCCCCGCCAGAACGGCTTCGACACCTCCTGATCCGCCTCGGACCGGCTGATTCCGATGTCCTTCAGCAGATAGTCGTCGAGCCCCATCAGTGCCTGACGTTGTTTGCGCCGTTCCATCGCGGAAAACAACACGTCGAGCAGCCGCCAGAGCGGGCGACGGGCGACACCGGTGACGCGGTTGGCGGCCGGAACGGCGCCCGGGGCTGCCGTGTAAAGGCCGGAACTGCGGGTCACATCGGTCTGGCGCATCGGATCCTCCATAATCTGGCGCACATCGCTCGAACAATCGAGACAATCAGGATTATGAGGACGAAATCGACGGGGTCAAACGGAACATTGTCACCATTACATTTCCGATATCGGATGTATCTTTTCGGCCACAGGCGGAGAAAGCCCCCACCGCGTCGCTGGAATATCTTCAAAAACCCCTGGTTTGTTACGGTGTTCGCCGGCCCGCCGGACGATCGTTCGTCCCGACCGATCATTTGTGGGACAAGTCAGCGCCGCAAGACAGGATTGTCCCGATCACATAGCCCCAGAATCGAAGCGGCGGCGGCCGGCCCGAGAGGACGCGAGACGTTCAGGCACGCCAACTGCACGACTGCGGGGGCAGGCTGTGCGCCCCGCCATCCGATTCGGAAAACCGGGAGTGATATGACCGGCGGAGCCGTTGCACGGCGGTGCCCTGCCGCCCTATGCTGATATATCACTAAGAACCGATTGGGGAGTTCGCCATGCAGCCGCCCTACCTTGCCGCCGATGGGCGTTACGAGGGCATGAGCTATCGCCGCACCGGCCGCAGCGGGCTGGACCTGCCGGCCATTTCGCTGGGTCTCTGGCAGAATTTCGGCGGCGCCGACGTGTTCGCCACCGGGCGCGCGGTGCTGCGCCGGGCCTTCGACCGCGGCGTCACCCATTTCGATCTCGCCAACAATTACGGCCCGCCGCCGGGGTCGGCGGAGGAGAATTTCGGCCGCATCCTCGCCACCGATTTCCGCCCCTACCGCGACGAGATGGTGATCTCGACCAAGGCCGGCTACGAGATGTGGCCCGGCCCCTACGGCAACTGGGGTTCCCGCAAATATCTGGTCTCCAGCCTGGACCAGAGCCTGAAGCGGATGGGGCTGGATTACGTCGACATCTTCTATTCGCACCGCGTCGATCCGCGCACCCCGCTGGAGGAGACGATGGGCGCGCTCGACCACATCGTCCGCCAGGGCAAGGCGCTCTATGTCGGCATCTCCTCCTACTCGCCGGAGATGACGCGGCGGGCGGCGGGGATCCTGAAGCAGCTGGGCACCCCCTGCCTGATCCACCAGCCCTCCTACTCGATGCTGAACCGCTGGGTCGAGGGCGGTCTGCTCGACACGCTGGACGATCTCGGCATGGGCTGCATCGCCTTCTCGCCGCTGGCGCAGGGCATGCTGACCAACAAATATCTGGGAGGTCAGCCTGCCGACGCCCGCGCCGCCAAGGGCGGGAGCCTGCGCGCCACCTTCCTGTCGCCGGAGAATCTGGAGCGCATCCGCGCGCTCGACGCCATCGCCCGGCGGCGCGGCCAGACGCTGGCGCAGATGGCCATCGCCTGGGTGCTGCGCGACCCGCGCGTGACCTCAGCCCTGATCGGCGCCCGCAACGTCGAGCAGCTGGACAACTCGCTGGACGCGCTGAAAACCCTGTCCTTCAGCCCGGAGGAACTGGCGGAGATCGACACCCACGCCGTCGCCGACGCCGGCATCAATTTGTGGAGCGCCTCCTCCTCGGCGGAAGCGGGCTGATGCTTAGCCCCCTCTCCCCAGGGGGGAGAGGGGGGATTCCTCCGTCCTAAAAAGCCGCCACCCTCAGTCCACCGTGACGGTGTCGGTGGCGCGGTAGCGTTCCAGCCAGTGGGCATAAGGCGCCGGCAGCACCCAGGACGGACGCTCGACGCCCAGTTCCTTGGCGGCACGGTAGGGATAATGCGGGTTGGCCAGATGGGCGCGGCCGACCATCACCAGATCGAGCTGCCCGTCGGCGACGGTGCGGTCGGCGATCTTCGGCGCGTCGATGCCCCAGGCTGCCGCCACCGGCAGTTCGGCCTCGCGCCGCACCCGTTCGGCGACCGGCGCCAGGAAGGCCGGCCCCCACGGCACCTGGGCCTCAGGGGTGGAGAAGCCGACGCTGACGCTCAACAGATCGAGCCCGCCGGCCCGGAAGTTGCGGGTCAGTTCGATCGACTCGGCCAGCGTCTCCTCGTCGCGCCCGTCATACTCGATGACGCCGAAGCGGGCGGTCAGCGGCAGGTTTTCCGGCCACACCGCGCGCACCGCCGCCAACGTCTCCAGCAGGAAGCGGCTGCGGCCGGCAAAATCGCCGCCATACTGATCGGTGCGTTTGTTGGCATGGACCGAGAAGAAGCTCTGGCCGAGATAGCCGTGGGCGAAATGCAGCTCCAGCCACTTGAAGCCGGCATCGCGGGCGCGCACGGCGGCGGCCACGAAATCGGCGCGGACGCGGGCGATGTCGTCCAGCGTCATCGCCGTCGGCACCTTCGGCAGGTGATGGCCGAAGGGCACCGCCGAGGGCGAGATGGTGTCCCAGCCGCGCGGATCGTCCTCGGCGATGTGGTCGTCGCCTTCCCACGGGCGGTTGGCGCTGGCCTTGCGGCCGGCATGGCCGATCTGGATGCCGGGAACGGCCCCGGCGGCGGCGATGGACGCGGCGATGCGCGCCATCCCCTCGGCCTGGGCATCACTCCACAGGCCGGTGCAGCCCGGCGTGATGCGGCCTTCCGGCGAGACCGCCGTCGCCTCGACGATCACCAGACCGGCGCCGCCGCGGGCAAGGGCGGGATAATGGACGAGATGCCAGTCGTTGACGACGCCGTCGACGGCGCTGTACTGGCACATCGGCGGAACCGCGATGCGGTTGCGCAGGGTGACGTCCTTCAGCGTGAAGGGCGTGAACAGAGCGGACATGCGGATTCCCGTCTCGATCGTGTCGGTGGCGGCAGGGGGTATGTTCTCCCCCGCCGCGGATCGGGGAGATTTAGGTGCGCCCCAGCCTCAACCAACCCGTCCTGCCGCCAAACGCCCCACGATTGCCGCATGGCTGCGGATACCGGTGCGCAGGTGTTCGGGCACCGACGTCCCGTCCGGAGATCCTTCGATCCCATCGGCATATTTTTCACGGCTCGCCGGGAAATTCCGACTGCACCGGATCGGCGTTTTCTGCCCGCCCGCAACACCCCATAGCGACAACGACGGGAGCGTGCGGCGGTTTCCTCGGCGCGGGCAATGGCACGAAGATTGCGTTTCATTCCCCGTCATCAACCGGGAGGACCCCACTATGACCAGCATCGCCACGATGCCCGGATCGCAGCCGGCGAACGCCTATCGGCTGGCCGGCGGGACACCCGTCGCCGTGGTCGGCGCCGTCAGGGCGTCCGCCGAGCTGACGGCGCAGGTGCGCGCCAACGACACCGCCTTCCAGCAGCAGATGAAGCTGTCCAGCGATCCGGATGCGGTCGATCCGAGCGTCGCCAGCAAGAACCGGGCGGTTCAGGCGCACACGGTGTTTCGCGAGGGCGGCCGGGTGGTCGCTGCGGTATGGCGGGACGGTCAGACCCTGATGTCCAACGGCATCTCCACCCGGATCGACTGGACCTCGCTCCAGGCGCGCACCTCCGGCATGACGGACGCCCAGCGCCGCGACACCATCGCCGATGCCATCGCCAGGCAGCTCGGCTCGTCGGTCCAGGTGCAGCGCTATGGCGAAGCGGGATCGGCGCCGGCGCGCGGCTTGATCCTGGACGAGATGAACGCCGCCAACATCAAGGCGCGCGGCGGCCGGTAGGCCGCCGTACCGGCCCCCCCTGGGGAGAGGGAAGACCTCACCCCCCAAGCCCAAGCAATTTCCCGAGGACCGGCTGCCCCACCGCCGCCCCCAGCGCGAAGCCGGCGACCACCCCGATCACCAGCCCGATGATGCCGGCCGCCATACCGCCGCGGCCGGAGGACTGCGCGCGCTCCGCCTGCCGCCCACGTTGCCCCCGCCGGCGCCGACGGCTCGTCGCCCTCGTCGATGAGGAGGCGCGCCGCGCGCTGTAGGAGGTGTCGGTCGCCTCGTGCCACGACCGGATCCGCTCCAGCGCCGGCTTCAGCTGGGCGTCGTCCGGCGTGCTGCCGCGGCCATGGACGATCTCCCAGGCCAGCGCGGCGAAGCGGCTGGTCGTCCGCCCTTCGGGCGTGAAGATCATCGCCGGCATGCGGCGGTAGTCGCCCTTCACCACATCCACGTCATAGGGGAAGGCGGTGCGGAACATCTGCTCAGGGAATTCGTTGCGCAGCTGCGTCAACGATTCGCGCCCGACCTCGTCGTTGGTGATCGACATCATCAGGATGCCGGCCAGCGACAGGTTGGGGTTCAGCCCGTTCTGGATATGCTCCACCACCTGCAGGGTGCGCCGCAGCCCGTCCAGCGCATAGCGGCCGGGGAAGACCGGCACGATCAGCCGGTCCGACGCCGCCAGGGCGCCGGCCGCCAGATGGCCCAGCGCCGGCGGGCAGTCGATGACGACATAGTCCGGCGGGTTGCGGGAAAAATGCAGGGCCTTGCGCAACCCCCGCTGCGAACCGCCGCGGCTGTCCAGCGCATGCTCCAGCGAGTAGAGCTTGCGCGCGCCGACGATCATCGACAGCCCGTCGAAGGAGGTCGGAGTGATGGCGTCCTCGACGAAGGTTTCCTTGCGCAGCAGGTCGTTGATGCCGACCTTGGCCTTGTCGCGCAGCAGGAAGTTGCTGGTCGCGCTGCTCTGCGGGTCGAAATCGATCAGCACGACGCTCCTGCCCAGCGCCGCCAGCGCGAGCGCGAGGTTCACCGACGTGGTCGTCTTGCCGACGCCGCCCTTTTGATTGTAGACCGACAGGATGGTCGGCTGCCGTGTCTCCGGCGTGTCGAAGACGTCTTCGTGGCTGGTCATATCCATTCCGCTTCGCCGTTTCTGCGGCTATCCCTCCGCCCCGGACCGGGTTCCCCCCGGCTGGAGCGCGGGCGCACTATAAGCGCCGGACGCGCCCAAGTCTTCCCGCACGTTCGGGGGTTGCGGACGGCCATCGGAGAGCGCTTGGCGCATTCCTGCACAACCGATGCGCAAAGTTTCGGGTCGATCCGCGACGCCGCTCAGGTCCACATGGTGACAAACAATCATGAGGGAGGACAATAGGATGACCACCGAGCTTCAGCACCTGATCGGCGGCAAGCTGGTTTCCGGCACGTCGGGCCGGTTCGCCGACGTCTACTCCCCGATGACCGGCGAGGTGCGCGCCCGCGTGCCGCTGGCGAGCGTCGAGGAGATGCGCGCCGCGGTCGAGAACGCCAAGGAGGCGCAGCGCGGTTGGGCCGCCACCAACCCGCAGCGCCGCGCCCGCGTGCTGATGCGCTTCCTCGACCTCGTCCAGCGCGATTACGACGAGCTGGCGCTGCTGCTGTCGCTGGAGCATGGCAAGACCATCGTCGACGCCAAGGGCGACATCCAGCGCGGTCTGGAGGTGGTGGAGTTCGCCTGCGGCATCCCGCACCTGCTGAAGGGCGAGTTCACCGACGGCGCCGGTCCCGGCATCGACATCTATTCGATGCGCCAGCCGCTGGGCGTCGTCGCCGGCATCACGCCGTTCAACTTCCCGGCCATGATCCCGATGTGGAAGTTCGCCCCGGCCATCGCCTGCGGCAACGCCTTCATCCTGAAGCCGTCGGAGCGCACGCCGGGCGTGCCGGTCAAGCTGGCCGAACTCATGCTGGAGGCCGGCCTGCCGGCGGGCATCCTCAACGTCGTCCATGGCGACAAGGTGGCGGTGGACGCCATCCTCGACGACCGCGACATCAAGGCGGTGGGCTTCGTCGGCTCCACCCCGATCGCCGAGTACATCTACAACCGCGGCTGCGCGGCGGGCAAGCGCGTCCAGTGCTTCGGCGGCGCCAAGAACCACGCGCTGGTCATGCCGGACGCCGACCTCGACCAGGCGACCGACGCGCTGATCGGCGCCGGCTTCGGTGCGGCGGGCGAGCGCTGCATGGCGATCTCCGTCGTCGTGCCGGTGGGGAAGAAGACCGCCGACGCCCTGATGGACCGCCTGATCCCGCGGGTGGAAAGCCTGAAGGTCGGCCCCTCGACCGACAGCAGCGCCGATTTCGGCCCGCTGGTGACGGCCGAGCATCTGGCGCGGGTGAAGTCCTACGTCGATCTCGGCGTCAAGGAAGGTGCGAAGCTGGCTGTCGACGGCCGCGAGTTCAAGATGCAGGGCTACGAGAACGGCTTCTACATGGGCGGCTGCCTGTTCGACGAGGTGAAGCCGGACATGCGCATCTACAAGGAGGAGATCTTCGGCCCGGTCCTCTCCGTCGTCCGCGCCGACTCCTACGAGGAGGCGCTGTCGCTGCCGAACGACCATGAGTACGGCAACGGTGTCGCCATCTTCACCCGCGACGGCGACGCCGCCCGCGACTTCGCGAGCCGTGTCGATGTCGGCATGGTCGGCATCAACGTGCCGATCCCGGTTCCGCTCGCCTACTACACCTTCGGCGGCTGGAAGCGGTCGGGCTTCGGCGACCTGAACCAGCACGGCCCCGACGCGGTGCGCTTCTACACCAAGACCAAGACCGTCACCTCGCGCTGGCCCTCGGGCGTCAAGGACGGCGCCAGCTTCGTCATTCCGACCATGGAGTGATTACGCTACGGCCCATATCCCCTCTCCCCCCCCCGCTCACGCGCAAACGAAGTTTGCGCTGACGCGACAGGCGGATCGAAGATCCGCCGAAAGCGGGGAGAGGGGGATTTGGAGGGAGGTGATGCATGTCCTTTGAACTGACCGAAGACCAGGTCGCCATCCGCGACATGGCACTGTCCTTCGCCCGCGACGAGCTGGCGCCCAACGCCGTCGAGTGGGACCAGAAGAAGCATTTCCCGATCGACACGCTGCGCGCCGCTGGTGCGCTCGGCATGGGCGGCATCTATGTGTCGGAAGACCATGGCGGCTCGGCGCTCAGCCGCTTCGACGCCGTGGTGATCTTCGAGGCGCTGAGCCAGGGCTGTCCGACCATCGCCTCCTACATCTCCATCCACAACATGGTGGCGGGGATGCTGGACAATTTCGGCAGCGACGCGCAGAAGGCCCAGTGGCTGCCGAAGCTCTGCACCATGGACTGGCTCGCCAGCTACTGCCTGACCGAGGCCAATGCCGGCTCCGACGCCGCGGCGCTGCGGACCAGGGCGGTGCGCGACGGCGACTCTTACGTCCTCAACGGCGCCAAGCAGTTCATTTCCGGCGCCGGCAGTTCCGACCTCTACCTCGTCATGGCCCGCACCGGCGAGGACGGCCCCGGCGGCATCAGCGCATTCCTGGTGCCTGCGGACACCCCCGGCCTGTCCTTCGGCGCCAACGAGCACAAGATGGGCTGGAACGCCCAGCCGACCCGCGCCGTCATCCTGGAGGACGCCCGCATCCCCGCCTCTGCCCTGCTGGGGCAGGAGGGGATGGGCTTCAAGTTCGCCATGAAGGGGCTGGACGGCGGCCGCATCAACATCGCCGCCTGCTCCATCGGCGGCGCCCAGGCGGCGCTGGACAAGGCGCTGACCTACATGAGCGAGCGCAAGGCCTTCGGCCAGACGCTCGACCGCTTCCAGGCGCTGCAATTCCGCATCGCCGACATGGCGACCGAGCTTGAGGCCGCCCGCACCTTCGTCCACCGCGCCGCCTCGGCTCTGGATGCGAAGAACAAGGATGCGACGCGCCTCTGCGCCATGGCGAAGCGCTTCGCCACCGATACCGGCTTCGAGGTGGCGAACAACGCGCTCCAGCTGTTCGGCGGCTACGGCTATCTGGCCGACTACGGCGTGGAGAAGATCGTCCGCGACCTGCGGGTCCACCAGATCCTGGAAGGCACCAACGAGATCATGCGCCTGATCGTCTCGCGCAGCGAGATCGGGCGGATGGGTTGACCCAAGACGACCTCTAATCCCCTCTCCCCGGGGGGGAGAGGGGGAAGCACCCAAAAAACCAAAGCGACGGGAGACGCGACGATGGCGGTGATCGGTTTCATCGGATTGGGCAACATGGGCGGCCCGATGGCCGCGAACCTCGTGAAGGCGGGGCATCAGGTGGTTGGCTACGACCTCGTGCCCGCCGCCGTCGAGGCGGCCGGGGCGGCCGGCGTCACCATCGGCGACAGCCCCGCCGCCATCGCCGCGGCGGCGGAGGTGGTCATCACCATGCTGCCGGGCGGCAAGCATGTGCTGAGCGTCTATGGCGACATCGCGCCGGTGGCGCGGCCGGGCACCCTGCTGATCGACTGCTCCACCATCGACGTGGACTCCGCCCGCAAGGCCCATGCGCTGGCCACCGGCACGGGCGCCGCTTCGCTCGATGCGCCGGTGTCGGGCGGCGTCGGCGGTGCCGCCGCCGGCACGCTGACCTTCATGGCAGGCGGCGAGGCCGACGCCTTCGAGCGTGCCCGCCCGATCCTGGAGGCGATGGGCAAGAAGATCGTCCATTGCGGCGGCGCCGGTGCCGGTCAGGCGGCGAAAATCTGCAACAACATGATCCTCGGCATCTCGATGATCGGCGTCTGCGAGGCGTTCGTGCTGGCGGAGAAGCTCGGCCTGTCGCATCAGGCGCTGTTCGACGTGTCGTCGACCTCGTCGGGCCAATGCTGGTCGTTGACCAGCTATTGCCCGGTCCCCGGCCCGGTCCCCGCCAGCCCGGCCAACCGCGATTACCAGCCCGGTTTCGCCGCGGCGCTGATGCTGAAGGACCTGAAGCTGGCCCAGGAAGCGGCCCAGAGCGCCGGCGCCCCCACCCCGCTGGGGGCCGCGGCAGCCCAGCTCTACGCGCTGATGAACGCGCAAGGCGACGGCGGCACCGACTTCTCCGGCATCATCCGCATGCTGCGCGGCGAAGGGTAAATCAGGCTGCGGGCGGGGGCAGGAACAGTGCCTGCTCCCGCCGCACCAGATCGGCGATGTAGTCGGCGGTCATCGAAATCCGCGCCAGCGAGCGCAGATCCTCATGCACGATCAGCCAGAAGGACCGGGTGATCGTCACCTCCTCCGCCAGCACCGGCACCAGATCCGGCTCGCCGAACGCGATGAAGGCGGGCAGCATGCACAGGCCGGCCCCGGCCAGCGTCGCCTTCAGCTGGGCGACCAGGCTGCTGCTCTTGATGCGCGGCGCCACCTCGCCGATGGTCTCGACATAGTCCAGTTCGGGGGCGAAGATCAGGTCGTCGATATAGCCGATGAAGGAGTGGCCGCGCAGGTCGGCGCGGCTGCGGATCGGCGGCCGGGCCTCCAGATAGCCAGCGGTGCCGTACAGCCCCAGCCGGTAATCGGTCAGCTTGCGCGCGAACAGCCGCCCCTCCTGCGGGCGCGACAGGCTGATGGCGATGTCGGCCTCGCGCTTGGACAGGCTGAAGACGCGCGGCATGGCGACCAGCTGCACCTCCAGTTCCGGATGACGTTCGCAGAGCGCGCCGATGCGTGGCGCCAGGAAACAGCTGCCGAAGCCGTCCGGCGCCCCGATGCGCACGGCGCCGGCCAACGCCAGATCGCCGTCGGCCACCATGCCCTGGGCCAGCAGGGCCGCACTCTCCATCACCTCGGCGGTCTGTTTCAGCCGCTCGCCCTGCGGCGTCAGGGTAAAGCCGCTGGGCCGGCGCTCGAACAGGGTGACGCGCAGCGCGTCCTCAAGCGCCGTGATGCGGCGGCTGACCGTGGTGTGGTCGGCCCGCAGGCGCTGGGCCGCCGTCGTCAGCGTGCCGGCGCGAGCCACCGCCAGGAAAAAGCGCAGGTCGTTCCAGTTGAAGTCGGCCATGTCGCCGGCGCCGCCGTCCGTCCGCTGGGGAAGAGGGGGCGAACTGTCCCACCAACCCGCCCGCCTGACAAGAGCGCCAACCCGCCCCTGCGACAACGCCGCATGCCGGGCCGCATGCCGGGCCGCATGCCGGGCCGCATGCCGGGCCGCACGCCGATGGGCAGGCTGCGGCCGAGAGTTCCCGCCCCGAAGGGGTACCGCATCTTCCGGACACCCGCCCCCATTTCGCGCGGACAAACAGGGCCGCTGTTGCGTTTATCTGTTGAGCGACGCGATTGAGATCATCGAGAGGACGGGGAATGCCGGGCGCGGGCCGGACGGTGAGGGTGAGCGGGGCGATCATCGTGGCGGCACTTGCGGCCTTGCTCACCATGCCTGCCCCAGACCGCGCCGCCGCGGAACCGCTGCTGTCCGCGTCGGAGGCGGGCGCTCCCCTGCCCTCCCCCGCTCCAACCCTGGCCCCGTCAAAGCCGCAGATCGACGCCTTCGATTGCTGGCTGCTGGCTCCGGATCGACTGGAGCAGGCATCCGACCGCGGCCTGTGCGGCGACGCCTTCGCCCGCGCCCCGGAAACCGCCGCCCTGCCGGAGGCCCCTCCCCCGCCCACGCCGTCGGCAACCCCGGCCCGCAAGCCGAAGGCGCCGGAACGGCGCGTCCGCAGCGTCAGCAACAGCGAAACCCACGCGACGGCCAGTTCGGCCGCCCGGCTGTCCCGCGGCAACGACGGCGACTTCTTCACCAGCTTCCAGCGGGATTTCCGCTCGCTGACCAACCTGCTGGGCGGCGGCAGCCCCTCCCCCCGCCGAGGCGACGACAGCCCGGCTTCCCACACCTCGCACAACCATTGATCTGCCACTGATCTGGCACTGATCTGGCACTGAGCTGGGATCCGCGGTTTACCCCCGGTCGCCGTCGGCATCCGCCCCATTATCGGCCGCCCCGATGTCCTCTGCCTCCACATCGATGGTCACCCCGGCCCGACCATGGTCGTGCTCCGGGTCGATGCCATGGTCGCGCCGCAGCTCGTCGCGGACCTCCGCCATGCGGGTGCGCAGCCGGGCATATTCGGCCAGAAGCTGGCGGCGGCGGTCGTTCGGCGTCACGTCCTTCGGCGGACGCAGCGAGCGCTTGAAGTCGATCAGCTGGCGGCGGGTCACGTCCGGACGGATCAGCCCCTGCGCCTTCGCGCGTTCCAGCTCGTCCGGCGTCATGGTGACGATCTGGTAGGCGACGCTTTCCGCCCCCGGCAGCACGTCCAGCGACAGCCGGCCGGTGTCCACCGCCTCCGCCACCGCGCGGAAGCGGAAGGCGGTCTCGACCGAGAAGGGCATGTCGCTCTCGATCATCGCCTCGAAGTCGCCGTGCGGCAGGATGTCCTTGGCGCGGTTCAGGTATCGGCCGATCGACAGGAACTCCTTGCGGCTGCGGTTCCAGTGATAGCGGATTTCCTGGGCGAATTCCTGCCGGGTGTGGCAGGGCACGATGGCGTCGCTGATGTCGGATGCCCGGCGGTCCGCCTTCGACGGCGCCACCGCCGTGGACCGCACAGGGGTAGACGCTACCTCCGGCCTGGCCGCCGGCGGGGGGGCGGCCTTGCCCTGCTCCGCCACCTTCTTCATGAAGGACTTCACATTGGCCATCTCTAGATCCCCAGCTCGTGCCGGATGAAGTACCAGGCGCCCAGGCACTCGTCGGCGCCGTTCACCGCGCCGACATCGACGATGGAGCAGCCGACATCGTCGACCCGGTGCATGTCCTCGATGTCCGGCACCTCGTGCGGCACCAGCCGGCCGACGCGCCCCAGCTCCAGCTTGGCCTCGCGCAGGCTGACCGACCGGCGCTTGACCCGGTTCAGCAGGAAGGCGGCCGGGCGGCCATAGTCGCGCAGGAACTCCATCCAGGGGATGACGCTCATCTTGTCGAAACGCCCCACCCCGGTCGGCACCAGCACCAGATCGGCCCGGCGCAGCAGGATCTTGGTCGCCTCCGGATACAGCTCCACCGATGGCGGCGTGTCGACGAAGACCACGTCGTAGCGGCAGGGATCGATCTGGGCGAGCGCCGCCTCGATGTCGTCCAGCGTGCCCTCGTAATGGTCGATGGCCGCCACGTCATGCGGGCGGCGCAGCTCGTGCCACTGTCCCAGCGTGCGCTGCGGGTCGAAATCCAGCGTCGCCACCCGCATGCCGTCCTTGGCTGCGGCGACGGCGGTGTTCTTGCAGCTGGTGGTTTTGCCGGTACCGCCCTTCGGCGCACTGTAGACCACCCAGCGCGCGGGCAGCGGCGCCGATTTCTTTACCGCATCGCCGCGGCCCTGGGCCGCCTGCTTGCCCGTTGATTTACCAGTGGCTCTGCCCGCAGACTTCCGTGTGGCGACGGCGGTCGGATCGGCCATCTGTTCCCCCTGCATCGCGTGCCCGTCTTCCTGACGGTCTTCTTATTAGCGGATCGGCCGCCGGCTCGAAAGGGCAAAGGCGGCACCTGCGCCATGGAAATAGGCATTCCCTGTACCGCAATACCCGTTACCGGTAACGCTTCCCCGACCGGATCCGTTACCGGTAACGCTTCCACCATGACATGGCGGACCGCCCCGCGTTGCGCTCACGAAACATTCTGTCACCACTTTCGGTATTTCCGTGCCGTGCCGCCGTCGCTAAAATGTCCCCAATTCCTTGAAATTGGACAGCGTAATGCCTTCCCCCCGGCAGAGGGGGTGGACATGAGGATCGGACTGGCGATGCGGGACTGGGCTGTGGTTGGCGGGGCGACGGGTGGATGCGAAGGCGTGCGGCCCCGGACAATCTTGCGCGACAGCACGGCATTGGCCGGGCCGGCACGTCTGGCCATCGTCGCCGCGATGCTCGCCCTGCCGCTGCCGGCACTTGCCAATCCCGAGGGCGGCATGGTCACCGACGGCGCCGCCACCATCCGCCCGACGGCCCCCGGCCGGCTCGACATCATCCAGTCGACGCCGAAGGCGGTGATCGACTGGCAGCGCTTCGGCATTGCCGAGGGCGAGCACACCAACTTCCAGCAGCCCGACTCCGGCTCGATCACCCTCAACCGCGTCACCGGCTCCGATCCGTCGGCGATCCTGGGGCGGCTGACCGCCAACGGCCAGGTCTGGCTGGTCAATCCCAACGGCATCCTGTTCGGCCGCAACGCCCAGGTCGATGTCGGCGGGCTGGTCGCCACCACCCACGACATCCGCAACACCGACTTCATGGCCGGCCGCTACAGCTTCGAGGGCCGCGCCGGTTCGACCGCGACGGTGGAGAATGAGGGGACCATCACGGTGGCCCAGGCCGGACTGGCGGCACTGGTCGCCCCCGGCGTCGCCAACCGCGGCACCATCCAGGCCCGCATGGGAGAGGTGACGCTGGCGTCGGGCCGCCGCTTCGTCGTCGACCTGTTCGGCGACCAGAAGATCAACATCGCGGTGGACGCCAAGACCGATGCCCGCCCCGTCGGTGCCGACGGCAAGCCGGCCGACGCGCTGGTCAGCAACAGCGGCAAAATCTTCGCCGATGGCGGCCGGGTGCAGATGACCGCGTCGGCAGCCAAGGGGCTGGTCGACCGCGTCGTCAACATGTCCGGCACCGTCCAGGCCCGCCGGGTCGAACAGCAGGGCGGCGACATCGTGCTGCTGGGCGACGGCGGCGAGGTGGAGGTGTCGGGGACGCTCGACGCCAGCGGCAGCGGCGCCGGCCAGACCGGTGTCGGCCAGACGGGTGTCGGCCAGACCGGCGGTTCCGTCACCGTGTCCGGCACCCGCACGACACTGACCGCCACGGCGCGCGTCACCGTGTCCGGTCCGGCCGGGGGCGGGGAGGTGCTGATCGGCGGCGACGTGCAGGGCGGCAAGGCGTCGGCCGCCACGCTGGCCGGCTACCGGATCCGTCCGGCGCGCAAGCCGGTGCCGCCCTCGACCGAGACGGTGGTGGCGCAAGGGGCGACCATCGCCGCCGACGCCACGGAGAGCGGCAGGGGCGGCAAGGTCGTGGTCTGGGCCGACGGCAGCACCCGCTTCGACGGCGCCATCACCGCCCGCGGCGGCTCGGCCGGCGGCGATGGCGGCTTCGTCGAGACGTCGGGCAAGCTGTCGCTGCAGGTGCGCGGCAGGGTCGATGCCGGGGCCAGGGCGGGGCAGGGGGCGGGGCAGGGACAGGGCGGCTTCTGGCTGCTCGACCCCACCGACATCACGGTGTCGGCGACGGGCGGCACCGTCTCCGCCGACACGATCCAGGCCACGCTGAACACCGGAACCGCTGTCACCTTGCAGACCGACACGACGGGGGGTGAGGCCGGCGACTTCACCATCGACCAGGGACTTCCCAAGTCGGCAGGCGGCGATGCCTCGCTGACCCTGACCGCCTATCGC
>NZ_BADK01000951.1 GCF_000333595.1 Azospirillum sp. B506
TGCGACCCGCGCCTGCTGCCAGTCGAAGCGCTGCTGGATGTCAAGAAACGTGTCGCCCCCTATCTCGATCTGCAACTGGTCGCCTTCCCGCAGGACGGCGTTCTCCGCTCGGCCGGCGCCAAGGAACTGCTGATCCGGGCGCTCGACATGGGCGTCGACGTGGTCGGCGGCATCCCGCATTTCGAACGCACCATGGCCGATGGCGCCGCCTCCGTTCGGCTGCTCTGCGAGATCGCGGCGGAGCGCGGGCTGCTGGTCGACATGCATTGCGACGAGAGCGACGACCCGCTGTCGCGCCATGTCGAGACTCTTGCCTATGAGACGCAGCGGCTGGGTCTGCACGGCCGGGTGACGGGGTCGCACCTCACCTCCATGCACTCCATGGACAATTACTACGTCTCCAAGCTGATCCCGCTGATGGCGGAGGCGCGGCTGGGGGTGATCGCCAACCCGCTGATCAACATCGTCCTCCAGGGCCGCCACGACACATATCCCAAGCGCCGCGGCATGACCCGCGTGCCGGAGCTGATGACCGCCGGGCTGACCGTCGCCTTCGGCCATGATTGCGTGATGGACCCCTGGTACCCGCTGGGCTCCGGCGACATGCTGGAGGTGGCGCAGATGGGGCTGCATGTCGGCCAGATGACCGGGCAGGACGGCATGAAGGCCGCCTTCGACGCGGTGACGGTCAACCCGGCCAAGCTGCTGCATCTGGACGGCTACGGGCTGGAGCCGGGCTGCAACGCCGATCTGCTGGTGCTCCAGGCCGGCAGCCCGGTGGAAGCGATCCGCACCCGCGCCGCCCGCCTGTTCGTCCTACGCCGCGGCCGGATCGTCAGCCGTTGCGAACCGGTGCAGGCCAAGCTCGACCTGCCGGGCCGGCCGGAGACGGTAGATTTCCTGCTGAAGCGGGGATGACGCGACCATGAAAAAAGCCCGCCGGAACGACCGTTCCGGCGGGCTTTTCTTTGTCGGAACGCCCTTACGCCTTCAGGAAGTCCCGCAGCGCATCGGCCACCGTGCGCATCTCCTGCTCGGTGCCGATGGTGACGCGCAGGCAGCTCGGCAGGCCGTAGGACGGCATCTGGCGGACCAGGATGCCGCGGGCCTTCAGGAACTGGCGGGCGGCCTCGGCGTCGTCCTTGCCGGCGGGCTGGCCCTTGAAATCGACCAGCACGAAGTTGGTGACGCTGGGATGCACCGTCAGGCCCAGCTCCCGCACGGCGGCGGAGAACCACTCGCGCCACTGCTCGTTGTGGCGGCGGGAACGGTCGAGGAACTCGGCATCCTCAACCGCGGCGACGCCGGCGACATGGGCGGCGTTCGAGACGTTGAAGGGACCGCGCACACGGTTCAGCACGTCGACGATCCCGGCCGGACCGTAGCACCAGCCGATGCGCAAGGAGCCCAGCGCGAAGTC
>NZ_BADK01000950.1 GCF_000333595.1 Azospirillum sp. B506
CGGCCGGCTGTCCTTGAGGGCAGCGCGGTCGAGCATGGCGACCCGGCCGACATGGTCCGGCGCGGTGTCGCCCGCATCCCGGAGGACCGGCACAGCGCCGGTCTGGTCGGCGCCATGGCGGTCTGGGAAAACCTGATCGCCGAGCGCTACCACGACTCATCCTTCTCCCGCTTCGGCGTGCTGCGACGCGGGGCGGCGCGGGCCTACGCCCGCGAGGTGATCGAGGAGTTCGACGTCCGCTGTCCCGGACCGGATGCCCGCACGCAGCTGCTGTCGGGCGGCAACATGCAGAAGCTGATCCTGGGCCGCACGCTGGCCCATGGACCGGACCTGATCCTGGCGAGCCAGCCGACGCGCGGGCTCGACATCGGGGCGGTGTCCTACGTCCACAGCCGGCTGCTCGACGCCCGCGCCGCCGGCGCCGGCGTCCTGCTGATCTCCGAGGATCTGGACGAAATCCTGGCGCTGGCCGACTGCGTCACCGTCGCCTATCACGGGCGCCTCACCCCGCTGCTGCCGCATGACCGGGTGTCGGTCAGCCAGCTCGGCCTGCTGATGGCCGGGCATTGGGACGTTTTGCGCGACATTCTGCCGGAGACCCAATTGGAGCATGGCGATGCGGCTTGAACCGCGCACCGATACCCCGCTCGCCCTGCGGCTGCTGGCGCCGGTTGGCGCCGTCGTGGCGGCGCTGGCGCTCTGCGCCCTGCTGGTCGCCTGGACCGGCGCGCCGGTGCTGCGCGCCTATGGCCTGCTGTTCGAGGGGGCCGTCGGCTCCCGCTTCGCCCTGACCGAGACGCTGACCCGCGCCACCCCGCTGATCCTGACCGGTCTCGCCGCCGCCGTCGCCTTCCGCGCCAAGCTGTGGAACATCGGGGCCGAGGGGCAGCTCTACATGGGCGCGCTGGCCGCCGTGGTGGTGGGCGGCGGCATGCTCGACCCTGCCGCCTGGGTGCTGATCCCGCTGGTGATGATCGCCGGCATGGCGGCGGGCGGCGTTACGCTGCTCGGCCCCGCCGTGCTGAAGGTCCGCTTCGGCGTCGACGAGGTGGTGACCACCCTGCTGCTGAACTTCGTCGTGCTGCTGCTGGTGTCGCTGCTGTTGGAAGGTGCCCTGAAGGACCCGATGGGCATGGGCTGGCCGCAATCAGCCCCGGTGGTCGAGGCGGCGGAGCTGCCCAAGCTGGTGGCCCGCACCCGCCTGCATGCCGGGCTCGCCATCGCGCTCGGCCTGTCGGTGCTGCTGTGGCTGATCGACACCCGCACCATCTGGGGTTACGAGAACCGCGCGGTCGGCGCCAACCCGCGCGCCGCCGCCTTCGCCGGCATGCCGGTGACGCGGGTCATGCTGCGCACCGCCCTGCTTTCGGGCGGGCTGGCCGGACTGGCCGGCGCCGCGGAGGTCTGCGGTCTGAAGGGCTACCTGACGCTCGACCTGTCGCCGGGCTTCGGCTACAGCGGCATCGTCGTCGCCATGCTGGCCCAGTTGCATCCCATCGGCGTGGTGGGAGCCGCGCTGTTCATCGCCGGCATCTTCGTCGGCGCCGACGCCATGAGCCGCGCCATGCCGGTTCCCAACTACATCGCCGATGTCCTGGTCGCCACCAGCCTGCTCTGCATGCTGGTCGCCGGGCTGCTGGCGCGCTACCGGCTGCGGCGGGGGTAAGGGGTCATGGATTTCCTGTCGATCATTCTCGACATCCTGCTGTCGGCCGCCTTCTGGACCGCGGTGCTGCGCATCGCCACCCCCTATGTGCTGGGCACGCTGGGCGAACTGGTGTGCGAGCGGGCCGGCGTGCTGAATCTCGGCATCGAAGGCATCATGACGCTGGGCGCCATGGCCGGCTGGATGGCGGTCTATCAGGGCGCCGACCTGTGGACCGGCGTGCTGGCGGCTGCCGCCTGCGGTGCGCTGCTCGGCCTGCTGCATGCGGCGCTGACCGTGCCGCTCGGCCTGTCGCAGCATGTGACCGGCATCGGCGTGACCCTGCTCGGCACCAGCCTGTCCTATTTCGTCTACCGCCTCGTCCTGCCGCAGGCCAGCACCCCGCCGACCATCGAGCCGTTCCAGCCCCTGGCCCTGCCGGGCGCTCTGGCCCAGACGCCGCTGACCTACCTCGCCTTCCTGCTGGTCGCGGTCGTCGCCTATGTGCTGTACCGCACGCCGGTCGGACTGGCGGTGCGGATGGTCGGCGAAAATCCCGCCGCCGCCGAGGCGCAGGGGCTGAACGTCACCGCCATCCGCATCGGCGCCGTGGTGGCGGGCAGCGCGCTGATGGCGCTGGCCGGCGCCTTCCTGACCCTGTCGGCCTTCAACGCCTTCTTCTTCAACATGGTCAACGGGCGCGGCTGGATCTGCATCGCGCTGGTGGTCTTCGCCTCCTGGCGGCCGGGCAAGGCGCTGCTGGGCGCGCTGCTGTTCGCGGTGTTCGACGCGCTGCAATTGCGGTTGCAGCAGGCGAGCGGCGGCGTCCTGCCCTACCAGCTGTTCCTGATGATGCCCTATCTGTTGAGCATCCTGGCGCTGGTGCTGGTGGCCCGCCGGGCCTCCTACCCGCGCGCCCTGATGATCCCGTACCGCAAAGGAGAGCGCTGATGTTCGACCTGA
>NZ_BADK01000949.1 GCF_000333595.1 Azospirillum sp. B506
AGCCGTGACAGACCATCACGTCGATAGGAGGCATGTGGACGGGCAGCAATGTCTGAAGCTAAGCCTTATAATCGCTCGATCGGCTTGATCTCGACCCCACAAACCGCGCCATGCGCAGCAGCAAGCCTGCTCAAAACAGCAGCTTGACAGCATGCGCCGCAGTTCGATACTCCTCACATCACTTGCACTGAACAAGCATATGCGCTTTTGGGAATGAGCGTCGGTCTTGTGCCTTGGTGACCTGGTGGTCATGGCGAGGTGTCAAACACCCGATCCCATCCCGAACTCGGCCGTGAAAAGCCTCCGCGCCAATGGTACTGCGTCTTAAGACGTGGGAGAGTAGGTCGCCGCCAGGTCACTCAGGCATAAGAGACGCTCAAACAAAACGCTCATGCTTGCATCTTCATCGTCCATCGATCCACAATCAGACATCCGCGGGGTGGAGCAGCCCGGTAGCTCGTCAGGCTCATAACCTGAAGGCCGCAGGTTCAAATCCTGCCCCCGCAACCAACGATGCTTGCGATCCTGGATCGCAGAGAAGCCCGGTCTCCCCGCGGAGGCCGGGCTTCTTCGTGTTCGCGGCGAAGCTCAGCATCGCCGCCAGATCGCCGCGCAGCACGATCACCAGCCCGTTGCCGTCCGGCTGCAGGGTGATCTGGTCGACCAGACCGCGGAGAATATTCGCGGCTTCAGCCTTGGTTTCCTCGGACAGCAGGCGCTCGTGCAGAGCAGCGATCCGCTGCCTGTACACTTCGGCCATGTTCGGGTGCAGAAGGGGAGGGGGCTCGGTCGCGCTCGCCAACATGCCGGTGAGTTCCGCCTTGCGCCCTTCCAGCGTTGCCATCTCGGCTTTCATCGACGGCATGTAAATGCCGTCCTTGATGGCGCCGATGATCCCTCCAATCTGCTTCTCGATCTTGGCCAGCTCACGGCGCCAAGCATCGTGGTCGGTCCGCTGCTCGATGCGCAGCCGGTTCATTTCGCGGGTGAACTCGTCGCAGAACTCCTTGAACAGCGCGGGCTCCATCAGGTGGGCGGCCGTGTCCCGGCAGGTGGTGTCTGAGACGTGAGGCTGGCCCGCCGGAGTGCTCCCCACAGCTGGCGCAGGCGGGCCAGCCATTCGGGAGCAGGCGGTCACCGTGTTCTTCGGCTAAGTTGAGGTTGCTTGACGACCATCAACTGTAACGGAGACCACGATGACCGCGGACAGGATCGCTCTTCAGGAGCTGACTGGGAAGAGTGCTGACGCCGACTTCTTGCGCGAGATGGTCGGCTTTGCCCAGGAGACCGCCGAGGCGGCGCATGAGCAATGGCGCCGGGTCGCCGACAGCCTGCGGCCGCGCTTCTCCAAGCTGGCGGCGCTGATGGACGAGGCGGAGTTCGACGTGTTGGTCTACATGGCCTACCCCAAGGACCTGCGCACCAAGCTACACAGTACAAACCCGCTGGAGCGCCTGAACGGCGAGATCAAGCGGCGCACCAACGTCGTCGGCATCTTCCCTGGGGAAGGCGCGGTTGTCCGCCTTGTCGGCGCCTTGCTGCTGGAACAGCATGATGAGTGGGCGGTGTGCCGACGCTACATGACCATGGAAAGCCTGAACGAGCTGTGCCACCCTTCAGCCACTGACCCGCTGAACATCGCAGCCGAGTAGACCGGCAGCTTCAGCGCGCCGAAGAGCACACAGGCCCTCTCAGACACCACGTCCTGGCACACGATAGACTTTTTAACAGCTGGAAGTTAACCGGCCATATAGGAACTGAGTAACTGCCCGTTGAGCGACCCGTTCGACCTCTTCTGCGGAAACTGTCTCGTGCCCTCCCCAGATGCACCTCTCGTATGGCCCGGCCTCGCAGAGAGCCCTGAAATGTGCCGCAGCACCGGACAATGGCAACCGCTCCCACCCGGGTGAGCTGTTCCGCTCCGCCAAGCGCTGCAAGATAGCGGAGATCTGCCGTTCGGTGCGCTGTATCCCGCGTTCGTAGAACATGCGACCAACTTCCGGAAAGCGGCCGGTTTCGGCCATCACAAGGCGAGTAACCGCAAGCGCGGAAGGCGCCAATATCAAGTCCAGATAGGCTCTTGCGGTGTCCACCAGCACAATCTCGGCCTCTCTCCCGTCGATGTCGACGGCGGCGAGAGAGGCGCAAACCAAAGTGCCGACCTCCTCAACATAGGCTGCGAAAAGCGCCGCTTTGGAGGGGAAGTATCGGTAGAGCGTGCTCTTGGAACCACCCACCTCCGCGGCGATACTGTCCATCGAGGCATCAGCATAGCCATGCCGAAGGAAGGTTTGGCCGGCGATCGTCAGGATTGCAGACCGCCGGGCGGATGGACCGGCGGACATGATCAACTCATTTTTGGCGAACCGCTTCTTGCCATAAGCGCGCTCATTCGATTCTCCTGGCTGTATTTTCAGAGGCGGCTCTCGTGGCTTCTCTGCCGTACTTTTTCTAAATCTCATGCCGGTCCCCATTCACGCGGCGGCAATATTTCGGACTTGTGCAGCAGCCGTATCCAGAAAGGCCTGAGCAAGGCCGGGATCGTTGACGACACGCGAGAGCGTCAGCGCACCGACCATCAGTGAAAGAATTGCCATCGCCTTGCTTTTGAACTCTTCGCCCTGCGTTTCCGAAATCAGGCGTTCGAGGATGTCCAGATGGGTCTTGATCCCGGCTTCGAACGACGCCTTCACCGCGACGCCGTGTCTGGCGGCATCGGAACCGAGCGCCACGATTGGGCAACCGTCGGACTTTTCCTCGCGGTGCCCGGCGCTGAGATAGAAGCCGATCACCGGGCCAAGCGGATCCTCTGGATTTGCAGTGGCCGCCGCGGTCCATCGGCAGTAAGCGCTCTCCAACGCCCGCGTCGACGCCTGAGCCGCCAAATCCTCCTTAGAGGCGAACTGCTTGTAGAAAGCACCCTGGGTCAGGCCCGCCGCCTCCATCAAATCCTTGAGGCCGATGCCGTCGAAGCCGTGCTGCCGAAAAAGACGGCTCGCCACGTTGATCACAGTCTGCCGGTTTTCCTCCGCCTGAACGCGACTCACGCGCATGGTATGCCCCTTTTTAGATTTCGATCAACCTCTATAGGAGATATGGATGACCGGCACAATTCTCCACCTATTCCGCAGGCCTTCTCCGGGGCAGCGCATGGGGGGTGGGATGCCGGCCCCAGGCACCGCCGATCATGGCGACCGCCGTCAGAAGCCCGTATGAAACCGCCGCCAGGGCCGTGATCTGGAACAGGGTCGAAAGTCCGGCACCGAACCAGATGACGGCCGACCAGCCGACGAAGGCCGCGACGATCATGCGGACGGTGCCGGCCAGGACGGGAAACAGGACGCGCTTCGCTCCCTGGCTGGCGAAATAGAGCGCCAACCCCAGCCCGACCGCACCGTAAACCGGCGCCACGATCCGCAGATAGAGGGTGCCCATCGCCAGCACCTGGGGATCGTCGCTGAACAGGCCGATCCAGGCTTGTGGGAAGAATGCTGCGGCAAGGCCGATGACCTCGGTCACCCCGAAGGCGAAAGCGGACCCGATCCAGGCGACGCGGCGTGCCCGCGCCACCTGCCCCGCCCCGATGTTGTGGCCGACCATGGTGACCAAGGCGGTGCCGAGCCCGAAGATCAACGGAATTTGTATGTAATCGAGGCGCGAGGCGATGCCGTACCCGGCGATGGCATCGGCGCCGAACCGGCCGACCGCGGCGGTGACGAGGGCGACGGTGAGATTGACCTGGACGGTGCCGACCGCCGACAGGAGACCGACCCCGAGGATGTCCTTGAACAGGCCCAGGCGCAGGGGAACGATCCTCAGTTTCAGAAGGCTCCGCGAAGAGCGCAGATACAATGTCAGTGCCAGCGCGGCGAACAGATAGTAGATGACCACCGCGGCCCCGCCGCCGGCCACGCCGAGACGGGGCAAAGGCCCCCAGCCGAAGATCAGGGCCGGCGACAGGACGATGAGGAGACCGGTGCCGGACGAGATCACCAGGGCGGGCACCCTCACATTCCCGGCGCCGCGAAGGGCCGACGCCAACAGGGCGGTGACCCAGACCGGGATGGAGCCGGCGAACACGACCCCGGAATAGGTGAGCGCCGCCGTCAGCGACGGTCCCGTTCCTCCCATCGCCCGATAGAGGATCGGTCCGGCGAGGAGAGCCGCCGCGGTAAAGAGGATGCCGAATGCGCCGGCCAGGACGACCGCATGCCAGATCAGCGCTTCGGCGTCCTCGCGGCGTTTCGCTCCCAAGGCCCGCGCGATGGCCGAGGAGACGCCGCCGCCGATGCCGCCATTCGCCATCATCTGCATGAGCATGAGCACAGGAAAGACCAGGGCGACCCCGGCGAGCGCATCGGTCCCGAGAAAGCCGACGAACCAGGTTTCGGCCACCCCGACCAGCGTCTGGACGACCAGGACCAGGGTCGTCGGCACCGCGAGGCGGAGCATCGTCGGCACCACCGGCCCGTCGAGAACGCCGGGCGGCACTTTGTAGGCGGGCGCCGGGGCTGCCGGACCCTCCTGACGGAGCAGGGCGGTCATGGGATTTCCTTCATGAGACCGGGGGTGGCGAGCCTGTTCCCGCTGACGGCTCAGACCGGCAGCCGCAGCATCTTGCGCAAGCTCTTGTCGAAGGCTGCTGCCGGGACGAAGCGGCGCAGAAGGCTGACCTGGCGCGCCAGCTTCCCTGCCGGGTAGCGCAGATTCGGTTGTGCGTCCGTCGCTGCCTTCACGATGGCTTCGGCGATGGTCTCGGGCGTGTCGCCCTTCCTGATCGCGTCCTCCAAGGCCACGGTCACGTCGGCGCGCACCGACGCATAGACATCGAGCGGCCGGTCCGGCCTGATGAGGTTTCCAGCGAACGAGGTCCGGGTATAGGCGGGTTCGACCAGCGAGACCCGGATGCCGAGCGTGCGCAGTTCATGGTCAAGCGATTGGGAGTACCCTTCCACCGCATGTTTCGTCGCCGCGTAGAGCGCGAAATAGGGGGCCGGAATGAAGCCGTGCGCCGAGCTGAGATTGACGATCCTGCCGCTTTTCTGGCGCCGCATGATCGGCAGCACGGCGTTGGTCATGCGGATGACGCCGAACATGTTCACGTCGAACAACGCCCGCGCCTGGGCGAGCGAGGACTCCTCCGCACCGCCGAAAAGCCCGACGCCGGCATTGTTGACCAGCAGATCGATGCGGCCGGCGTCATCCAGCACCTCGTCGACCAGGGCCGCCACGGAGGTGTCGTCGGTGACATCGCAGGTCAGCATGGTGA
Organism: Azospirillum sp. B506; assembly: GCF_000333595.1. Taxonomy (GTDB): domain Bacteria; phylum Pseudomonadota; class Alphaproteobacteria; order Azospirillales; family Azospirillaceae; genus Azospirillum. Next base: position 5,270 of record NZ_BADK01000949.1, read on the forward strand.
CGCCCTCGGGACCCTTGGCACCCGCGTGACGGCTGGTTCCGAACACATCGAATCCTGTGGCTTGCAGGGCCTTGGCCGCCGCATCGCCGATGCCGGACGACGCACCCGTCACCAGAGCGATGCCGCGCTCTATCTTTGCCATCGAAGTCTCTCTTTCTTCCTTGTGTCGGGCCCGGCCCCGGAAGCGCCGCTGATGGCGGTGCCGCCATGCGAGAGCGCCCTGTCATTTAGATTGCGTTCGACCTCTATAATCGATATAGATGTCGTACGCAATCTAAATTGACTGAGGCGGCGGGCATGAAACAGAGACCCATGGTCGTGGCAGGTGGCGTTCTGACGGCGGCGCTGGGGGCTGCCGCATTCGTGACGCTGTCCATGCACACACAGGAGGCGTCGGCGGTGAGCGACCCCCGGCAGGAGGCGCCGATCGTCCGGCTTGCCGAGGCGGTGCCGGTTGCCCGGGCGGAGCGCGGCTTCACCGGCGTCGTCGGGGCGCGGGTGCAGAGCAATCTCGGCTTCCGCGTCCCCGGCAAGATCATCGAACGGCTGGCGACGGTCGGCCAGCCGGTCAAGGCCGGCCAGCCGCTGATGCGGATCGACGAGACCGATCTGCGCCTCGCACTCACCGCCAAGCGCAACGCGGCAGCCGCGGCGCGTGCAACGGTGGTGCAGACCCAGGCGGACGAGCGGCGCTACGCCAGTCTGGTCAACGACGGCTGGGCCACCCGGCAGCGTCACGAACAGGCGAAGGCCGCGCTGGACACCGCCAGGGCGCAGCTCGCCAGTGCGGAGGCCGATGCGAGGGTCGCAGAGAACGAGGCGACCTATTCGGTCCTGGTGGCCGACAGCGATGGCACGGTGGTCGAAACGCTCGGCGAGCCGGGGCAGGTCGTCGCCGCCGGCCAGACCGTCATCCGGATCGCGCAGGCCGGCCCGCGCGAGGCGGTGGTGGCTCTGCCGGAAACCATCCGGCCACCGATCGGCTCGCCGGCCGAGGCCAGCCTCTATGGCACCGACGGGCAGCGTTACGGCGCGCATCTGCGCCAGCTGTCGGACGCCGCCGATGCCCAGACCCGCACCTACGAGGCGCGCTACGTGCTCGACGGCGACGCCGCCTCGGCACCGCTCGGGGCGACGGTCACCATCAGGCTGACGGGCCTGACGGGCCGGACGGACAACATTCAGGTGCCGCTGGGAGCGGTCCTGGACGACGGCCGGAGAACCGGTGTCTGGACCCTGGACCGCACCAGTTCGACGGTGCGCTTCCAGCCGGTCCGGCTGGTCCGGGTGAGCGGCGAAACCGCCGTGATCTCCGGGATCGGTCTCGGCGACCCGGTGGTGTCGCTCGGCGCTCATCTTCTCCAGGAGGGCGCGCGCGTCAGGACGGCTTCCGAGAGCGGGGGCCAGTGATGAGTCTCAATCTTTCCGCCATCGCCGTCCGCGAACGGGCCGTCACCCTGTTCTTCATCCTCCTGCTGGCGGCGGGAGGCGCCTTCGCCTTCGTCATGCTCGGACGGGCGGAGGATCCCTCCTTCACCATCAAGACCCTGACGGTCACCAGCGTGTGGCCGGGCGCCACCGCGCGCGAGATGCAGGATCTCGTCGCCGAACCGCTGGAGAAACGCCTTCAGGAACTGAGCTGGTACGACCGGGTGGAGACGACGACGCGGCCCGGCTACGCCTATATGACCCTGACGCTGAAGGACAGCACGCCGCCGGCCAAGGTGCAGGAGGAGTTCTACCAGGCCCGCAAGAAGATGGGCGACGAGACGCGCAACCTGCCGTCCGGCGTGCTCGGCCCCTTCGTCAACGACGAATATTCCGACGTCAGCTTCGCGCTCTATGCGCTCAAGGCCAAGGGCATGCCGATGCGCGAACTGGCCCGGCAGACCGAGACGATCCGCCAGGATCTGCTGCATGTGCCCGGCGTCAAGAAGGTCAACATCCTGGGCGAGCGTCCGGAACGGATCTTCGTCGAATTCTCCTATGCCAAGCTGGCGACCCTCGGCGTGTCGGCCCAGGACATCATCGCCGCCTTGCAGCGGCAGAACACCGTCACGCCGTCAGGGTCCATCGACACCCAGGGGCCGCAGGTCTTCATCCGCATCGACGGCGCCTATGACGGGGTGCAGGCGATCGCCGACACGCCGATCGCCGCCGCCGGGCGGACGCTGAAGCTGTCGGACATCGCCGAGGTCCGCCGCGGCTACGAGGATCCGCCGACCTACATCATCCGTCATCAGGGCGAGCCGACCGTCATGCTGGCGACGGTCATGCAGGAGGGTTGGGACGGCCTGGCGCTCGGCAAGGCGTTGGAGGAGCGGGCGGCCGGCATCGCGCAGTCGCTGCCGCTCGGGATGACGCTCGCCAAGGTGACCGATCAGGCCGTCAACATCACCTCGGCGGTCGACGAGTTCATGCTGAAGTTCGCGATGGCGCTTGGGGTGGTTCTGCTCGTCAGCCTGCTCAGCCTCGGCTGGCGCGTCGGCATCGTCGTGGCGGCGGCCGTCCCGCTGACGCTCGCCGTCGTCTTTCTCATCATGCTGGAAACCGGCCGCTTCTTCGACCGCATCACGCTCGGCGCGCTGATCCTGTCGCTCGGTCTGCTGGTGGACGACGCCATCATCGCCATCGAGGTGATGGTGGTGAAGATGGAGGAGGGGGTCGACCGCATCAGGGCGGCGGCCTATGCCTGGAGCCACACGGCGGCGCCGATGCTGTCGGGAACGCTGGTGACCATCGCCGGCTTCCTGCCGGTGGGGTTCGCGCGCTCGACCGCCGGCGAGTATGCCGGCAACATCTTCTGGGTCGTGGGATTCTCCCTCATCGTCTCCTGGATCGTCGCGGTGGTCTTCACCCCCTATCTGGGCGTCAGGATGCTGCCGGCGATCAAGCCGGTCGCCGGCGGTCACGAGGCGATCTACGGCACTCCGAACTACCAGCGCCTGCGGCGCGTCATCAGCTTCGCCGTGCGCCACAAGGTCCTGACCTGCGTCGTCGTCGGCCTCGCCTTTGCCGTCGCCATCGTCGGCATGGGCGGCGTGAAGCAGCAGTTCTTCCCGACCTCCGACCGTCCCGAGGTGCTGGTGGAGGTCCGTCTGCCGGAAGGCAGCAGCATCGAGACGACCACGGCCTCGGTCGAGAAGATCGAGCGCTGGCTGGCCGATCAGCCGGAGGCGAAGATCGTCACCAGCTATATCGGTCAGGGCGCTCCCCGCTTCTTCATCGCCCTGTCGCCGGAACTGCCCGATCCGGCCTTCGCCAAGATCGTCGTGCTCACGCCGGACGCCGAGGCGCGCGAGGCCCTGAAGCACCGGTTGCGGCAGACGGTGGCGCAGGGGCTGGTGCCCGAGGCCTATGTCCGCGTCACCCAGCTGGTGTTCGGCCCCTACACGCCGTTCCCGGTCGAATTCCGGGTGATGGGCCCCGATCCGGCGCAGCTCTACAGCATTTCCGAAAAGGCCCTCGCCATCATGCGGAGCGTGCCGGATGTCCGGCAGGCCAACCGGGATTGGGGCAACCGCACGCCCGTGCTCCGCTTCACGCCCGACCAGGACCGCCTGAACCTCATCGGTCTCTCGCCGGCCGAGGTGGGCCAGCAACTCCAGTTCCTTCTCACCGGAATCGCTGTCACCCAGGTCCGCGAGGACATCCGCAATGTCCCCATCGTGGCGCGCAGCGCCGGCGGCGAACGCCTGGATCCGGCGCGCCTGGCTGATTTCTCGCTGACGAGCCGGAACGGCCAGCAGATCCCGCTCGATCAGATAGGCCATGCGGACATCCGCCTGGAGGAGCCGCTGATGAAACGCCGGGACCGGACATCCGTCATCACGATCCGCTCGGACTACAATGAGGCGACCCAGCCGCCGGAGGTCTCCAAGCAGATCATGACGGCCCTTCAGCCGCTGATCGCCTCGCTTCCGGCCGGCTACCGCATCGAAATGGGCGGATCGATCGAGGAGGCCGTCAAGGCCAACACCGCCCTCGGCAAGGTCTTCCCGGTCATGATCGCCGCCATGCTGGTCTTCATCATGCTGCAGGTTCGGTCCTTCTCGATGATGGCCATGGTCCTGCTGACCGCACCGCTCGGCGTCGTCGGCGTCGTGCCCATGCTGCTCGCCTTCAACCAGCCCTTCGGCTTCAACGCCATCCTCGGGCTGATCGGTCTGGCCGGCATCCTGATGCGCAACACGCTGATCCTGACCGAGCAGATCAAGGAGAATCAGGCGGCCGGCCTCGACGATTATCACGCCGTCATCGAAGCGACGGTGCAGCGGACGCGGCCGGTGATCCTGACCGCCCTTGCCGCGGTGTTGGCCTTCATCCCCCTCACGCACTCGGTCTTCTGGGGGTCGATGGCCTACACACTGATCGGCGGCACGGCGGTCGGCACCGTGCTGATCCTGCTGTTCCTCCCCGCCCTCTACGCCGCATGGTTCCGCATCAGGCCGGCAGCGGCCGGCGAGGCGTCAAGTCCGCATGCCCGCCTCGGGGTGATCTGACGGGCGTTTGCGGGGTGGTTCCCCGAACCGGGATCCGCCCCGCATTTGCCTTGCCTTGTGTCCGCCCGTCATCAAGGATTTACTCTCCTACGTGGGCAGGACCCGAGCTCAGCTCCAACCAATCAAGCTCCTCCTCAACGAGACGGTACGCGTCATCGCCGATGGTTCCGGATCGGCGGAGTTCCGCAATGGCATGGCGGGAGACTGGCACGACCCTCCGCCGCAGCGTGTTGTCGGATGATTCGCGTGGGTCATGACCATGCCGTGCCTTGCTTAGAGCCTCTTTGTACATCGACCTGAGCCGTTCGGCGGCCGGTGTGCCATCGCCATCCAACTCCGCCATTGCGGCCTTGAGCGCGGCGGCCCGTGCCAGGCTCAACTCCATCGCGACGGTGTTGTCTTTCGGCAGGCGCAGGAAGACCAGGAGCGGTCGCAGAGTCAGTCCCTGGACCACCAAGGTTCCGAGCACCACAACAAACGCTGTGAGCAGGATGAAGTCGCGACCAGGAAAGGACATGGGGAGTGCCAGAGCCGCCGCGAGTGTGACGATGCCACGCATGCCCGACCAACTGATCACCACACCTCCTTTCACGGACAGCGGCGGCATGGCCCCGGACGCCTTTTGATCGGTCGCAGGACCTTTCTTTTGCGTCATCGTATAGGCCATCACCCACAAAAGGCGAACGACGATCACGACCACGAGAATGATCAGCGCGGCGCCTACCAGCCTCATCAGCTCCTTGCTGTTGAGCGTTTCGAGGATCGGGCCCAACTGAAGTCCGATGAGGGTGAACGCCAGGACGTTCAGCACGAAGGTCACTGCTTCCCAAACCGCGAATGAAGGAATCCGCAAGCGTGCCGGCAATGGAACCGTCCTTCCCGCCGTCAGGCCGAATACGACGACCGTAACCACCGCGGAGAGACCGAGGCGTTCGGCGAGCAGCCACACGCCGAAGGTGACAACGAACTGAAGGATCACAGATGTCGGCGCATCGCCGACACGCGGGATCAGGCGCGTGATGGAAACTCCGAGAAGCCAGCCCACCACGACGCTGCCAGATGGCGACGAGTCCGAACGCTGGAGGGGCTTCCGCAAAACTGAAGCCGGTGGCGGCGGCGCCAACAGACAGTTTGTAGATGAGGAGCGCTGTCGCGTCGTTCAGCAGACTTTCACTTCCAACACCTTTCGGATCGGTACGGTGGCTCCACTTGTCGCATGACAGCGAGGGCAGCGACCGCATCCGGTGGGGCGAGCAACGCACCCAATGCTATGGCCGCGGACCATGGCATATCGGGGAAGAGCAGCCGTGCCGCAACCGCCACGGCGACCGTGGTCAGACCCACCGCGACCAATACGAGGGACGACACCGGGCGCCAATTGTCCCGCAGATCCCGAAGCGAGGCGTCATGCGCCGCGTCCAGCAGCACCGGGGCTACGAAGAGCGCCAGGATGAGGTCAGGTGGCGGGTTGAGCCGGGGTGAACCCGGCAGGAACGCGACGGCAGCGCCACCCAAAGCCAGGAGTGTGGGGTAAGGGACGTTCGCCCGCTGCGCGACTGTCGACAGGATCGTTGCACCCAGGAGCAAGCCAAGGATGGTTTCGAATATGAGCATAAGTGCGGAACGTCTCCCTTCGGCATGATGTGTCGTCGTGTGCCACATGGTATACGCCCGGTGGCACGTCGGCGGGATTGCACAGGCTTCGGAAGTCAAATTCATGAATTCCGGCCATGAGCGCATGCGGATTTCAACGTCTAATCGCTCCATCGCCGCACGCCTATACTTCGAGGCCGCGTGAATCCAAAAAGGTCCATGGAACAGCGCCGAGGAGGAGCAATGCAGCCCTTGCACTTGAAAACGGCGGCATGAAGGTCTCAGCCATCGGCTTTGGCTGTATGGGACTGAGTTACGGTCATGGCCCTGTGACCGACAAGCAGCTGGGGATCACACCGATCCATGCGGCGGTCGCCGCGGCATTGCCCAAGCGGCCGGGTCGCTGATCGACATGACACTTTCAATGGAGATTTCGATATGAGGACCATCGGCTATGCGGTCCAGTCTGCCGAGACCCCCCTGGCGCCCTTCAGCTTCGAACGGCGGCAATTGCGTTCCAATGACGTGGCGATGGAAATCCTCTATTGCGGGGTCTGCCACTCGGATCTCCACTGGGTGCGCAACGATTGGGGGTGGACCGTTTTCCCCGCCATTCCCGGCCACGAGATCGTCGGGCGCGTGATCGGTGTCGGTTCCGACGTGACACGCCACAAGCTTGGAGATCATGTGGCGGTCGGCTGCATGGTCGACAGCTGCCAGCAGTGCGACCAGTGCAAGAAGGGCGAGGAACAGCTCTGCCGCGAAGGGAACACCGGCACCTACGGTGGCTTCGACCGCTTCACCAAGGAACACACCCTTGGCGGTTATTCCAAGCATCTGGTCGTTCGTGAGGACTTCGCGTTGCGTGTGCCGGATGGACTCGATCTGGCCAAAGCGGCACCGCTTCTGTGTGCCGGCATCACCACCTATTCGCCGCTGCGGACCTGGAATGTCGGGCCCGGAAGTCGGGTCGGAGTGATCGGCCTGGGCGGACTCGGGCATATGGCGGTCAAGCTCGCCGCCGCGATGGGGGCCGACGTGACCGTCATGAGCCGGACGACGGACAAGGAGGCGGATGCCCTGGCGCTTGGCGCCGACGCGTTGCTCGTCTCGTCCGATCCCGCGGCTATGGAGAAGGCGGCGAACAGCTTCGACTTGATCATCGATACGGTGCCGGTGAAGCACGACATCAGCCCTTATCTGCCGTTGCTGGACGTGGACGGCACGCTGGTGATCGTCGGGCAGGTCGGTCCGCTTGCAGAACCAACCACGGTACCTCTGCTGCTGGGGCGCCGCCGGGTGGCGGGCTCACCGATAGGCGGGATCGCCGAAACCCAGGAATTGCTGAATTTCTGCGCAAAGAAGAACATCCTGCCTGACGTGGAGATGATCCGCATGGATGAGATTCATCACGCCTTCGAACGCCTGGAGAAGGCCGATGTCCGCTACCGCTTCGTGATCGACATGGCATCGTTGTCCGCCCCAACCGACACGTCGTTCTGACAAGGCCTTGCGGGGGCGGAGTGCGGCCTGATGGAGGCTGCCTTGACCTGTTGATCTGTCCGGCGGCTGACAGTGTCTTCCAGCAATTCCCGATCCCATTATTTACATTGTTCAGGAAGCATCATGAAGATCTGGACATGGCCGGCCGCGGTCCTGCTGATCGCCGTCGGTGTCATGGCGTCTGCCGAAGCCTCGGCCGAAGAACGCGCGAAATCGGCACCTCTGGTCATCCAGGCGCAAGGCAGCTTCGCTGTCGGCGGAACCGTGGTTACCAACCCCGGCACCTTCGATCCGGCCATGCCGACCCCGGCCGGCCAGACGCTCCACGGCGATCATGCCTACGCATTCTATCAAATCCCGGTAAATTCCCGAAAATACCCTTTGGTTCTCTGGCATGGCGCCGGACAGTTCTCGAAGACGTGGGAAACCACTCCTGACGGTCGGGAGGGGTATCAGAGCATCTTCCCGTGCAGGGGCGTCGGGGTTTACGTCCTCGACCAACCGCGGCGCGGGAATGCCGGGCGCAAGCACGCAGCCGGCCACGATCGCGCCCACACGCCGATGAACGGGCGTGGTTCAACATCTTTCGTGTGGGCGTCTGGCCGGATTACTTTCCCGGTGTTCAGTTTTCCCGCGACCCGGAAAGCCTGAACCAGTATTTCCGCTCGATGACTCCCAACACCGGGCCGTTCGATCTGGAGGTGATCTCGGACGCAGTCGCGGCGCTGTTCTCACGGATCGGACCGGGAATCCTTGTCACCCATTCCCAGAGCGGCGGCCCCGGCTGGCGAACGGCGATCAAGAGTTCCAACGTTCGCGCCATTGTCGCCTACGAGCCGGGCAGCAACTTCATGTTCCCGGACGGTGAGGTACCGCCTGCGATGCCGAGTGCCGGAGGCCCGCTCGAGGCGGTTGGCGTGCCTCTGACAGAGTTCATGGCGTTCACGAAGATCCCGATCATCATTTTTTACGGCGACAATATCCCGGCGCAACCGATGGCCAATCCTGGTCAGGACCAGTGGCGCGTGCGTCTCGACATGGCCCGGCTATGGCGGGATGCCGTGAACCGCCGTGGCGGCGACGTCACCGTCGTGCATCTCCCCGAGGTCGGGATCCGCGGCAACACGCACTTTCCGTTCTCGGCCCTGAACAATCTTGAGATCGCGGATTTGATGTCCAAGTTTCTCGCGGAGAAGGGATTGGACTGAAGCCGTCAGAAACCGGGAGGCGGTGTCGGGTTCACCCACCTCGACCGACACCGGCTTGAAAGCCGGTCCCGGCATGCCTTGAACACTTCCGGTGCGATCCGGGTCCATTGCCCTGTCCGCCGATCCGCTGCCTGGACGGTCACCATCCAGTCACCCAAGGTCTGGCCAGCTACTATGGACCAGTCCAGGTCGTATTGGTAACGGGCCTTCACCTCAAAGCGTTGATGATTGGCATCCCGTCCATCTGTCATCGTCGAACAGCCGGTCGAACAGCCGGTCACGGTCCTCCTGGGACAGGGGGCACATCCCCAGCAGTTCGGTGACGGCCAGCCCACGCGCCGCTGCCCACCGGAGCAGCGCGAGATCAGGATCGGTCGCCTCCGCTTTCATCTTTGCGACGGTTCCCGCCGAGTGTTCCCGCGCGCTGCTCAGCAGATCCGGATTATCTGCGACGACCGCGAATACGGCGAAGGCGATGGCCCGTTGCCGGGTCAGCGTCTGGCGCAGGGTATCGATCTGGGCGGCCAACTGCGGATAGGCGAGCGCATTCTCATGTTCGGCCAGGAAATGCCGCGAAGCCTCCTCGAACTGCTCGGTCTGGAAGGCGAGAAGGGCTGCCAGCACCGCGCTCTTGTTGTGGAAATGGTGCAGGAGGGCACCCTTGCTCATCCCGCTTTCCTTGACGATCGCATCAAGCGTGAGCCGTCCCGGCCCATCCCGCGCGATGATTGTCAATGCAGCCTGAAGGACGGCGTTACGGGTGCGTTCCGAACGGACAGAATTTTCCATGAGAAACTCGAACGAGGCGGTTTCGGCCGGTTCAGGCCGGAAAATGTGAGGCGGGATGAACAGTCATAGCGCGCCGATGCCTCGAATAACAAGCCGGCTGGTTGGTTTAATGGGCGAACGGCTCTGTTTAGGATGTCTGCGCGATGGGAGTCCGTCAGGTTCCGGGCACAGTGCCTGACGGACTCCATGCCTCCCCAAGTGCGTTATGGCTCAACCAAGGCCGCTCGAACCGATGCCGTTCCGGGGAGCAGCCTCCCGTTCATCGCAATTGCGCCGCCAAGGCCGCGGCGCCCTTGTCGATGCCGGTTCTGGCTGCGGCCAGCGATCCGAAGCTGGACGGAATGTTGTAGGGATTGGGATACTGCTTGGCGATGAAGGCATCCAGCAGCCGGTCGGACGGCGCATCGTAAATCTCGACCGCGTAGATCACCGAACCTGTCATCGTGCCCTCGCCGCCCCGTACCGACTGCACACCGTTGTAGAGGCCGCCGGCGATGTCGAAGCGCGACAGCGCCCCCAGCACCGGCGTGGTGGTGGCGGCCCCGGTCAGGGTCAGCTTGAGACGCAGGGTGTGGGGGGCGGGAGTTTGCACGGTGCGGAAGCGGGGCGAGAGCTCCGCGGTGAAGCTGCGCTGCATGTGGTCGGCGAGCGTCCTCTTGTCCTGCTCGGACATGTCGCCGAACTGTTGGTCGGCACCGCGGTAGATCGCGACCGGATCGACGATGATCTGGTCGTAATCGCGCCAGTTCATCCCGGTGTTGTAGCGGAACGGAATCCGGCCGGTGTCGTCCTGTGGATTCGGGGCGAGATAAGAGGAGGATTTGAGGCCGGAATAAGCGACGGGATCGGGACTGGCGCAGGCGGCGACCAGTGCGCAGACGACAGCGACGACAGCCGTCGGAATGAGGCGTCGGCGTGCCCGTGACGCGACGAGGATTTGAGGCATGGAATTGGATCCTTTCCGGGGGGGGTATTCAAGATGCCGTAAGCGCGTCCGCGATACGGTCGGCAAGGCGTGCGAGAGTCCGGCTCAGCGCCAGGACGAGCGCATCCGGACCCGGGCCGACGGGACTGAGGGTTTCCTCGACGCTCCGTTCAGTGGGAGGGAGGGGGGAACGGGGATGGCGCAGGACGAAATGCGCGGCCAGAACGGCGTGTCCGTCCGCATCGGCCTCGAAGCGGTCGATTCCCACCTCGACCAGGACAGCGGGAGCGCCGGCTCCGCCGATGACGTCGGTCGCGATGCCGTTCACCGCATCGGTCACGGTGGCGGCGGGCAAGCGGTCGGCCAGGTTCCGTCGCAGCACGGCGGCGATCATGTCGCCCGGCGCGGCCGCCCATTGCCCGCCGGTCGGAACCAGCCGGGTGTCGCCGGCCAGTCTGAGAATGTCCGGGCGATCCAAGGCGCGCGCCACCGTCACGTCGTGCAGTTCGACCCGTGCCGTCACGTCGGCACGCACGGGTCCGGCAACCGGTACAGGACGGAACCAGTCCAGCCGGGCGGAGGTGCAACCGGCAATCGGTACGGCGAGCAGCCATCCCAGCAGGACGCGCCGGCCGGTGGCCCCGGGGAGATATCCGGCCGTCATGGCCTGCGCCCCTGGATCAGGGCCTCGGGGTGGCTCTCCAGCAGTTCGGCGAGCCGGCGCAAGGCCTTGGCGGCCTCGGCGGCCTGCCGCACGCCCTGCTCCGTCTGCCGCCGGAACGACGACTCCGCGCCATAGCCTTCCTCCAGAGATCGTGCCAATGTCTGCACGGCGTTTAGGGATTGGGCGCCGGCCCGCATCAGTTGCGGCAACTGCGCCATGGCCGGTCCCAGCCCGTTGTCCGCCTTGCGCAGAAGGGTCCGGGCACTGCCGGCCAGCCCGTCGATGGCGGCGAGGGCCGAAACCAGTTGGGTGCCGATCGCCTCCAACGGGAGGGCATCGATCCGGCCCGCCACCGCGCTGAGTGCGGCAATCGGATCGTTTCCCGTGCTGGGGAGCGACGGCAGCAGGATCGCGCCGCTGCCCTCCACCGCCTGTGCGATCGCCGCCGGCCCGTCCGGCTCCGGAGCATCGTTCCAGTGCTCGATCGACAGATGCTTCGCGCCCGTCAACAGATTGCCGGTCCGCAGTGCGATCCGATAGCGCTCCCCAGCCCGGCCGGACAGCAGGCGCTCTGCCTCGGACCGCGTGCTGCCGCTCCCAAGGAGGCGGTCCGGCTCCACCGTCAGGTGAACGGCCACGCGAAACCGCCGGGTCCTGGCGTCGTGGACCAGGCCTACGGCGGTGACAGTGCCGACCCGCAGTCCCTGAAGATCGACAGGAGAGCCGATGCCAAGACCATCGATGGCCTCATCGAAATAGGTGAGGATCTCGACCCGGCCGGCGGTGTCGGCCGCCGCAGCCACGCTTCGGTCCGCAAGCAGCGGGAATGCCGCACCCGACGGCGCCGCCGGTCCCCCCAGCTTGTCCGGCGGGGTTTCGAAGGCGATGCCGCCACCCAGGGCCGCCCGCAGACTTTCCAGTTCCAGAGTCAGACCGGTCGAGCCAAGATCGAGGCGGATGCCGCTGCTGTTCCAGAAGCGGGTCTCGGCCCGGACATAGCCGTCATAGGGTGCACGGATGAAGATCCGGAGCGTGATCGGGCCATCCGCGACCGGCGGATCGACATCCAGCACGGAACCGACCGGTTTATCGCGAAAGCTCACCGTCGATCCGGCTGACAGCGGCCCCAGCCTTTCGGTTTGCAGAAGATAGACGGAGCCATGTTCCCCGGCGCGGATGTCGGGAGGCTGCTCGAGGCCGGTGAAGCGGGTTTCCGGCTGCGTTTTGGCCATCCCGGCCGGGTCGAACTCGATGTATGGGCCGGTCAGCAAGGTTTCGAAGCCCGACAGCGCCTCGGCGCCGAGCCGGGGCTGCACGATCCAGAATCGGGCGCCCTCCGTCAGCCAGCCGGCAAAGGTGCCGTCGATCCTCGCGGTGATGCGCAGGTGCAAGCGGTCCTCGGCCAACCGCACCGCCTCCACACTTCCGATCTGGGCCGAGCGATAGCGGATCTGGGTCTGGCCGGCGACAATGCCCGAGGCGTTCCGGAAGTCGATGGTGATGGCTGTTCCCCGCTGACGCCATGCCTGGTAACCGACCACCACCGAGAGGGTGGCCGCCAGCACCGGCACCAGCCAGACCCAGGAGAGCGTTCGCCGGCCTCGTCCGGAGCTGTGGGACCTCAAGGTCATCACCGCCTCCCACAGGACGGGACGGCCGCCGGGCCGGTGCCGGCATCCCACAGCAGCCGCGGATCGAATGCTCTGGCGGCCAGCATGGTCAGGACGACCACCGCCCCGAAGAACACACCGCCGGGACCGGCGACGACCGAGGCGGCGGCATCGAACCGAAGCAGCCCGATCAGCACGGCCACGATGAAGACGTCGATCATCGACCAGCGCCCCAGCGCCTCGATCAGGCTGTAGAGACGGGTGTAGATCCAGGCCCGGTCGCCGGACGGCCTGCTCACATGCAGAAGCATCGCCGTCAGGCCGGCAAGCTTCAGCAGCGGAAACAGGACGCTCGTCACGAAGACGATCACCGCCAGCGGCCAGAAGCCGTTCTCGGCGAAGGCTGCGACACCGCCCATGATCGTGTGGGATTCAGCGTGACCCAGCCGGATCAGCGTCATCACCGGCAGCAGATTGGCCGGCACATAGGCGATGGCGGCCGCCGTCACCAGGGCCCAGCTGCGCGCCACGCTGTCGGGTTTGCGCGACCGCAGCGGGGTTCCGCAGCGCGGGCAGGGCGCGCCGGGCGGCAGGAACGCCGACCGGCGGCAGTACGGGCAGCTTTGCGGGGGGGAGCCGGCCAGGAAAGGCGCCGGGTCTTCCGCAGCGTTGAGCGCATGCCAGATCGACTGCGGTTCGAACAGGGCATCGGCAACCAGCGTCGTCACCACGAAGGCGAAGAGGCCATAGGCCGCCGGCCCGATCTGAACGTCGGCCATGGTCGTGAGCCGGACATAGGCCACGATCCCGCCGACGAGGAAGATTTCGGGCATGCACCAGGCGCCGAGCCGATCGTGCCAGCGAAGCAGCGCCACCATGCGGGGCGCCATCCGCTGCGGGGATCGGAACATGAGAAGGCCCGACAGCACGGCGATCCGCAGCGTCAGGCGCAGCAGCGGCGCCATCATCACGGTCGCAACCAGCAGCAGGGCGAGCGGGGCGGCTCCGTCCTCCAGGAAGAAGCGGGCACCGGACAGCGGGGTACTGTCTCTGTAGCGTCCGAGAAGCCGGATGGAGAGGAGCGGCGACGCAAGGGTAATGACGCCGAGGAGCCAGGCGCCGATGGACAGCGCCAGGGGCGTTGTCAGCGGTTCGTCATGATCCCGCCTGAGCAACTCGCCGCAACGCGAACAATGATGGCGACCGTCTGGCTCCGGTGATGGCAACAGAACCAGTTGGCCGCAGGAATCGCAGGCCAGCATGCAGTCGCCGTCAGTGAAGCCGGAGGTGGCTAAATCGGGGGCGCCGCTTCTGGAATGGACCGGGGAACCCACAGCGGTTCCGCCGCCCAAGGGCATCTGCATGTCGGCGGCCATGGCCTGTCCTGCGCTGATGACGACGTTGTCACGCTATCACCAAGCGCCGATCGGTGTAAACCGTCTAGACGGTATGTTTTTGATTTCGGGCGCGGTCCTGAGGGATTGCGATCGTGCGCAGTTTGAATCGCTGTTGAAGATAGAACTTCGGGCCGATCCGAATGCCGGTTCGGGGTGCGGCTTGTGCCTGTTCCCAAACCTTGGGGGCATAGCCGGATTGGTCGTGAAGTGCACCCGACAGCGCTGCCACGTGGCGCGGAACACCTTGGACACGGCGGCCTTTATGCCTTCGTGGGCGTCGGAGATCACCAGCTTCACCCCGGCCAAGCCGCGGCGCTTGAGCTTGCGTAGGAACTCGATCCAGAAGGTCTCGGCTTCCGAGGCGCCGATGTCCATGCCCAGCACCTCGCGCCGGCCGTCGTTGTTCACGGCCACCGCGATGGTCACGATGACCGCCCCGCTGTGCAAAACCGGCCCGCCTACGCCAGCTCTGGGGGGGCGCTTCGGCGGGCCGGTTCCCCACAGCTCCTACACCACGTTCAGGGACGTGACCCGGCCCGGTAGGCCAGCCGTCGGCCATTGCTTTCGACGAATTGGGTTCGAGCGTCGGCGGAACTGGGAGCGGATTGCAGGGCATTCGGATGGGGGAGGGTGGTCATGTTCGAGGTTCCGACTGATTGGAGGGAGGGAAGCCGGGCTGTATTGCTCCATCAACCAGGGGAGAGCGCCGAATTCAGGCGCTTTCCCCTGGCCCCACGCCTGATCCGGCTTGAGATGATCGACTGGCTCAGGTGGTAACGGGGGTGCGGTAACGGTCCGCCGGCGTGCCGCCGAGCCCCGAGGGGAGTGCGGCGCGGGCGCCCTCAAACGTTTCCCACAGGCTGGCATCGGCCAGAGGGGGGATGGTGACACTCTCCCGGCGGTCAAAGCCGACAAGGGCGGCGTCGACGAGGTCGTCGACCGACATGACATTGGGGATCTGCTCCACATCCACGCCGGCCTTCGCCCAAATCGCGGTGCGCGTCGCGGCCGGCAGCACGGCCTGCACATAAACGCCTTTCGGGCCCATTTCCGCCGCCAGCCCCTGCGACAGGGTGAGGATGTAGGCCTTCGTCGCCGCATAGATACCGGGAAAATACGCCGGCATGAGCGAAACCACCGAGCCAATGTTAATGATGGCGCCGTTCCCACGGGCCGCCATGCCGTCAACGGCCGCCGACGCAAGCAGGGTGGGTGCGGTGATGTTGAGGCGGATCAACGCCTCCATCTTATTCGGGTCGTTCCCATGGAACGGCCCCATCAGCGCCGCGCCGGCATTGTTGACAAGAATGTCGACGGGCCCCCCAACGCGCAGGCGCTTTTCCACGAGGCCGAGATGCGTCGCATCAGTCAGGTCGGCCGTAATCACCTCCACCGAAACCGCGTGGGCCGCGCGCAGTTCCGCAGCCAAGCCCTCCAGTTTGTCCGTGTTGCGCGCCACAAGAACAAGGTCATGGCCGCGGGCGGCGAAGCGACGGGCGTAGGTGGCACCTATTCCTTCCGATGCGCCCGTGATGAGAGCTGTCGACATTGAATCTTCTCCGAAACGAGGAGCGGTTCGCTCACATGGATGATGGTTATCATCTAATTGAAAAGATGATGGATGTCATCTATAATTTTTCCGCGAAGGAGATTTAGGGAT
>NZ_BADK01000948.1 GCF_000333595.1 Azospirillum sp. B506
GCGGTGTTCACCGCGACGCCCTGGAAGACATCCTGGCCTGGACGGCCGGCTCACCGGTGCGGTTGCTCTCTCCCGCCTGAACGGCAACAGGGATGGAGGGTGCGGGTGAGTCGGAACGAAGCGGTCGGGGGCGGCGGTAGAAACGGGTTCGGCAAAAACGGATTCTGGGCGAAGCTGAGCCGGCACCGGCTGGGCATGCTGGTCGGCCTCTCGGTGATCGCCGGCCTGCTGTTCGGCTTCGTCGAGCTGGCCGGCGAGGTGATGGAGGGCGAGACCACCGCCTTCGACAAGCGCATCCTGCTGGCGCTCCGCGATCCGCTGAACCCCGACCAGCCCGGCGGCCCCTGGTGGCTGGCGCGGGTGGCGCGCGACATCACCTCGCTCGGCAGCACCACCATCCTCGCCCTCCTCACCGTCGCGACGCTGGGCTTCCTGCTGCTCCTGCACAAGCGGGCGGCGGCATTGCTGGTTCTGGTGTCGGTCGGCGGCGGCGGAACGCTCAGCACCGTGCTGAAGATGCTGTTCGACCGCGCCCGTCCCGATCTGGTGCCGCATGGCGACGAGGTGATCTCCGCCAGCTTCCCCAGCGGCCACGCCATGCAGTCGGCCGTGGTTTACCTGACGCTGGGCGCCCTGCTGACCCAGTTCGTCGAGGGCCGGCGGACCAAGGCCTATCTGCTGACCTGGGCGATGCTGCTGACCCTCATCATCGGGTCGAGCCGCGTTTACCTGGGCGTCCACTGGCCGACCGACGTGCTGGCGGGCTGGAGCGTCGGCGCCGCCTGGGCGGCTTTATGCTGGATGATCGCCGAATGGCTGCAGCGCCGCGGCGCCGTGGAGCAGGACCGGCCCGAAACCACCGCGGGGCGATGATCCGCTGAATCGCACGACGGTGTAGCTTTACGTATGGCGATCGGATTCACGCATCAAATCGATTCCGATTTTACGCGATCCGATCTAGCGGGTTGAATAAGGTCGGTTCCCCGCCGATAGTGTCGGCTCTAACCCTTTTGGATCAGGCCGCACCATGCCCCAGGGCACCCTTGACCGCGAAACCCTCGAAGCCGTCGGCGTCCTCGCCCGGGCGGTGGAGCGCGAACGGGTGCCCGGCGTCCTGGAATGCCGCCTGCTGGCGAACGCCCTGAAGCGCACGCTCGACAGCGGGGGGGAACGCGAATTGACCGAGGCCTCGCGCGTGTTCCGCACGCTCGATGCCGACCTGCGCGAGCGCATCGTCGCCCGCGCCCGGGTGGAGGCCCAGCAGACCCGCGCCCAGGCGAAAGTGGCCGGGCTGACGGCAGCCGGGACGGCGGCGGCCGAAACGACGGCAATTGCCGCCGACCAGGATGCGGTGACGCAGGAGATCCCGGCGATGCCCACCCGCCGCGTTTCCGAACCGAAGGGCCACGCCGGCACCAACTTCCTGGCCGCACTGAACGGCCTGCGCCCGGCCGCCACCGCCGGCAGCCGCGGAGCCGCCCGCGACCGCCTGCGCGCCGCCGTTGATTCGCAGCGCCGCGTGGGCCAGCGGACGGAGCCGACGCTGGAGTGACGACGCGGCACGTCGCCGCCCGGCCGAGCCGACTAGCATGGCGGTGTGGGCATGCCCCATTTCATTTGTTTCTTTTTTTGTACTCAGAGTAAATCATCAAAACACCAACAACAACAACAATTCCGCTCAATTGATACAATTTTGGTTCTTGTGTTGCTTCAGGGTAAATTCTATACAAGACGCGAACTCGCTTTCGGCCGGAAAGAAGGTCTTGCCGATGTAGCTGGCGTAATATCCATAAACCATGAAGTCGTACATCTCGAGGAAGTGCCGC
>NZ_BADK01000947.1 GCF_000333595.1 Azospirillum sp. B506
AGGATATCCTCGATCTCGGTGCTCTTGTGGCGCAGGATCTTGCGGGCGTCGTCGGCACTGTAGGCGACGAGACCGCGGGCGACCTCGCGCCCCTCCTGGGTGCGGACGATCACGACGTCGCCGCGGTCGAAGTCTCCCTGCACGGCGGTGACGCCGGCGGGCAGCAGGCTGGCGCCATGGGACAGCGCGCGGGTGGCGCCGTCATCGACCACCAGCACGCCGGTGGCATTCACATGGCCGGCGATCCAGGCCTTGCGGGCGCTGGTCGGCTCGGCCGACGGCAGGAACCAGCTGCAGAGCGCACCGCCATCCTCCGGCCGCCGCTCCAGCGCCGCCAGCGGGTTCATGCGCTTGCCCTTGGCGATGACCATCCGGCAGCCGGCCGACAGGGCGACGCGGGCCGCGGCGATCTTGGTCACCATGCCGCCGCTGCTGTAGCCGGGGGGCGGCTCGCCGGCCATGCCCTCGATCTCCGGCGTCAGCTCGCGCACGGTTGGGATGTGGCGGGCGTCCGGATCCTTGCGCGGATCGGCGGTGTAGAGGCCATCGATGTCCGACAGCAGAACCAGCGTGTCGGCGCTGACCATCTGCGCCACGCGGGCGGCCAGCCGGTCATTGTCG
>NZ_BADK01000946.1 GCF_000333595.1 Azospirillum sp. B506
GCGCCGCGCACGTCGGCGTCGTCTTGCGGCGACCAGCAGCCATCGAGATAGGGCAGGAACAGCAGGCTGGAGGCCAAGCGCCGTTCCGGCCCGAGATCCGCCACCAGTTCGCCGGCGGGGCGTTTCAGCATGCGGCCCAGCCAGTTGAGGCAGGAGGTGGCGGACAGGATCACCGACATCTGGTGCCAGACGCCGGGAACGGCGTGGCACAGCGTCTCGATGGCGCAGTCCAGGCTGGGGCGGGAGTCGCGGGTGGCGACGAACAGCACGCCCGAGGTGCCGAGCGACACCATGCCGGCCCCGGGCTCGACGATGCCACTGCCGCAGGCGCCGCAGGAATTGTCGCCGCCTCCGCCCGCCACCACCGGGCGCCCGGTCATGCCCCAGCGTTCGGCCAGCGAGGCCCGCAGGGTGCCGGACGGTTCGGTTCCCTCGACCAGCCGGGGCATCCGGTCGCGGTCGAGGTCGCTGGCCGCCAGCAGACGGTCCGACCAGTCCCGCCTCGCGACCTCCATCCACAAGGTGCCGGAGGCGTCGGCCATGTCCGACGCCTTCTCGCCGGTCAGCTTCAGGCGGATATAGTCCTTGGGCAGCAGGACGGTGCGGATCCGTTCGAAGACGCGCGGTTCGTGCCGGCGCAGCCAGAGCAGCTTGGGAGCGGTGACGCCGGGGGTCGCCCGCCGGCCGGCAAGCTTCCGCAGGTCCGGTTCGCGGGCCTCCAGTTCGCGGCATTCCTGCCCGGACCGGGTATCGTTCCACAGGATGGCCGGGCGTAGCGGGGTGTCGGCCGCGTCGAGGACCGTCGCCCCGTACATCTGCCCGGACAGGCCGATGCCGCGGACGGCGGCAAGGGCGTGGCCATGGTCGGCGGCCAGGCGGTCGACCGTTTCGCAGACGGCCTGCCACCACAGCTCCGGATGCTGCTCCGACCAGCCGCGTTGGGGACGCTGGACGTCGAGCGGACGCGACGACGCTTCGCCGATGAGGCGCTGACCGTCGTCGATCAGCAGCGCCTTCACTCCGGACGTGCCGAGATCGATGCCGAGAAACATCGTATTTCCTCCCTGGTTGGTGGGAAGCCCGTTTCTTTTGCGGACCGTCTCGGGTCCTCCGGGTCTTCCTCATCGTTGCGGTCGTATCGTCAGGCTGCCTCTGTCATGTCGTTGTCGCGTGTCGGTTCCCTGATGAGACGGCTCAGGCCGCCATTCTCATGCAGCCGTCATCAGGCCGCTCATGCTGTCGCGGATCGCCTGCACCTGGCGCCGGTCGAGCCGGAGCCCCAGCTTGCTGCGCCGCCACAGCACATCCTCGGCGGTCACGGCCCATTCGTTGCGCCGCATATGGTCGATCTCGGCCTCGGTCAGCCCGGCGCCGAAGTCGCGTCCAAGGGCGGAGGCGTCGCGGGCGCCGGCCAGCATGGCAAGCGCTTCGGTGCCATAGAAGCGGGTCATGCGCACCGCCTGCTCCGCCGTCAGGAAGGGGTGGGCGGTGGCGAGTGCTTCGACCTGTCCGGCGAAGCCCTGGCAATGGAAATCGCCGCCCGGCAGGCAGACGCGCCCGGTCCAGCCCCGGCGCGCGGCGATCTGATCGCGCAGGCCGGGCTCGAAATGCGGCGCCAGCCTGTCGAGAACGGCCTCCGCCAAGCGCCGGTAGGTGGTGATCTTGCCGCCGAAGATCGACAGCAGGGGAGCGGCCGCGCTCTCGTCGAGTTCGAGCGTATAGTCGCGGGTCGCCTTCTGGGCGGCATCCGTGCCGTCGTCGTAGAGCGGGCGGACGCCGGAATAGCTCCACACCACGTCGGCCGGCGTCACCGGACGGCGGAAGTAGCCGCTCACCGCCTTGCAGAGATAGCCGATCTCGTCGTCGCTGGCCGTGATCGAGTCCAGCGGTCCGGCATAGTCGCGGTCGGTGGTTCCGATCAGCGTGAAATCGTCCTCGTAGGGAATGGTGAAGACGATCCGGCCGTCACCATTCTGGAAGATGAAGCAACGGTCGTGATCGTACAGCCGCCGCACCACGATGTGCGAGCCCTGGACGAGGCGGGTCCGCCCCTTGGGCGGACGGCGGGCGATGTCGGCGGCGACGCCTGTGGCCCAGGGGCCGGCGGCGTTGACCAGGACGCGGGCCTGGATCTCGTGGTTGCGGCCGCCCAGCCGGTCCTCCAGGGTCAATGTCCATCGTCCGCCGACCGCCCTTGCCGACAGGCAGGAGGTCCGGGTCATGATCGTCGCACCCGCCCGCGCCGCGGCGCGGGCGTTCAGGATGACCAGACGGTTGTCCTCGACCCAGCAATCCGAATATTCGTAGCCGCGGCACAGCTCCGGGCGCAGCCCCTGTCCCAGCGGGCCGCCGGACAGGTCCCGCACCGCGGTTCCCGGCAGCAGGTCCCGCCCGCCGAGATGGTCGTACAGGAACAGGCCGAGCCGCAACAGCCAGGCGGGCCGCATGCCGGCGGCCTGTGGCAGGACGAAACGCAGCGGCCGCACGATGTGCGGGGCGATGCCCCACAGAATCTCCCGCTCCTTCAGCGCCTCGCGCACGAGACGGAACTCGTAATGTTCGAGATAGCGCAAACCGCCGTGCAGCAGCTTGGTGGAAGCCGACGATGTCGCGCCGCCAAGGTCGTCGCGCTCGCACAGAAAGACCTTCAGGCCGCGGCCGGCCGCGTCCCGCGCCAGCCCGCAGCCGTTGATGCCGCCGCCGACGATCGCGATGTCGTAGATGTCAGGCTTTTTGAACTCAGACATGGGCGCTCATTCCATTGTCCGGGGAAACCGCGGCCGGGGTGACGGCGGCAGGCGTTCCGGCGGCGCGGGCATCGAGGATGCGGCGGGCGATCTCCACGAAGCCGCTGCCGCCATGGCCGTCCGCCACATAGGCCGGCAGGACGACGCCGCTGTCGGCAAAGTCGCGGATGTTGGCGACGCCGCAGGAATTGGGGAAGAAGCCGAACATCGGGCCATCGTTCGGGCTGTCGCCGATGAAGACGACGCGCTCCTTTTCCGCGTCGAGATCGAATCCCAGGATGTCGGCGGCGAACAGCCGGGCCATCGACAGCTTGTCGTAATCGCCGAACCAGCCATTGACATGGATCGACGAGAGTTTGGCGATGGCGCCGGCGTCGGCGAAGATGCGGAGGACCCGCTCGACCGCCGGCTTGGGCAGTGGCGGCACATCCTCGCAGATGTCGATGGCGAGATCGGCTTCGCGGTAGAGCTGGTCGGATGCGATGCCGGTGCCGGGGACTTCCCGCAGGATGGTCTCGCGCAGGCAATCGAGCCGGGCACGATTGGCCTGCCGCTCCTCCGGGCTGGCGAAGAAGCGCTGGACCATCCGCCGCTCCTCGCGCTGGTAGGCGAAATAGAAGGCGCCGTTTTCACCGACCACGCCCGCCACCGGCCAGAAGCGGGCGATCATGTCGCACCAGCCGGCCGGCCGGCCGGTGATCGGCACCACCGCGAGACCGGACTCGTGCAACTGTTCCAAGGCGGTGTAGGCGTCGGCCGGCAGGCGGCCGTCGGAGGTCAGGGTGTCGTCGATGTCGGTGAAGACCGCCCGGACCTCCCTGAGCCGGGCATCCGGCAGGCTGGACACTGGACGCATGCTCATCCCTCCTGCGCGACGAAATCTTCAAGGATTCCCATATCCGCGGCCAGATCCAGGAAGGAGTATCGATCCCGGATCTCGCGTGCGTACAGAACGGCTTTCCGATAAAGGGCGGGGTCGAAGCCCAACTCCGCCGCGGTGGTGCCGCCGCCGGCGTTCCGCAGATGGCGGGTCAGCGCTTCGGCGGGGATCGCCATGGCGGACAGGCGTTCCCGCAGGGCGGGCCATGCCCGCTCCAGCCTGTCGTTGAAGATGTCGCAGGCGGCTTCGTCCATCGCCTTGGCCTTGCTCGCTGCCAGACACATGCCGACGGCTGCGGCGGGATAGCGGCGCCTGATGCCGTCCTCATCCACCACGGTGGGTCGGATTCTGGGCGGGCGCGGGTCGGCCAGGATCGCCTGCTGCAGGCGGGCCATGGTGATCGAGGTCAGGCCGACCTGCTGGCCGTGCACCGTTCCCGGATGGCCGTCGCCGGCGAAGCTGTCGAGCCAGTGGGAGATCTGATGCTCGCCCATCGAGCCGGGATGGCTCATGCCGGCGATGCTGAGCCCCAGCCCGCACAGGGTCAGAATGCGGTGCAGATAGCCGATGGCTTGGGGATCACTGCGTCCGATGGCGGCGGAGCGTTCGAACATCTCGCGCTCATCCTCCATCTGAAGGGCGAAGGGCGCTTCGAGATAGGCGGTGCCGAGAAGGCGGTGCGAGAAGTACCAGTCGATCTGCGCGGTGGAGCGGCAGATGCTGTCGCCGAACCCCGATGCGATCAGGTATCGCGGCGCCGCGGCGTTGACCTGGAGGTCGATGAACACCCCACGGGCCGCATGGGCGCGCTGGGTGGTCTTCAACCCCGACCGTAGCGTGATCGACGCCGTGGTCGAGGTGTAGCCATTCATCGACGGTGCCGTGCCGAACACGCAGTAAGGGCGGTCGTCGGTCGCCGTCACATATTTGCAGAGGTCGTTGATGGTCCCCGATCCGACGGCCACCAGCGCCTCGGCGCCCCGCGTCCGTTCGCGCAGATGCTCGACCTGATCCTCGTCGGCATGAGGATGGTCGAGGACGACCTCGATCGCCGAGTCTCCCAGGGCCCGAGCCACCGCCGCGCCCTGCGCGTCGCGGGTGGCCGGGTCGGACACGACCGCGACCCGTTTGTCGCCCAGGCAGCGGCGGACCAGATCGGCTTCTGCGCCCGCCAGGCTGTCGGCGATGACGATGGATTCGAAGGGCACGCTGGCCGGACGTCCGGTGTCGGGGTTGGTCCAGCGGCCGGCGATCACCTCGTCGATCAACCGGCCCCAGCGCTGGTCAACCGGGCGATGTCCCGGTGACGAAGTGTTCATGGCGTTCCGCCCTCCCACTGCATTCTTGTCGCTTGGTGTTGGCATTTTTCACGCATGGCCGGCATATGTCAATGTCGTTTTTCTGATTATCATGGCTTTTGACAATTT
>NZ_BADK01000945.1 GCF_000333595.1 Azospirillum sp. B506
CAGAAGAAGGCCTCCAGCTGCGCGATGCTGAGCCTCATGTCGGCTGTTTCTAATATCAGTTTTCCAAATATTATATGTCAAGGACATGCTATTTGATTATCAATGTCAATGAACGGACACTCTTGGTCATTCGGGCAAAGCGTGGCGGAGTCCGCGCAATCCGGAGGAAACCAAGATGAAAGAGTGATCCGACATCATCGCCAAGGTGGGATGGCGCATCCTGCCGATTTTGATGGTCTGCTATTTCGCCGCCTTTCTCGACCGGGTGAACATCGGCTTCGCCGCGTTGACCATGAACCGGCAGCGGTGCCGGAGGCTATCCGTTCCTCGAATTCGATGCCGGCCCCAATCCCCTGCTGGACCTCTGCGGCCGTCCCGCCGTCAACGGCGACGGCACCGTCACGGTGCCGGACGATCCGGGCTTCGGCATCGAACCGAACGCCGACATGCTGTCACCCTTCACCGTCGCGCGGCAGGAGGTGGTGGACGGGACATCCTTTTCCGGCCCGACGGCACGGTGAAGGCCCGGGCGGTCCCGGCCGGGACCGTCGTCCCACGTCGCGCCCCGCCAGAGTGATCGAGCGCCGCGAGCTGCGAGCTGGACAGAGCCGTCCGTTCGGCCACACCATCGCCTCAACCAGCCGGCGGCACCGCGCCTCATCGCGGAAGCGCTGCGCGACATGCTTACCGTCGCGTAATTCGTGACGCTCGGCGGAACCGCCGAGCGTCTGATGCAACTGGCCGGACGGGCCTGCAAAGAATCGCGATCCTGCCGCCGTCAGCCGAGGAGAGTCGGAGACTGTTTCCAATCCCGCAGCTTGTAGACGGTTCCCGGACGCGGGCGGGGACTGTCGCCGCCCTCGCGCATCCGGCGTTTGAAGCTGTGGATCGGCGTCGCCAGATCGTCGACGCGGATCTCCACCACAGACGGGCCGTCATGGGCGAAGGCGGCGTCGAGCGCCGGTCCGATCTGGTCCGGCGTTTCAACGAAGAAGCCCTTCAGTCCCAGGGCGGCGGCGGCACCGGCGAAATTCGGCTGGCAGCTCTGGCTTTCCAGCAGCGCCGACTGGACATTCTTGAAGAAGATTTCCTGCCAGAGCTGGATCCAACCGAGCCGCCCGTTGTTCAGCACGATGTTGACGACGCGCTGGTTGCGTTGCGCCTGGGTCGCCAGCTCACCGACGGTGTAGGAGAAGGCGCCGTCGCCGGCGACGGTGACGATCCGGCTGCCGGGCCGGGTCTCCGCCGCACCGACCGCCGCCGGAACCGAGTAGCCGAGACCGCCCTGTCCGCGCGCATAGAGGAAGCCGCGGCCAGCCTTGCGGACCGGCAGGAAATTGGCGATCCAGCCCGCCGAGAAGCTGGCGTCGGACACGACGATGTCGTCCTCGCCCAGCCGGGCCGCCAGTTCGGCCATCACCCGCGGCGGGTTGATGGGCAGGCGGTCGCTCCGGATTTCCTCGCGCTTCTGGGCCTCCCCCTCCTCCTTCACCGCGGCGATGCGCGACAGCCAGTCATGGTTGTGCTGCTGTTCGAGCGAGGCGTTGAGCAGGCTCAGCGCCTCGCGTACGTCGCCGAACAGGGCGACGGTCGGCTGGAAGGTGCGGCCATGCTCGTTCGGGTCGCAATCGATGGTGATGGTGGCTTGTTCCGGCAGCGGCAGCGTCCAGTTCATCGCGGTGTTCTGGCTCGCCTTCGACCCGCACCAGATGACGAGGTCGGCCTCCTTGATCAATTCGATGGCCGCCCAGGAACCCAGTGGATTCAGCGTGCCGGCCGCATAGGGAAGGGTTTCGGCGACCGCGCCCCGGCCGGTGAGGCTGGTCACCGCCAACCCAGACAAACGGGCAGCGAAATCGCCGGCTTCGGCGATTGCACCGGCGCCATGGACACCGCCGCCGAACACCACGGCGGGGCGCTTGGCCCGGCGGATCAGGGCGATGGCCTCGCTCACCGCCGAGCCGACCGGGGCGGAGCGGACGAAGGGCGCGCGGATCGCCCGCTCGTCGACGCCGATCTTGACCAGCGTTTCGTCCCACTCGGCATCGAACACGTCATGTGGGATGATCAGCGCGACCGGGCCGGGACGCGGCGATGTGGCGACACGGAACGCCGTGCGGATCATTTCGGGCAAGGCGGTGACCGAGGGAACCAGCCAGGAGTCCTTGGTGATCGTCTTGAAGAAGGACAGCTGGTCGAAGCCCTGCGAGGCGATGCCCTTGTCCTTCAGGGTCAGCCAGTCGAGCGGCAATTCCCCGACAATGCCGATCATCGGGATCGAGGCGTTGAGCGCCTCGATGAAGCCGGCCGGGAGCAGGTTGGCACCCGGCCCAACCGTGACGTCGCAGACGCCCGGCTTGCCGGTCAGCCGGGCATAGGCGTCCGCGGCGTAGGCGGCGTTGCGCTCGTCGCGCATCAGGACGTGACGGATGCGGTCGGTGCGGCGCGAGATGCCGTCATGCAGCGCCGTCGTCTGTCCGCCGGGCATGCCGAACACCAGTTCGACGCCGTAGCGCGCCAGCATTTCGGCGACGAGATCACCCATGTGAGCCATAGCGAGGATCCATTCCTGTTGAAGGCGTTTAAGCAGGGGACGGCTTTGGCGCGACATCGCCGCGCCTTGTCCGGTTCACCCCTTGCAGATGAAGGAGAAGATCAGTGAGACGCCGCCATCCGTGCGGCCATGCCGTTCATCAGCGGCTTCAGCGCCGCGTGCGTCGCCCGGTAGGCCTCGAAGGACGGCTGATAGCGGTCATGGGCGTCCATGTCCGGTTCGATGGTTTCCTCCTCGACCACCATCGCCGCGGCGGCCTCCGGAAGCGATGGCCAGACCTCGGCGCCGACCGCCGCGACGATGGCGGAGCCGAACGCCGTCGCCTCGCGGACCTTGGGAACGACCAGCGGCAGGCCGCTGGTGTCGGCGTGCATCTGGAGAAGGAAACGACTGCGGGTCGCCCCGCCGCACACCGTCATCGACGACACCGGAATGCCGTTGCCTGCCAGCGTTTTCAGGATGTTGTGCGTTCCGAAGGCGATCGATTCGGCGAGCGCGCGCAGGATGTGCTGCGGCGTGTGCCGCAGGGTGAGGCCCCAGATGGCACCCTGAAGGTCGTAATCGGTGTGGGGATTGCGGTTGCCCTGCCAGAAATCCAGCGCGATCAGACCGTCGGCGCCGATCGGCACCGATGCCGCGCCGTCGAGCATCTCGGCATAGGGCTCCGGCCCCACCGACAAGGCCCGGCCGACCTGATCGTGCCACCATTTCAGGATCGAGCCGGAGGAGACCTGTCCGCCCTCCAGCACCGACAGCCCCGGCACGACGCAGTCGGGATGGGGACCGAACAGGCCGGGAACCTCGCGCTCGGCGTCGGTCATGCACAGCAGCAGGTGCGATGAGCCGGTGATGAAGGCGGTCCGTCCGGGCGCGCAGACATCGAGTCCGACCATGGCGACATAGGCGTCGGTGCCGCCACAGACCACCAGGCTGCGCCCGGACAGGCCGGTGTCCCGCTGCGCCGCGGCGCAAACCGGACCGATCGGCGTGCCGAGCGCAGGGATGTCGCGGGNAAAGCGTCGTNNGATCCCGGCCAGCCCGATGCGTCGAAAGAAGCCGGTCGGCCAGCCGCCCGCCCGCCCGTCATGGAACCAGCGATTGCAGATCTGGTTCAGGCCCAGGGTCAGCCGGCCCGACAGCTTGAAGGCGATCCAGTCGGCCATCTCGACGAAATGGCTGGCCCGCTCGAACAGGCCGGGTTGCCTGTCCTTCAGCCAGAGCAGGCGGGGAATCATCCATTCCGAACTGACCCCGGCGCGGCAACGGGCAAGGGCAGGATCGCCGGTCGCCGTCATCCGCCGGGCTTCGGCGGAGGCGCGGTTGTCCATCCACAGGATCGCCGGTCCGATCGTCTCACCGGCGTCGTCGAGGGCCACCAGCGTGCTGGAGGTTCCATCGGCGGAGATCGCCAGGATGTCGTCCGGGGCCGCGTCGGCCTCGCGCATGGCAGCGCGGATCGCCAGGCAGGCCGCCCGCCACCAGTCGGCCGGGGTCTGTTCGGCCCAGCCGGGCCGGGGGAAATGGGTGTCGTAGCAGGAGGTCCCCTGGCCGCGGACGTTGCCCGCGAGGTCGGCGACCAGGGCGCGCGCGCCGCCGGTGCCGCAATCCAGGCCAATCACGAAGGGTCCTTTGGCGGCCATCGTCTCAGCCCCTTCCATTGGCTTGGCCGCGCGACCGGCCCATCCACACCGCCAGAGCCACGCCGCAGATCAGCAGCGCACCCTTGATGATCTCGCGCTGGTAGTCGGGCCAGCCGAGCAGGGCGCCGCCACTGACCAGGGCGGCGAGCAGCAGCACCGCGGTCAGGGTCCCGATCACATTGGGCTGGCCCAGGCGGATCATCATGCCGCCGACGAGCACGGCGGTCAGGCCGTCGATGAAATAGGAGGCGCCGATCATCGGCTGGCCGGAGGACAGGCTGGCGACCAGGATCACCCCGGCGGCCGCGGCGAAGAGGCCGGACAGCACATAGAGGATCAGGATCAGCCGGCCGGTCGGGATGCCGGCCTCCAACGCCGCCTCCTCGTTCTGGGCGGTGGCGTAGACGTAGCGGCCGAAGGTGAGATGCTCCTGGCACCACCAGGCGGCGAGGTAGAGCAGCGCGACGCCGACGGCGATGAGCGGGACCGGGCCGAGGGTCATGGACAGCAGCTCGCCGATCGGGCCGGCATCCTCGATGCGGATGGAGGTTCCCCGCCCGATCGCCGCCGCCGCCGACGCGCAGATCCCGCCGGTGGCGATGGTGGTGATCAGCGGCGACAGCCGGGCGGTCCCGACCAGGACGCCGTTCAGCGCGCCGACCAGTCCGCCCACGGCCAGCGCAGCCAGCCCGGCCGGCAGCCATCCCGCACCGCCGGCCAGCAGGGAGGCGGCGGTCATGTTGGCAAGCGCCGCGACCTGCATGAAGCTGACGTCGATCTTGCCGGCGGCGGCGACCCAGTTCAGCCCCAGCACCATGATGGCGGTCAGGCTGGCGCTGCGCAGGATGGTGGCGAGATTGCCTGCCTCGATCATCTGCGGCCGTTCCAGGGTGAACAGCCCGACGGCGACGATCAGCAGCAGCAGCAGCCACCAGCGGCCGACCAGTTTCAGCGCCGGGGCCGGGGCCGGCAGGCGTCCGGATGATGTGATCATGCTCATGACCGGAACTCGCTGTTCGGAGCGATGGGAAGGACGGAGGCGGCGAGGCGGCGGAGCTGCCGGCGCACGCGCGGGTCGAAGACGACCACCCCGAACAGCAGGATGCCGCTGACCATGCCGTCGCTGTAGTAATAGGGCAGGCCGAGCAGCGAGAAGCCGTCGAGCAGGATCGTGATGACCAGCGTTCCCGCGAAGGTCGCCGGGATCGACGCGCCGCCCAGCAGGGCCGCGCCGAGATAGACCCCGGCATAGGCCGGCATCAGCAGCGTGGCGCCATGGTTGGTGTTGGCGGCTCCGGATTCGGCGATCAGCAGCAGGACGGCCAGCACCGAGGTGGCGGCGGACAGGCCGAAGGCGGCCATGACGCAGGCGCGGACGCGGATGCCGGAGAAATGGGCGGCGACCGGATTCTCGCCGGTGGCGTAGAGGGCGACGCCGAAGCGCGAGCGGTGCAGCACCAGACCGGCCAGGCAATAGGCGGCGAGCAGGAAATAGGCCGAGACGTTGATCCGGAAGAACCGGGTGTCGTTGAGGTCGAGCAGGCCGGAGGTGATGAAGTTCTGAAAGATCGACTGGCCGCCGGTGTAGAGGAAGGCCAGCCCGGCGGCGATGGAGCCGGAGCCGATGGTGACGACGATGTCCGGCAGCCGCAGATAGCCGATGGCGAAGCCGTTGAGCAGCCCGACCGGAATGCCGATGGCCAGCCCGGCGGCGATGGCGAACCACAGCCCGTAGCCGCTGGCGATCAGGAAGCCGATCGTCACCGCCGCCAGCGAGGCGATGCCGGGAAAGGACAGGTCGAACCGGCGGACCACCACCACGAAGGTCAGGCCGAGCGCCGCCAGCCCGTTGGCCGCCATGTGCCGCGTCACCGCCGACAGGTTGCCGTAGGAGGCGTAACGCGGCTCCAGCGCGGTGAAGACGGCGATGATCGCAGCGATCATCGCCACCACCCCCAGACAGCGCAGCAGCGCCGGGGACAGGATGCGGAAGCTGGTCATTGGAGTCTCCCCATGATGCCGGCGGTCAGCAGGTCGTTGCGGCTCATCGTGCCGGCCGGAGGGGCGATCTGTCGGCCCTTGTAGAGCGCGAAGCTGCGGTCGGCGAGGCCATGGACCTCGTCACAATCGGTCGACATCACGATCACGGCGGCCTGTTCGGCCAGGGACCGCATCAGGGCGTAGAGCTTGGAACGCGCGCCGATGTCGACCCCGACGGTCGGTTCCACGAAGATGTAGACCTTGGCTTCGGTGAACAGCCCCTTGGCGATGACGATCTTCTGCTGGTTGCCGCCGCTGAAGCTCGACACCGGGCGGTCGAGATTGGGCGGCGTCAGAGCCACCACCTCGGCGAGTTCCCGGGCGCGGCGGCGGTTGCGGCGGCGGCGCAGCAGGCCGAAGAGTCCCGATGCCCGGTCGAGGTCGGCCAGCTTGACGTTGAAGACCGAGGACTGGGTCAGCGTCAGCCCCTCGGTGCGGCGGTCGCCGGGCACCAGGAAGATGCCGTCCTTCAACGCCTCGCGCGGGCTGCGCGGACTGACCTCGCGCCCGTCGATCAGGATGCTGCCGCTCTCGGCGCGGTCGACGCCGAACAGTGCCTTCGACAACTCGTCCAGGCCGGAGCCGACCAGACCGAAGATGCCGACGATCTCGCCATGGCGCACCTCGAAATCGATGCCGTCGAATGCGCCCGGGCGGCGCAGCCGGCGCACCGACAGGGCGATGGGGCCGGACGGCCGGTCCGCCGGCTTGGGCGGGAAGATGTGGTCGATGGTCTCGCCCAGCATCAGCTCGGCGAGCGACAGCCGCTTGGAACGGATGTCGGCGGACTCCATGGTGGTGATGCGCCGGCCGCTCCGGAACACGGTGAAGCGGTCGGCGATCTCGATCACCTCCTCCAGCCGGTGCGTGATGTAGAGGATGGAAATCCCCGACGCCTTCAGCGCCCCCATCATGCGGAACAGGACATCCTTCTCGACCTCTGTCAGGGTCGATGTCGGCTCGTCCAGGATCATCACCTTGATGCCGTCGCGGGACAGTGCCTGGAGAACGGCGACGATCTCGCGCTCGACCGCCGACAGGCTGCCGACAGGCCGGGACAGATCGATGTCGACGGGAAAGCGGGCGAGCAGCGCGTCGCCGCGCCGCCGCAGCTCGGCATGGTCGATGCGGGACAGGAAGCCCCTGCCCCTGCCCTCGCGGCCGA
This sequence comes from Azospirillum sp. B506, assembly GCF_000333595.1. Lineage (GTDB taxonomy): Bacteria > Pseudomonadota > Alphaproteobacteria > Azospirillales > Azospirillaceae > Azospirillum. The sequence goes on from NZ_BADK01000945.1 coordinate 7,400, forward strand.
GATAGATGTTCTCGTAGCCGGTCAGGTCGGCGACCAGTTCCGGATGCTGCTGCACGGCGGCGATGCCATGGTCGATGGCGGCGCGGGGGCTGTGGAAATCGACCCGCGCGCCGTCGAGTTCGATGTCGCCGGAATCCCGCTGGATCAGGCCGGACAGGATCTTGATGAAGGTGGATTTGCCGGCCCCGTTGACGCCGAGCAGCGCATGGATCTCCCCCTTTTCCAGGGTGAAATCCACTTCGGCCAGGGCGTGGACGAGGCCGAAACGCTTGGAAAGGCCACGGGTGCGGAGTACAGGAGCGGCCATGCGACAGTCTCCTCGACCATTGCGTTCATGACGTCGGGCGGCGGCGGTTCAGACCGCGCGCACCCATCCGAGCTTCTCGGCATGGCCGGGGACGTCGTAATCGTCGGGAATGCCCTTCGCCAGCATCGGCTGGGTCACCGCATAGGTCGGCGTGATGATGGTGCGAGGCGTCTTGCGGCCGGCCTTGTGTTCATGCGCGTAGAGCACGGCCAGATAGGCCATCTCGTAGAAGCTCTGCGCCATCGACAGCTTCAGCTGCGTGCCGCTGGCGATGTAGTTGAAGGCCTGCGATCCGCCGTCGATGCCGGTAAGGATCAGGTTGGACCGGTCGGCCGAGCGGCAGGCCAGCGTGCCTTCCACCGCCGCCCCGTCCCAGGCGCACCACACCGCGTCGAGATCGGCGTTGGCCGTGAGGATGTTGTCCACCGCCTGGCGCGGCGTGACGTTGCCGGCCAGCGCGAACGCCCAGTCGGCGACGATCTTGATGTCGGGATAGCGTTTCAGCGCCCATTCCATGCCGAGCGTCCGCTGGTCCCAGCTTTCGTTCTGCGGGAGCTTGACGCAGGCGATGCGGCCCTTGCCGTTCAGCTTCCGGGCGATGAAGTCGGCGGTGTGGAAGCCCATGCCGAAATTGTTGGACATCGCCGTGGTCTTGACCGCGACACCCGGAATCATGCTGTCGGCGGCGAAGACCGGGATGCCGGCGTTGATGGCGCGCTGCACCGCCGGGGCGATGGCGACCGCGTCGGCCGGAGTGACGAACAGGGCGTCGGGCTTGGACGCCACCAGGGAGTCGATCTGGTCGGACTGCTTCTTGGCATCGAAGCCGGCGTCGGTGGTCGTCAGCTGGCCGCCGATCTCCTTCACCGCGGCCTTGAAGCCGTCCTGGAGGTGGCGACCGGAGTCGTAGGTGGTCCAGCCCAACGCGGCGGCGAACTTGTAATCGGCGCCCGCGGCGGCGGCGAAGGCCGACCGGCTGTCGATGAAGCTGGCGACGGCGAGGGCGGCGCCCGCGCCGAGCAGGGTGCGGCGGGAGAAGCCGTCGGCAGGCGGAGTCTGGCTGGTCATGGCGTTTCCTCTCCAGGAAGGTCGTTGTTCTTTGGTGTGGTCAGACGGCGGCGGCGGACGCATGTCCGGTGCTGGCCGACACTCCGCCATGGGGCGGCAGGACGGTGGCGGCCGGTTGCCGGGCCGGCAGCGCTGCGCGCTCGGCGTGGAAGGACAGGGCGGCGGACGCGGCGCGGACCGGCGCGTACAGCGCCCGCCAATGGGCGAAGACCTCGGCATAGCCGGCCGCATGGTCGGCGTCGGGTTCGATCGTCCCAACGATCTGCGGACGTGTGAAGACGTCGGCGGGCCTGGCCCCGGTGGCGGCGACCAGACCGAGCCGGGCCGCGCCGAAAGCGGCGCCCATTTCGCTGGCCGCCGGTATGGCGATCG
>NZ_BADK01000944.1 GCF_000333595.1 Azospirillum sp. B506
GGCCGCTCGCTCAATCGTCCAGCAGTTGCGCCAGCTTCATCGCGACGCCCATCGATCTTTCGACCTTCAGCTTGCCCATGGTGAAGGCCAGCATCGGGTTCAGCTTGCCGTTGATCAGCTTCTGCAGGTTTTCCGGCGAGATGCGGATGGTGCAATCGGAATCGGCATCCTCGCGGCTGATGCTGATCGGGGTGGCGCGTCCATCGACCCGGATCACCTCGCCCTCCTTGTCCAGCAGGAAGCGGACAGAGGCGTTGAGCGAGCGCAAATCTGTGCTGCGGTTCTGCAGTTCCCGCAGAATGTCGTCGATCATGAAAGCATGCCCTCAGGATTGTTCGTAGGACTGGCCTTGACAGTAGGCGCGCATTACGTTTACGTCAACGTCATAACGAAAGCGTTTCAGACGCCCGCCGCCACGGCAAACGGCTGTCAGGTGATCCGGAACGCGCCACCGCCAAGGGGAGCGAACAATGCCCGAGCCGCTTGCGCAGAGCGCCAACCCGCCCACAGCCGCCAGACCCGACGCCGCAGATGACGCCGCCCATCCCTGGCTGACGCATTATCCAAAGGGAATCGCCTGGGACCAGCAATTCGCGCCGATGCCGCTGCACATGCTGTTCGAGGAAGCGGCCGGGCGCTATGCCGACCGCCCCTGCCTGGACTTCATGGGCCGCCGGTACAGCTATGCCGATGTACTGGATCTGGTGAACCGCGCCGCCCGCGGCTTCCAGGATCTTGGAGTCGGGCCGGGGGTGCGGGTGGGCCTGTGCCTGCCGAACTGTCCGACCTACGTCATCTCCTATTTTGCGGTGCTGAAGGCCGGCGGGACCGTCGTCAACTACAACCCGCTCTATGTCGAGCGGGAGTTGGAGCACCAGATCACCGACTCGCAGACTGAGATCATGGTGACGCTGGACCTGAAGCAGATCTACCCGCGTGTCGCCGCGATGCTGGCGCGCACGCCCATGAAGCGGATCGTCGTCTGCCGCATGGGCACCATCCTGCCGGCGATGAAGAAGGCGCTGTTCAGCGTGCTGAAGCGCGGCGAACTCGCCAGCGTGCCGCGCGACGACCGCCATGTCGATTTCAACAGCCTGCTGTCCAACGACGGCACGCTGCGCCCGGTGCGCATCGACGGACTGCGCGATGTCGCCGTGCTGCAATATACCGGCGGCACCACCGGCGTGCCCAAGGGCGCGATGCTGACCCACCACAACCTGCTGTCCAACGCGCGGCAGGTGCAGGCCTGGTTTCCCGACGTGGCACTCGGCCGGGAGCGGGTTCTCGCCGTGCTGCCCTTCTTCCATGTTTTCGCCATGACCGTGGTGCTGAACATGGGGCTGGCGTGCGGGGCGGAGTTGATCATGCTGCCGCGCTTCGAGACCGAACAGGTCCTGAAGACCATCGCCAGGCGCAAACCGACCCTCGTCCCCGGCGTGCCCACCATGTACAAGGCGCTGCTGGGCCATCCGCAGGTCGGGCGCTATCCGATGACCTCGATCCGCTACTGCATCTCCGGCGGCGCGCCGTTGCCGATGGAGTTGAAGCGCCAGTTCGAGACGGCGACCGGCTGCGTGCTGATCGAAGGCTACGGCCTGTCGGAAGCCTCGCCGGTCTGCGCCGCCAACCCGCTGAACAGCATCAACAAGGAAGGGTCCATCGGCCTGCCGCTTCCCGGCATCTCCATCGAGATCCGCGACCTGGAGGACCCGAGCCGCAAGCTCGGCGTCGGCGAAAAGGGGCAGGTGGCGATCGCCGGACCCAACGTCATGGCCGGCTATTGGGGCCGGGCGGAAGAGAGCGACCGCACCGTGGTCGACGGTTTCCTGCTGACCGGCGACGTCGGGGCGATGGACGAGGACGGCTACGTCTTCCTGCTCGATCGCTTGAAGGATCTCATCATCTGCAGCGGCTACAACGTCTATCCGCGCATGATCGAGGAGGCTATCTACCAGCATCCCGACGTGGCCGCCGCCTGCGTCATCGGCCTGCCCGACGACTATCGCGGCCAGACGCCGAAGGCCTTCGTCCAGTTGAACCCAGGGGCCAGCCTGACGGCGGAGGCCCTGCGCGACTTCCTGCGCGACAAGATCTCCCGCATCGAGATGCCGACGGCCATCGAGTTCCGCGAAGAGCTGCCGAAGACCGCCGTCGGCAAACTGTCGAAGAAGGAACTGATCGCCGAGGCGCAGCAGACTCTGGCGAACGGAGGATGACCCCAATCACCGGTTGGGTTACCGCCATGACCTGAACGTAAAGGGAAGCCTTATCACGCGACGGCAGCTGTGCTACCAAACGGAAGGCGCATTGTGCCGAACGCAAACAAAAAGGCCTTCCCCGGGATGGAACAGCTCTACACGGTCAACCAGCTTGCGGAGGAGCTGGGCATCACGCCGCGGGCTCTGCGCTTCTACGAGGTCAAGGGACTGCTGGCGCCAAACCGCGTCGGCAACAACCGGGTCTATACGAAGCGCGACCGGGCGCGGCTGAAGCTGATCCTGCGGGGCAAGCGCCTGGGCTTCTCGCTGGCGGAAATTCGCGAGTATCTCGACCTCTACAACGTCAATGGCGGGGTCGAGCAGCAGAAGAACCTGTTGAAGCGCGTGCAGAAACGGTTGAAGGACCTCGCCCAGCAGCGCGAGGATCTGGAGGCCACCGTGCAGGAGCTGCGCGACATCGAACAGCAGGTCAACAACACCCTGGCGGAACTGAAATCCGCCGCCAAGGACAGCTGACCGGTCTGGCGCCCCCGGTGCTCCGGTCGGCCCAGTGAGGGGGATCGGAGCATGATGGGACTGCCACAAGCACGGACACGCTGCGGTGCCGTCGCAACGACGGGCCGGATGGGGGACTGGGCATGAACCTGATCTTCCGCCTGCTGGCCGTCGCCGTTGCCGCCATTTACTCCGCGTGGCGCGGCCGGCGCACCGGGTTGCTGGAGCCGTCGACGCTGCGGTTCCGGGTCTGGCCGACCGATCTCGACCTCAACCTGCACATGACCAACGCACGCTATTTCAGCGTGATGGATCTGGGCCGCACCGATCTGGCGATCCGCGTCGGCCTGGGCCCCGCGATCTGCGCAATCGCTGGCAACCGTGCTGGGCGGGGCG
>NZ_BADK01000943.1 GCF_000333595.1 Azospirillum sp. B506
ATTCCGCCCGAGCCCGACTGCTCGCGGCTGACCGAGACGGGCGAGAAATAATCGGCGATGCCCTTGCGCTGGTCCGAGGTGGTGACGTTCAGCAGCCACAGCAGCAGGAAGAAGGCCATCATCGCGGTCACGAAGTCGGCATAGGCCACCTTCCACGCGCCACCATGGTGGCCGCCGTGCCCGCCCTTCTTCTTCTTGATGATGATCGGCCGCTCGTCGCCGCCGGAATTCCCGCTCATGCCCTGGCCGTGGCGAATGGTTCACAGCCCGAAGGCCGATTTCCCGTGTCCGATTTCCGGGCGCGGCGCCGCGGTGAAAGCGGCGGCCGACAACCGCGGCAGAACCCTGACCGGGTTTCATTAACATCCGTTTAACGACGTTGTCCGTACCACCGGTGAGGCGCATGGACGGCGGGGGTTGAGAGGAGATGCGGCTTGCACCGGGTGGCGTGCTGGATTAATTCCCGGTATTTCCTACCTTGTGTGTCACCTTCGGCCGCTGCCCGGCGCCGTACAGTGCTGCCCCCCTCCACCCAGGCCCACACCACAGGACGTCATGATCACCGACCAGCCGATCGATCCCCTTGCGTTCCGCTCCGCCCTCGGCTGCTTCGCCACCGGGATCGCCGTGATCACCACCATCGCGCCCGACGGGCTGCCGCTGGGGGTTACGGTGAATTCCTTCTCGTCGGTGTCGCTCGATCCGCCGCTGGTGCAGTTCTGCCTGGGCCGTGCCGCGATGTCCTTCGAGGCATTCAACGCCGCGCCGCATTTCGCGGTGAACATCCTGGCCGCCGATCAGGAGGAGTTGTCGAACCGCTTCTCGCGCCGCGACCTGCAGGAGCGCTGGACCGGGTTGGAGGTCGTCACCGGCCGTGGCGGGGTCCGTCTGCTGCCCGGCTGCCTCGCCACGCTGGAATGTGACCGCGAGCATCTGCTGGACGGCGGCGACCACGTCATCGTGGTGGGCCGCGTCCGCAAGCTCACCTCGCGCGACAGCGGCGACCCGCTGCTGTATTTCCGCGGCCGCTACGCCCGGCTGGCCTGATCGATTCCCTACCCCGCCGCCCGATGGAGGTCTCGGCCGGTGAGGTGGATGTTTGCATCCGGGTCGAGCGCGCGGGCCATGATGCGCTGCTCGGTCGCCCGCTCGAACAGAGGGCGGTTCATGCAGACCTGCTGAACCGCCTCGTCGGGTTTGGGCGTATGCCCCACGATGCCCTGCAAGGTGCGGCGGGTGACGAACACCCGGCCCTGATATTCCCCGACCTGCACCGCGAATTCCACGGCGTCGGCCTCCTCGTTCCAGAAGGGGTCATCGGGAAACAGGAAGATGGGCATCGGGTCCTCAATCGCCAGGGGGATCGGCAGAAATCACTTCAGGACATAGGTGATATCATAGCCGCTGCGTTTGAAGCGCGTCTTCAGCAACGTGCCGTCCGCCGCATACCAGAGGTCGCGCTCCACATCGCCCTCGATACGATGATGAGCCGCCTCCAGCGCCTTGCCGCCGGCCTCCACCGTTTCCGAACCCACCTTGCGAGCCGCCACCTTGTAGGGGGCCGCGTCGATCACCGATAGAAGCTCCCGGTGCTTCAGCACGTCCGGCGTCCACAAGGTCAGCGGCAGGACACCCGCCGCAGCCTGCCGGGTCTTGCCGTCCACCGTCAGACGGTAGCCGCCGGCCTCGCGCGCCATCTCGATCCTGTGCGGCGTACCATCGTCGTCGGTGGTGGCGCTCATCGAGTCCAGCACCCCCGCCTTTCCACATCTCCT
>NZ_BADK01000942.1 GCF_000333595.1 Azospirillum sp. B506
GCGGCAACACGCTGCGTGACGCCCGCCTCCAGATGTTCCCATTCCGGTGCGGAGATCACCCGCGGAATCACGTCGAACGGCAGGATGCGGTCGACAGCGTCCTTGTCGGAATAGACGATGAAGGTGATGCCGAGATTGTACAGCTCCCGTTCCGCATCCTGCGCGCGGCGGCGCAATTCGTCGAAATCGAGTGCGGCCAGCCTCTGGCGGATCAGCGCCGTATGTTCGGCCGGCAAATCCATGGCTCCGAACAGCTCGTCGAAGTACAGGCCAGGATTATAGGATGACAAAAGGTCGGACGGTTTGCCCTCGGGTACGCTCACAGACTCCCCCGCGCTTGTATCTGACCGATCATCGCGGGCCGGGCGGCATCGCCCCGGCCATGTCGCATTGTGCAGGAAGTATGACCCATCGCCGCGCGCTTTGAACAGGGCAAACGCGCGTGCCGTTGTGCGACGCGATGACAAAGCAAGAATTCGGACACGGACGCTTGCAGAAATTAGCGCCAAAGTACCGGTGGGGCAGACGCCTTATCGTGCTTTGGTGGGACCGCCGCCACCGGATTGGCCGCCCGCCGCCGGTGCGGCCTGGGTCTCGCGCAGCAGGACCATGGTGATGCGGCGGTTGCGTGGGCTGTTGGGCTGGTCGGCAACCAGCGGGTCGCGGTCGGCCTTGCCGACGACGTCCTGGATTCGCGACGGATCGATGCCGCCGGCAAGCAGGGCGCGGCGGGTGGCGTTGGCCCGCTCCGTCGACAGATCCCAGTTGTCGCGGCCGGATCCGGCGGGGAACGGCGATGAGTCGGTGTGGCCGCTGATCGACAGCTTGTTGGGCAGCTTGGACAGCGCCTTCGCCACCTGCTGCACCAGCTGCCTGGTTTGCGGATACATCTGGCCGGAGCCACCGGGGAACATCGACACCCTGTCCTGGTCGACGATCTGGATGCGCAGCCCCTCGGGCGTCTGGTCGATCATCAGGTTCTGGGCCAGCGGCTCCAGTTCCGGCACCGACTGGATGGCCTGACGGATCTCGGTGGCGGCCTGCTGGAATTGTCGGGCTTCCTTTGCGGCGCCCTGCAGATTGTCCATCGCCTCCTTCACCCGCTCGCCGAAATCGGACAGCTTCTCGCCGGGCTTCTGACCGGGGATGCCCACCTGCTTGGCCATCTCCTCCATGCGCTTCTGGAAATCGGCGCGCGT
>NZ_BADK01000941.1 GCF_000333595.1 Azospirillum sp. B506
GGCCCGACCGGAAGAATTGCTGCAATGGACGCTGCGGCGGCTGGATGACCGACATTCTGACCGACAACCACCACGACAGTGAAGAGGGGGCGGAGAAGCGCAGGACTCCTCCGCCGGACCGAAGCTTACTGCGACTGGCTCTGAACCGCCAGAGGGGGCTGTACGCCGAAGAAGGCCTGCGCGATCTCCGTGGTGATGATGCTCAGCTGCAGCTGTATCCAGTCGAGATATTCATGCAGCCCGTCGCGCAGCACCGCGTCGATGGGACGGGACAGCAGGGCGGCCAGCAGCTCGTCCACCCGCTCCATCGCCGCAGAGCCGCCGCGCAGGTCATAGCGCGAGCGCATCCGCGTCAAGACGCCGTCGATCTGCCGAACGCACATCACCACCGAACGCGGGAAGCCCTCGTTGAACAGCATGAAGCCGGCGACGGTGGTCGGCGACATGCCGCGGGGATAGACACGGCGGAAAGCATGATAACCGGCGGTGCTGCGCAGAACGCTCGTCCACTGGCTGACGTCCAGCGTGGAGCCGACATCGAGCGGCGACGGCAGCAGCGTGTGATATTTGATGTCGAGCAGGCGCGTGGTCTGGTCCGCCCGCTCGATGTACTTGCCCATCTGGTAGAAATACCAGCCCTGGTCGCGGTAGAAGGTGCCCTCGGTGATGCCGGTGTGGGTCTGGCACTCCTCCTTGATCCAGGTACAGACCTTGGACAGGTTCTGCGCCGCCACGTCCTTGACCGACATCTCCAGCAGCTTGTTGTGGAACACGTTGATCTGCGTCCACATCTCCGTCGAGATCCAGGGGCGCAGCGTCCGCGCGTTCTCCCGCGCCATCCGCAGCATCGACAGCAGCGAATTCTGGTTCTGTCCGTCGAACATGTAATAGTGGATCACCGCTTCCGCCGTCGGGCGGTCGTGGCGGCTGAAGAAATCCTTCTCGTCGGCGTTCAACTGGACGATGGAGAACCAGTTGGTCGCCCCGCGGGTGTCGCGCGCGAAGGTTTCGTGCACGTCGAGGATACGCGCCAGATTTTCGGCCCGCTCCATGTAGCGGGCCATCCAAAAAATGCACTCGGCGTAACGGGACAGCAGGTTCATGCCGCACCACCTTCCAGAACCCAGGTGTCCTTCGAGCCGCCGCCCTGGGACGAATTGACGATCAGCGTGCCCTTCTTCAGCGCCACGCGTGACAGGCCGCCGGGCAGGACCCAGGTGCTCTTGCCGGTGATGGCGAAGGGGCGCAGATCGACGTGGCGCGGCTCGATGGCCTCGTCGCAGACGGTCGGGCAGACCGACAGATCGACCACCGGCTGGCTGATGTAGTTGGACGGATCGGCCAGCAGCTTTGCCCGGCAATCCTCCAATTCCGCCTTGCTGGCACGCGGACCGATGGTGATGCCATAACCGCCGGCTTCGCCCACCGGCTTCACCACCAGATCGGCCAGATTGTCCAGCGTGTATTGCAGGGCATCCGGCTCGCGGCAGATGCGGGTGTCGACGTTGGGAATGATCGGGTCCTGGTCCAGGTAGTATTTGATCATCCGCGGGACATAGCAGTAGACCGCCTTGTCATCGGCGACTCCGGTGCCGATGGCGTTCGCCAGCGCGACATTGCCCTTGCGGTAGGCCTCCAGGATGCCGGGCACGCCCAGCAGGCTGTCGGGGTTGAAGGCCTTGGGATCGAGGAAGGCGTCGTCCAGGCGGCGGTAGATGGAGTGGACCGGGGCCAGACCGTTGGTCGTCTTCATGAAGACGCGGTCGTTGTCCACCACCAGATCGCGCCCTTCCACCAGCGGCACGCCCATTTCGCGCGCCAGGAAGATGTGCTCGAAATAGGCGGAGTTGTAGGTGCCCGGCGACAGCAGCA
>NZ_BADK01000940.1 GCF_000333595.1 Azospirillum sp. B506
CCTCCCTCACCTATGGGCTGGCGACGCTGCCCTTGCCGCTGACCGGCACGCTGAGCGGCGTTCTGACCTTCCAGGTGCTGGCCGGCCTGTCGTCGGGGACCTTCATCCCGCTGACCATCGGCTTCATCGTCNGCAACCTGCCGCCCCGGTATCTGGTCTACGGCATCGCCATCTATGCGATGAATGTCGAGTTGTCGCTGAACTTCTCCGCCTCCATCGAAGGCTGGGTGATCGAGACTCTCGACTGGCGCTGGCTGTTCTGGGACACGGCTTTGCTGGCGCCTCTGATGGCGCTGTGTGTCCATGTCGGCATGCCGGCCGAACCGGTGCGCCGCGACCTGCTGAAGGATGGGGACTGGTGGGGGATCGCCTATGCGAGCGTCGGCTTCGCGCTGCTTTATGCCGCGCTCGACCAGGGCAACCGGCTGGACTGGTTCAATTCCGGGCTGATCACCGGGCTTTTCCTGGGCGGGGCAGTGCTTGTCGCAGCGTTCGTCGTACAGGAGCTGACCTGCGCGAAACCCTGGATCACCTTCAGCGCGCTGTTCCGTGGCAACATTCCGCTTCTCTGCCTGCTGCTGGTGCTGCTGCGGCTGGTGATGCTGTCGACTGCCTACCTCGTTCCGCAATATCTCATCACGGTGAACAATTACCGGGCGCTGGAGGTGGGGGATACGCTTCTGCTGATCGCGATTCCACAATTCCTGCTCGCGCCACTGGTCGGCACGCTGCTGCGCCATGCCGATCCGCGGGTGGTGATGGCGGTGGGATTCGCCGCGGTGGGAATCGCCTGCTGGCTGGCCTCCCACCTGACGGCCGACTGGATCGGCGCCGACTTCCTGCCATCGCAGATGCTGCAGGCCTTCGGCCAGTCCTTCGCCATGACCTCGCTGATCTTCTTCAACATCAAGAACCTGTCCCAGGCCCACATCCTGGCGCTTGGCGCGCTGGTGCAGACATCGAGGCTGCTGGGCGGCGAACTGGGAGCCGCCTTCATGCAGACCTTCGTCCGCGTGCGCGAGCAGTTCCACAGCTTCCGGCTGGCGTCCGACGTGGTGTCGGGCGACACCGACACCGTCCGCCGGCTCGCGGGAACCGTGGCTCGGGTCGCCGCTCGCTCCACCGGCAACGAGGAGGCGACGCAGCAGGCCCTGTCGCTGCTGTCGACGGCGGTGCGCAAGCAGGCCTATGTGCTGGCCTACATCGACGGCTTCCTCGTGATCGCGTGGTTCATCGCCGGGGGCCTGCTGCTGATCGCCCTGTTGCGACCAGCCCCGAAGCCGTGACGCACCCAAGGTAAGCGTACTCCGCGCAATTCGGAGGGAAGACTGACACTTCCATGTTGCGAGGGGCTGACATTTTGGCTTTGCGCGCGGAATCAAGCTGAAGTGCGACAACATGTTTTTGTTGATCGGGTGCCCATCTTTTTAGCCATCATGTTGGGAGAGGAGAGCTCGTACCGGTAGTCCATAGGCTTGATCCGCGCGCCTCCATCGCGATGGCGGATCAAGCCTGTGGACCCACCGGTGCGAGCGGCGGGGCAGGGGAGGTCTGCTGGTTTCACGGCCTCTCATGGCGCTCAGGCGTAGCTGGTATTCACCGCCCGATCTTCGAAGCCGCCAGATTGGCCGCAAAGACTTCGGCTGGCGTCCTGTAGTCAAATATCCTGGACGCGGCGGCGCTCAGCGAAATCGATCTGCGAATAATGCTCACCCACCAGCGCTCACGTCCCGTAAAGCCCTGTGATTACAAGAAAGTTGCACTTCAGAACAGAACCTACCCCGCGTACAAAGGCAAAACGCATAATATATATTATGGAAAATTAATCTCCACACGCTCTCTTGTTAAATGCACAAATCATCGGCAAACAAAGCGTCTTGCGTCAAAATGTACGAACTGGTACGTTTGTTGGTGCCTACGAACCATGCCGCTGCCGAAAGGGCTCCCATGCCGTCCAGCGCCCTCACCTTCAAAAAGTCGATCGCCACCGTCTCGCTGAGCGGCACCCTGCCGGAGAAGCTTGAGGCGGCGGCGGCCATCGGCTTTGACGGCGTCGAGATTTTCGAGAACGACCTGTTGACCTTCGACGGTTCTCCGGCCGACGTCCGCCGCATCGCCGAGGGTCTGGGGCTGGAGATCACCATTTTCCAGCCTTTCCGCGATTTCGAGGCGATGCCCGACCCGATCCGCGCCCGCAACCTCGACCGTGCCGAACGCAAGTTCGACGTGATGCAGGAATTGGGAACCGACCTCGTCCTGGTCTGCTCCAATGTCCAGTCCGCCGCCATCGGCGACCCGGGCCGGGCCGCCGCCGATCTCGCCGAAATGGCGGAGCGGGCGCAACGCCGGAACCTCCGTGTCGGCTATGAGGCGCTGGCCTGGGGCAAGCATGTCAATCGATGGCGCCAGGCCTGGGACATCGTGCAGCGTGCCGACCATCCGGCGCTGGGGTTGATCGTCGACAGCTTCCATACGCTTGCCCTGGGCGACGATCCGTCCGGCATCGCCGATCTGCCGGGTGACCGCATCTTCTTCATGCAGTTGGCGGATGCGCCGAAGCTGTCGATGGACGTGCTGTCCTGGAGCCGTCATTTCCGCAATTTCCCCGGCCAGGGCCAATTGCCCGGTTCACCGATTCCTTGAGGCGGTGCTGGCATCGGGGTATCGCGGTCCGCTGTCGCTGGAGATCTTCAACGACGAATTCCGCGCCGCTCCTGCCCGGCAGAACGCCCTCGAAGGGCTGCCCTCGCTGATCCATGACGAGGCCGAGGCGGGCTTCGGTCCCGGCCTGCCGGCGGCGCCGGTCTGCCGCGGTGTGGAGTTCCTGGAATTCGCCGTCGACGCAGCGGCGCGGGAAAAGCTGTCCACCCTGCTCGGCAGCCTGGGCTTCCGGCATGCCGGGCGCCACCGCTCCAAGGATGTCGATCTCTATCGGCAGGGCGGCGTCAATCTGGTGCTGAACAGCGAGGAAGACTCCGCAGCATCCGAGCATTTCCAGATGCATGGTCCGTCGGTGTGCGCCATGGCCTTCACGGTGGACGATGCCGCCCGCACCGTCGCCCGTGCCGAAGCCCTGCGCTGTGTGCTGTGGCGCGAGCGGGTCGGCGACGGAGAACGCCGGATCCCGGCGCTGCGGGCGCCCGACGGCACGTTGATCTATCTGGTCGACGACAAGGATGCCCGCCGCAGCATCTGGGAAGACGACTTCCACCTCTTCGCCGAGGAACCGGCAGGGCGGACGTCGGACACCCCGTCCCCGCCCATCCCCTTGTTGGGCATCGACCATGTCGCCCAGGCATTGCCCTTCGGCCGGATGGACAGCTTCGTGCTGTTCTACCGCACCGTGTTCGGCTTCGTGCCGGAAAGCCTGTGGGAATTGCCCGACCCCTACGGCCTGATCCGCAGCCGGGCGCTGGTCAGCCCCGATGCGGATCCCGGCCATGGCGTGCGGCTGCCGCTGAATATCTCGGAAAGCCGGCGGACCGCCACCGGACGTTTCGTCAGCGCCACCTCCGGTGCCGGAGTCCATCACATCGCATTCGCCACGGCGGACGCCGACAGGCTGGTGAAGGACCGTCTTGCCGCCGGGGCTCCCTTCCTGCCGATCCCCGCCAACTATTACGACGACCTCGCGGTCAAGCATCCGCTGGACGACGCGATGCTGGCGGCTCTGAAGGAGCGCGAACTGCTGTATGACCGCGACGAGCAGGGTGAATTCCTGCACGCCTACACCGACAGTTTCGACGATCGCTTCTTCTTTGAAATGGTGGAGCGGCGTGGCGGCTACCGGCAGTTCGGCGCGGTGAATGCCGCCGTTCGCATGGCTGTGCAGGCCCAGCTGCGCGAAGGCGCCCGGCCCGAACTCTATCTCGACTGAGACACCCAACGAAACCGTGCGTTTGCTTGGAGACGCCCCAACCATGAGCCGCCCCATCCTGGTCCTGAACGGACCCAACCTGAATCTGCTGGGCAAGCGCGAGCCGCACATCTACGGCCACGAGACGCTGGCCGATGTCGAGGCCGACTGCCGCCGCACCGGCGAGACGCTGGGCCTTGCCGTCGATTTCCGCCAGTCCAACGCCGAGCATGTGCTGATCGACTGGATCCATGAGGCGCGCGAAACGGTCGACGGGCTGGTCATCAACCCGGCCGGCCTGACCCACACCTCTGTCTCGCTGATGGACGCGCTGTCGGCCTGCGCCTTTCCCATCCTGGAGGTCCATATCTCCAACATCCACCGGCGCGAGGAATTCCGCCATTTCTCCTATGTGTCGCGTGTCGCGGCCGGTGTGATCTGCGGCTTCGGCACCCAGGGTTACACGCTGGCCCTCCAGCGCATGGCCCGGCTGCTCGAAAGCGCCACGAAATGAACGCCATCGCACGGCCGGCCTCGGTAGCCGGAAACTCCATCCTGGTCGGGCTGATCGGTGCCGGCATCCAGGCATCCCGGACCCCGGCGATGCACGAGCGGGAAGCCGATGCACTCGGCCTGCGCTGCATCTACCGGCTGATCGACCTCGACCGCCTCGGACTAGGCCCCGACGCCCTGCCGGACCTGCTGACGGGTGCCGAGCGCATGGGCTACACCGGCCTCAACGTCACCTACCCCTGCAAGCAGGCGATCATCCCGCTGCTGGACGAGCTGTCGGACGACGCCCGGGCCATCGGGGCGGTCAACACCGTCGTGTTGAAGGACGGCCGCCGGATCGGTCATAACACCGACTGCTCCGGCTTCGCCGAGGGCTTCCGCCGCGGCCTCGGCACCGTGCCGATGGACCGGGTGGTCCTGCTGGGGGCCGGCGGGGCGGGGGCGGCGGTCGGCCATGCCGCCTTCCATCTCGGCGCCGGCCGGCTCGACATCTTCGACGCCGATCCGGCACGGGCGCTGTTGCTGGCCGATCAGTTGAACGCCCGTTTCGGGGCCGGGCGGGCTGCGGCCGTTGTCGGCCGGGATGGTCTGCGCACCGCGGTCACAGCGGCGGATGGGCTGATCCATGCCACGCCCACCGGCATGGCGAAGTTCCCCGGCCTGCCGCTGCCGGCAGACATGCTGCACCCGCGGCTGTGGGTGGCGGAGATCGTCTATTTCCCGCTGGAGACCGAATTGCTGCGGACGGCGCGGGCCATCGGCTGCCGGACGCTGGACGGCGGCGGCATGGCGGTGTTCCAGGCGGTGGACGCCTTCCGGCTGTTCACTGGGGTTTCCCCCGATGCCGAACGCATCCGTGCGCACTTCGCGTCGATGGACGCGGCACCGCCTACCGCCTGATACTGGCTCCAATCGATACAAGATAAGCCGGCGGGACTGCCGGCACCGGGAGGACCGCATGAGACAGCTGGTCGAGGCTTATTTCACCCTCATCAAGATCCTGATGGCGCTGTGCATGGCCGGCATGGTGGTGCTGGTGTTCGGCAATGTCGTGTTGCGCTATGCCTTCAACAGCGGCATCACGGTGTCGGAGGAGATGTCGCGCCTGTTCTTTGTCTGGATGTGCTTCCTCGGCGCCATCCTGGGCCTGCGCGAACGGGCGCATCTCGGCGTCGATGCGCTGGTGGCCCGCCTGCCGCGGAGCGGCAAGATGGCCTGCGCCGTGGTCAGCTGCGGCCTGATGCTTTGGGTTACCTGGCTGGTGCTGCAGGGCAGCTGGACCCAGACCGTGATCAATTGGGACGCACAGGCGCCGGCCACCGGCCTGTCGATGGGGCTGCTGTACGGCATCGGCGTGGTGTTCGGCCTGTCGACCGGCGCCATCCTGCTGCACGAGATGTATCTGCTGCTGACCGGCAGGATCTCGGACGCCGATCTCGTGATGGTCTCGGAATCGGAGGATCTGCCGGAAGCCACCGCCCATGGTGCTCACACCGGCGGTCACCGGACCCATCAGGCTACCAACCAGGGGGGCACCCACCGGGCGGAGGCTTTGACGCTGCCTCCCCGCACCGCCTCCAGCCGCTGAGGACGCCCGACCATGACCATCACCATCTTCCTCGGCTCCCTGCTGGGCGCCATGGCCATCGGCATGCCCATCGCCTATGCCCTGCTGCTGTGCGGCGTGGCGCTGATGATCCAGCTCGATCTGTTCGATGCGCAGATCGTGGCGCAGAACCTGATCAACGGCGCCGACAGCTTTCCCCTGATGGCCGTACCCTTCTTCATGCTGGCCGGCGAGATCATGAACACCGGCGGGCTCGCCAAGCGCATCGTCAACCTCGCCATGGCGATGGTCGGCCATATCCGCGGCGGTCTCGGCTACGTCACCATCCTGGCGGCGACGGTTATGGCCAGCCTGTCAGGCTCCGCCGTGGCGGATGCGGCCGCACTCGCCACCCTGCTGGTGCCGATGATGGTGGCGGCCGGCCATGACCGCAACCGGTCGGCCGGTCTGGTCTCCGCCAGCGCCATCATCGCGCCGATCATCCCGCCCTCCATCGGCTTCGTCATCTACGGCGTCGCCGGCAATGTCTCGGTCACCAAGCTGTTCCTGGCCGGCATCTTCCCCGGCATCCTGCTGGCCGTCGGCCTGTGCGGCGCCTGGTGGTACGTGTCGCGCAAGGAGAACCTCGTCCCGCCGCCCCGCCGCTCCCTGCGCGAGGTGCTGGCGATCCTGCGCGAAGGCGTGTGGGCGCTGATGCTGCCGGTGATCATCATCGTCGGGCTGAAGTTCGGCGTCTTCACCCCGACCGAGGCCGCCGTGGTCGCCGCCGTCTATTCGCTGTTCGTCGCTGTCTGCGTCTATCGCGAGATGTCGGTCGCCGACATCTATCCGGCGCTGCTCGGAGCGGCGAAGACGACCAGCGTCGTCATGTTCCTAGTCGCCGCGGCGCTGGTGTCGTCCTGGTTGATCACGGTGGCCAACCTGCCGGGCATGGTGACCGACCTGCTTGCTCCGCTGATGGACAGCCCGACCCTGCTGATGCTGGCGATGATGGCGCTGGTGGTGGCGATCGGTACCTCGATGGACATGACGCCGACCATTCTGATCCTGACGCCGATCTTGGTTCCGGTGTGCAAGCAGGCCGGCATCGATCCCGTCTATTTCGGCGTGTTGTTCATCATCAACTGCGCCATCGGCCTGATCACACCGCCGGTTGGCACCGTGCTGAACGTCGTCTGCGGCGTTTCCAAGGTCAAGATGCAGGAGGTGGTCCGAGGAGTCTGGCCCTTCCTGATGGTGCAGCTGATCACCCTGCTTCTTTTCACCCTCTTCCCGTCCTTGGTCATGGTTCCGGCCGCCTGGCTCAGCCACTGAACCCTCACCGATCCCCTGCCCTTTTAAAGAAGAATACACGGAGGAAACGTTATGAAGACGCGCATGAAGTCCCTGCTCGCCGGCCTGCTGTTGCCCGGCCTGCTGTTCGCCGGTGCCGCCACCGCTGCGGAATACAAGGAGCGTTCGGTCAAATTCGCCTTCCAGAACGTCAAGGAACATCCGCAGGGCCAGGGCGCCCAGAAATTCGCCGACATCGTCGAGGCGAAGAGCGGCGGCAAGATCAAGGTGAAGCTGTTCCCCGGCGGCACGCTGGGTGGCGACGTGCAGACCGTGTCGGCGATGCAGGGCGGGATCATCGAGATGTCGGTGATGAATGCCGGCATCCTGGTTTCCCAGGCCAAGGAATTCGCCCTGGTCGACCTGCCCTTCCTGTTCAACAGCGCGTCGGAGGCCGATGCCCTGCTGGACGGCCCGGTGGGCGAGCAGCTGATGGCGAAGCTGCCGGAGAAGGGGCTGGTGGGCCTCGGTTTCTGGGATCTCGGTTTCCGCAACCTGACCAACAACCGCCGGCCGGTGAAGACCGCCGCCGACATCGCCGGCCTGAAGATCCGCGTCATCCAGACGCCGATCTACATCGACATCTTCAAGGCGCTGGGCGCCAACCCGGTGCCGCTGGCCTTCCCCGAACTCTACAGCGCGCTTGAAACCGGCACTGTCGACGGGCAGGAGAACCCGGCCAAGACCATCGAGCTGACCAAGTTCAACGAAGTCCAGAAATACATGACGATCACGCGGCACATCTACAATCCGCAGTCGCTGATCATCTCCAAGAAGTTCTGGGACACGCTGAACGCCGATGAGAAGGCGCTGTTCCAGAGTGCGGCGGCCGAGGCCACCGTCTTCCAGCGCAAGCTGTCGCGCGAACAGGAGGCCGACGCGCTGGCGTCGCTGAAGGCCAAGGGCATGACCATCGACGAACTGCCGGCCGACGAACTCGCCAAGATCCGCGAGAAGGTCAAGCCGGTGGTCGACAAGTACAAGGCCGAGATCGGCGAGGCGCTGGTCACCCAGGCCTATGCGACCATCGAGAAGAAGCGCGCCTCGAACTGACGGAGAAGCCGGTGGTGGAGCGCCTGTGTGCGCTCCACCACTCCGGCATTGAGGTTTTTATCCCGTTCGTCCATTACCTCCGTTGAAGGCGCCTCCCGCGCCGCGAGACCATGGGACAGGGCATGACGGCGGACGACGCGACCGGTATCATCCGAAAGGCCAATCCAGGGGCCAAGCCAAGCCGCAAGAACGATCCGGAAGGCACCCGCCAGGACATCCTTGAGGTGGCGACGGAGGAGTTCGCCTCGCTGGGCTTCAGCGGCGGCCGGGTCGATGCCATCGCCGCGCGTACCCGCACCACCAAGCGCATGATCTACTATTACTTCGGCGGCAAGGAGGAGCTGTATCTTGCCGTGCTGGAGAAGGTCTATGGCGACATCCGGGCCATCGAGAACCGCCTGAACCTCCAGGATCTGGAGCCGGAAACGGCAATCCGCGCCCTGATCGACTTCACCTTCGACTATCAGGAGCAGCACGAGGACTTCATCCGGCTTGTGAGCATCGAGAACATCCACCGCGCCGAACATATGAAGAAGTCGAAGGCCATCGCCAACCTGAACATCACGGTCATCGACACGTTGGCCCGCATCCTGGAGCGCGGCCGTCTGGCGGGGGTGTTCAAGGCCGACATCCAGCCCATCGACCTCCATATGATGATCAGTGCCTTCTGCTTCTTCCGGGTGTCGAACCGCCACACCTTCAACCTCATCTTCCATCAGAATCTTGCCGCCGACGATACCCGCAGCCGCCACAAGCGGATGATCGCCGATGCCATCGTCAGCCTGCTCAAAACCGAGGCGGTGGGCGGCTGAGGCCCAAAATCCTTTAGATATCGTCCCGACGCCGGGGGCCGTCAGGACCCTGTCAGATTTTCCCCGCATATTGTCAGCAAGCCCCGCAATCGGCGGCCTGAGCAACATGACACATGTGGGAGGAAACGATGAACAGGACGTCGCCGACCGTCCGTTCCACCATTGCGGGCGCACCCGTCGACCCGGTGGCGGCTGCGGTCCCGGCCAGCCCCTTGCTGGAAGTGTCCGGCGTCACCTTGCAGTACAAGACGACGGATCATCTGGTGACGGCCACCTACCGGGTCGATTTCCAGGTTTTCAAATCGGACCGTTACGTCCTGCTCGGCCCGTCGGGCTGCGGGAAATCGACCCTGCTGAAGGCGATCGGCGGTTATCTGGAGCCGGTGGAGGGCGCGATCCGCCTGAACGGGCATGAGGTGACCCGCCCCGGTCCCGACCGCATGATGGTGTTCCAGGAATTCGACCAGCTGCTGCCCTGGAAAAGCGTGCGCGAGAATGTGCTGTTCGCGCTGACCACCAGCGGCCGCGCCAAGGGCGCCGAGGCGGCGGAGCGGACCGACCATTACATCAACAAGGTCGGTCTGGCGAAGTTTGCGCACAGTTTCCCGCACACGCTGTCCGGCGGCATGAAGCAGCGTGTCGCCATCGCCCGCGGCATGGCGATGGAGCCGGACGTCCTGCTGATGGATGAGCCTTATGCCGCGCTCGATGCCCTGACCCGCCGCCGCATGCAGGACGAACTGCTGCGCCTTTGGGACGACACCAAATTCACCGTGCTGTTCGTGACGCACTCCATAGAGGAGGCGATCCGCGTCGGCACCCGCATCCTGTTGCTGTCGCCGCACCCGGGACAGGTGAAGGCCGAACTGAACAGCATCCCGCCGGAGCAGCTCGGCACCGCCGCCCAGGCGGAACTGGAAGCCCGCATCAACGACATGCTGTTCGTCCACTGAGGCCCGCCATGACCATGCAGTCCACCATGCAATCCATTCTCGTAGACCGCCCGGAGATCGTCCGGGACGTGTCCCGTTCGACCGTCATCGCCGATGTCGAAAAGCCCTTGAGCGCGTGGGAGCGGCTGTACCGCGTCCCGCTGCTGCGCAAGGGGCTGATCCTGCTGGTGCTCGCCGTGATCTGGGAAGTCTATGGCCGCTGGCTCGACAACCCGCTGCTGTTCCCGCCCTTCTCGGCGATGCTGCAGGCCTTCACCACGGATCTGGGCAACGGCATCATCCCGGCGCGCACGCTGGTCTCGCTGCAGACGCTGGTGATCGGCTATGCCATGGGCATCCTGCTTGCGGCTTTGCTGACCACCGTCGCCATCGGCTCGCAGATCGGCACCGACCTCTTGGAGACGATGACCTCCATGCTGAACCCGTTGCCGGCCATCGCCCTGCTGCCGCTGGCGCTGATCTGGTTCGGGCTGGGGTCGGGCAGCGTGATCTTCGTGCTGGTCCATTCGGTGCTGTGGGCCATCGCGCTCAACACCCATGCCGGTTTCCGCTCCGTCTCCAACACGTTGCGCATGGTCGGCCGCAATTACGGGCTGAACGGCCTGGGGCTGGTCCGCCACATCCTGATCCCGGCGGCCTTCCCGTCGATCCTGACCGGCCTGAAGGTGGGCTGGGCCTTCGCCTGGCGCACGCTGATCGCGGCGGAACTGGTGTTCGGCGTCAGCTCCGGTTCCGGCGGCCTCGGCTGGTACATCTTCGAGAACCGCAACCAGCTGGAAACGGCCAACGTCTTCGCCGGCCTGTTCACCGTGATCCTGATCGGCCTGATCGTCGAGAACGGCGTCTTCGCCACCATCGAGCGGCGCACCATCCGCCGCTGGGGCATGCAGCACTGATCCGAACAGCAAAGATTCCCAACAGCATAAATTCCCAGGGGGAGGACCCATCATGACTGCATTTGCGACCCTGCGCCGGGCCGGTGTCGTGGCGACGGCGCTCGTCGCTCTGGCATCCGGGGCGCTGGTGGCCGGCCCCGTCCGCGCCGAGACCTCGGAGGTCCACATCTCCAAGGGGTACGGCATCCTCTATCTGCCGATGATCGTCATGGAGCATGAAAAGCTCCTGGAGAAGCAGGCCAAGGCGGCCGGGCTCGGCGACGTCAAGGTCGGCTGGCTGGAGCTGGACGGCGGCAACGTCATCAACGACGCCATGATCTCCGGCAATCTCGACATCGCCGCCATCGGCGTGCCCGGCTTCCTGACGCTGTGGTCGAAGGTGAAGGGCAACGCGAAGCTGGAGGTCACCGGGCTGGCCGGGCTGAGCGCCACCTCGCTGTACCTGAACACCAACAACCCGAACATCAAGTCGCTGAAGGACTTCACTGCGAAGGACAAGATCGCCCTGCCGGGCATCAAGACCTCGCTGTCCGCGGTCGTGCTGCAAATGGCCGTCGCCAAGGAGTTCGGCGACGACAATTATGCCAAGCTCGATCCGATGACGGTCGGCCTGCCGCACCCGGAGGCCTATACGGCGCTCGTCTCCGGCAAGACCGAGGTGAACAGCCATCTCGGCTCGCCGCCCTATTCCTTCATGGAACTGGAAAACCCCCAGGTGCATCGGGTGATGAACTCGGTCGATGTGCTTGGCAACATCTCGCTCGATCTGGTCTATGCGCCCAAGCGCTTCATCGACGCCAACCCGAAGCTGACCGCCGCCTTCGTCGCGGCGCTGGAGGAGGCCGACAAGCTGATCGCCGACGAACCGGCACGCGCCGCCACCATCTATGTCCAGTCCGCCAAGGCCAAGCTGTCGGCCGACGAGGTCGAGCGGATGATCAAGGATCCGGACACCAAATTCTCGACCACGCCCAACGGCGTGATGCAGTTCGCCAACTTCATGGGCCGGGTCGGCTCGATCAAGACCAAGCCGGCGACCTGGCAGGATCTGTTCATCGCCAACGTCCATTCCCTACCCGGAAGCTGACCGCTCAGCCGCTCCCGCATCGGCACGAACTGGCCCGGGTCATCCCCGGGCCTCTTTTTTGCCGTCACGGTTGATGCAGGAACGCCTTCCATTGCTGGAGGAAGCGGGCGCGCTTCAGATGATCCATGAAGACCAGCAGGGCGGGACCGAGACCGATCCGTTGCGTCGGGCCGCGCATCTCCTCCTGCAGATGGGTCGCCGACATCGGGCCGCCGACCGTCGGCTGGATGGAGTAGAAGGCCGTCCTGGTGGCGACCACCGCCTGCCCACGCTCCGACAGCAGGTAATCGATGAAGCGTCCGGCGAGATCGGGGGCGCTCGCCCGCTGGGGGATCAGGGCGACGCGCGTCATCACCAGCGTGTAGTCCGACGGCAGGACGATGCCGATATGGGCGCCATGGAGCTGCCGCTCCCGTGCGTAGGATCCCAGCAGATTGTAGCCGATCAGGCTTTCACCGCGCGCGATGGACTCCACCATGTCGGACGTGCAGCACATCTGCCGCGCCTGGTTCTCGCCGAGCGCATCGGCGAGCTGCCAGAACTGGCTGGTCAGCACGGAGTCCTGCGTCGCGAACAGATAGCCGATGCCGCTCTCCTCGACGTCGTAGGTCACAACCCGGTTGCGGTAGCGCTCCCTGTG
>NZ_BADK01000939.1 GCF_000333595.1 Azospirillum sp. B506
GGATGCCGGCGTCGCATCCGGCGGCAACACGTCGACGAAGCTGTCCTCGCCCATCACCTCCACCCGGATCTCGGGATAGGCGGCATGGAAGGCCGGCAGGATCGACGGCAGGACCAGCCGCGCCACGCTGACCGGCACATTGAGTCTGAGCGTGCCCGCCACCCGGTCGCGGAAACCGTTCACCACGTCGAGCGCGGCATCGACCTCGCGCAGGGCCGGCTCCAGCCGGGCCAGCAGGCGTTCGCCCGCCTCCGTCGGCACCACGCTGCGTGTGGTCCGGTTGAACAACCTGACGCCGAGCTGGCCCTCCAGCCGGCGCACAGCTTCACTGAGGGACGAAGCGCTGACGTTGTTTCCCTTGGCGGCCTCGCGGAAGCCGCGGGCACGGGCCACCGCGACGAAGGCGTTCAGGTCTCCAAGGTCATGTTGCATTGTTCGTAAATCCGCACAGGTTGTCCTGATTGTGCAGACTAATCGGTCGGAACCATGGCGCCTAGATTGGCGGGACCGACAAGGAGGCCATCATGCTCAACACCGATACATCCGGCATCGACAAGTCCGGCAGTTTCACCCTCGGCGGCAAAGCCATTCGCCGGCTTGGCTACGGCGCCATGCAGCTTGCCGGCCCCGGCGTCTTCGGTCCGCCGAAGGACCGTGATGCCGCCATCGCCGTGCTGCGCCACGCCATCGAGTCTGGTGTGAACCACATCGACACCAGCGACTTCTATGGTCCACATGTCACCAACCAGCTGATCCGCGAGGCCCTGGCGCCCTACCCGAACGATCTGCTGATCGTGACCAAGGTCGGCGGGCGGCGCGGCGCGGACGCCTCCTGGCTGCCGGCGGCCTCTCCCGAAGAGCTGCGGCAGGCCGTGCATGACAATCTGCGCAATCTTGGTCTCGACGTGCTCGACGTCGTCAATATGCGGCTGTGGGGCGACCATGGTCATGCCCCGGCTGAGGGGCCGGTCGAGCGGGAACTGAGCGTGCTGGCCGACCTCCAGCAACAGGGGCTGATCCGTCACATCGGACTCAGCAACGTCACGGCGCGGCAGGTGGAGGACGGGCGGCGCATCTGCGAGATCGTCTGCGTGCAGAACCATTACAATCTCGTGCATCGGGCGGACGATGCGCTGATCGACGATCTCGCAGCCAAGGGGATCGCCTATGTGCCCTTCTTCCCGCTCGGCGGCTTCTCGCCGATCCAGTCCGGCCTGCTGTCCGATATCGCCCACCGGCTGGGAGCGACACCGATGCAGGTGGCGCTCGCCTGGCTGTTGAAGCGGGCGCCCAACATCCTGTTGATTCCGGGAACCTCCTCGGTCAAGCATCTGCAGGAGAATCTGGCCGCGGCGGAGCTGGTTCTGCCTGCCGATGCCCTGGAGGCGTTGGACGGTCTGGGCAAAAGCGCCTGACCGTCGATGGGGACGGGGAGCGGGCGCGCTCCCCTTGTCCCAGCGCCGGCTATCGGCGCTCCATGGTCGGTGGGACGACGGTCAGGCGTACCGCATCGCCTCCAGGTCGGCGATCAGGCCGGGACCGTCCGGCTGCCAGCCGAGCGTCTCCCGGGTCAGGGCGCTGGAGGCCGCCAGATCGATGCCGGCGAACATCGCCATCCAACCGAAATGCTCGGCCGCCTTGTCCTGCGGGACGGAGACCGCCGGGATCTTCAGGCCGCGTGCCAGCGTTTCCACGATCTGGCGGGTCTCGACGCCCTCCTCGCCGACCGCGTGGTAGCGGGCGCCGGGCTGCCCCTTTTCGATCGCCAGCCGATAGAGACGGGCGACGTCGCCCAGGTGGCCGGCTGCCCAGCGGTTGCGGCCCTCCCCGAGATAGGCGGCGACGCCCTTTTCGCGGAAGATCGCGATCAGCGGGGTGATCAGCCCCTGCTTTTCCGTGTCGGGGACCTGCGGCAGCCGCAACACCGCAACATTGACACCGGCATCCAGCAGCTCGTTGCCGGCCCGCTCCGACGCGATGCGCGGGATGGGGTGGGCATCGTCGAAGACGTCTTCGCGGGCAAGCCTGCCGGGACCGTTCCCCCCGATGCCGACCGCGGAGGTGATCAGCAGCGGACGATCCGAGCCCTTCAACGCCTCGCCCAGGGTGCCGATCACCCGGCGGTCCTTTTCGCAATTCTCGGCGAAGCGTGAGAAATCATGGTCGAAGGCGGTGTGGATCACCGCATCGGCCTTCTCGGCACCGCCGCGGACGCTCGCCGGGTCCTCCAGGGTGCCGTGGTGCGGCTCGGCCCCGGCGGCTTCCAGCGCACGGGCGCCCTCGGCGGACCGGGTCATGCCGATGACCTGATGACCGGCCTGGAGCAGTTCGGACAGCACGGCCCGACCGATGAAGCCGGTGGCGCCGGTGAGGAAAATACGCATGGGGACATTACCTTTCCAATTCCGTCGCCCCCACTCTGCCGTGCCGTTATATCCTGTTAAAGTAGTGACGTTTTCCTAGTATAATGGCTACCAGGGTATCGTGCCCACCAGGATCGCCGATGCAGACCGACTCCAAGCAGCCCAACAGCCTCGCCGCCTTCCTGCGCGACCGCCGCACGCGGCTCGATCCGGCCGCCTTCGGATTCACCGGCCGGCGCCGGACGCCGGGCCTGCGCCGGGAGGAGGTGGCGCAGCGCGCCAACATCAGCCCGACCTGGTACACCTGGCTGGAGCAGGGGCGGGGAGGAGCACCGTCGGCCGACGTGCTGGACCGGATCGCGAGCGGCCTGATGCTGACCGAACTGGAGCGGGAGCATCTGTTCATTCTGGCGCTGGGCCGGCCGCCGGAGATGCGCTACCGGCCGGCAGAAGGCGTCAGTCCGCGCCTGCAACGGCTGCTGGATGCCTTCGATGCCTGCCCGGCCTTCATCAAGACGGCGACCTGGGACGTGCTGGCCTGGAACCAGGCGGCGGCGGTGGTCCTGACCGATTACGCCACGCTTCCCCCCGACCAACGCAACATCCTGCGGCTGGTGTTCGGCAATCCGGCAATCCGGGCCAAGCAGAAGAATTGGGAGGGCATGGCCCGCTTCCTGGTCGGTGCCTTCCGCGTCGATGCCGCCCGTGCCGGTGCTGTGAAGGAGATTGCCGATCTCGTCGACGAACTGTGCCGGACGAGCGCCGACTTCGCCCGATTCTGGAAGGAGCACGATGTCTACGCGCCGAGCGAGGGCGTCAAGCAGCTCCAACACCCCGAACTCGGCACCGTAGAGATGGAATATTCGGCCTTCGCCGTCGACGGACGCCCCGACCTTGGGCTGTTGGTCTACAATCCGCTGAGCGAACAGGTCAAGGCCCGCATCCGTGCCATGGTCGCGCACAGAAGCGGGGGTGGCCCGGCGGATCGGCCGCAGGCTCAACGGCCGGCGATCTGACGGCGCAGGGCCTTCAGCTCGTCGAAGCGGGCGCTCACATCGCGCATGACCGCTGCCATTCCCAGCATGGTCCCGTCGGCGTCCGTCAAGGAGACGATGGTGAATTCCACGGAGATGCGGCTGCCGTCCTTGCGGGTTGCCGGCACCGACAGCAGGTCGCCGCTGCCATAGCGGCTCACCCCCGTCTTCATCACCTCGTCATAGCCCTCCCAATGGCGTGGGCGCTGGCGTTCGGGAATGATGATGTCGAGCGACCGGCCCAGCGTCTCCTCGGCGGTGAAGCCGAACACGCGCTCCGCTCCCGCGTTCCAGAACCGGATGATGCCCTCCCGGTCGGAATAGACGATGGCCTCCGCCGGACTGTTCAGCAGTGCCAGCCCCAACCGTTGCAGGTCTTCCTCGGTCATGAATTCCTCCTGATGATCGTTTGCTCCGCCTGCTGGCGTCGTCGGTTGGGAGTGCTTGCCGGGTCAGGCAGGCCAGATCCGATGAGGGCAGCCTAAAACCTCAAGCTCACTTCAGGTCAAGCGAAATGCCTGGGACCAGCCCTGATTTGCCGGGGTCGGGTGCCGCCGGGCTATACCTTGGTGCAGCACGCCTTCCGGCGACGCATGACGTAGGGTCGTGCTTGCGGAACGGTGCGGCCGTTCAACCGTTCCAGAAGCCCGACCCTCAGGAGTCCACGCATGCCCGATGCCGAAGCGCCGCCCCGGCAATCCGTCCAGCCTCCAGCCGCACCGCCTGCGCCGTCACCCCCGGCGCCGCCGGTGGCGTGGAGTCCGTGGCTGGTCCGGCTGTCGGTGCTGGGGCTCGCCGTGGTGCTGGTGGTCGCCTTCGCGACGCGCTGGGACCGCTGGCTCGGATCGGCCACGCAGCAGAGCACCAACGACGCCTATCTCCAGTCCGACATCACGCCCTTGTCCGCCCAGGTGGCGGGGGTCATCCGCGACATGCCGGTGGGAGATTTCCAGCGGGTGCGGGCCGGCGATCCGGTGGCCGTCATCGTCGACGATGATTACCGTGCCCGTGTCGCGCAGGCGGAGGCGGCGCTGGCCGCCGCCGATGCGGCCATTGCCCAACTCGACATCCAGAAGCGCACCCAGCGCGCCCTGGTCGATCAGGCCGAAGCCAACGTCCATGGGCTGGAAGCCGAAGCGTGGCGGGCCCGGCTGGAGGAAACGCGGCAGCATTCCCTGACGGAGCAGGGTGTGGCCGGCACACTCCAGGCCCTGCAGCAGGCCCAGGCGACCTCCCGCCGCGCCCAGGCGGCGCTGGAGGCGGGACAGGCCCAGGTGGATCAGCAGAAGGCGACGCTCGATGGATTTGACGTGCAGGTGCGTCAGGCGCAGGCCACCCGGCAGCAGCGGCAGGCCGATCTGGACCTAGCCCGCATCACGCTGGACCGCACGACGATCCGTGCCCCCGTGGACGGCATGGTCGGACAGCGGCAGGTCCATCCCGGCCAGTATGTCGGGCAGGGCAGCCAGATCGTCACGCTGGTGCCACTGCCGGCGGTGTGGGTGATCGCCAATTACAAGGAAACCCAGATGACCCGCGTCCGTGCCGGCCAGCCGGCTGGCATCCGGATCGATGCCTTCCCCGATGTGCCGCTGACGGGACGGGTCGCCGCCGAATCGCCCGCCAGCGGCAGCCAGTTCGCCCTGCTGCCGCCGGACAATGCCACCGGCAACTCACCA
>NZ_BADK01000938.1 GCF_000333595.1 Azospirillum sp. B506
AGCTCGGTCCCGGGGACCTCTAGAGTCCCCGCGGCGGCGCTCGATCTGCTGCAACGCTACGACTGGCCGGGCAATGTCAGGGAACTGCGCAATGCGGTCGAACGCGCGATCCTGCTTTCCGCCAGCGGAAGCGTCGAGGTCGAGGATCTGCCCGAGGAGCTGCGCGATGTCTGCACCTGTATGGCGGAGGGCATGGCCATGGACGGGTGGCCGTTGCTCGGCTCGCCGGCCCCGCCCGTCATGGCGTCTGCGGGCGTCACATCCTCGATGTCGCTGACGGTCACCGAACAGCGGACCATCGAGGATGTGATCGCCGCAACCGGAGGCAACCTGTCGGATGCCGCGTCGGTCCTCGGCATTTCGCGCAGCACGCTGTACCGGAAGCTGAACCAGCACGGCATTCAACGCGCAGCCGCCAGGAAGGCACAGTCGGATCAAACCGGCATCGGCTGCAGCCGGGTCTGATGTCCACCCTGTCCCGGACAGTTCCTGTGGAGCAGAGCGGAATCATCGTGCAAGGAGAGGCGGGGGCATGTGCCAGATCTTCGTCAACACCGATCCGATCCTCTACGAGGCACGGTCCCGATCGGTGCGCATCCATGGCATGGTCACCAGCATCAGGTTGGAGAACCTGTTCTGGAACGTCCTAGCCGACATCGCCGCGGAACAGGGAACGACCACGAACCGGCTGATCCTGTCGCTGTATGACGAGGTTCTGGAGGCCCATGGCGCCGTTCAGAATCTCGCCTCCTTCCTGCGCGTCAGCTGCGTCCGCTATCTGACACTGAAGCCGCGCACACGTCTGCCGGACCTCGCCGCCGGACCGCCGGACACCACGGAACCAACCTCGACCGGCGACGGCAGGTCGGTCGTCTCTCTGCGACAGGGTCGGGCGGCACGGTAGGGTGACTGTATCATCACTGCCGGCTCTCGCCCTTTCCGATGCCCTTACGCTTGCCAATTCATAGGACGCGGAGGGCGGCGGCGAGATTGTTCTCCCTTTCGCAACAGATTTCTTATTTCTGCTTTATTTATCGCTTCCATAAGAACGGATAGTGTCCTGGCACTGACCGGCACGACACTCCGTTCGCGTCCGGCCCGATCCCGATCTCTCCCAAGGATCCAAGGACGCGGATCATGAGCCAGTCCACCACCCTCTGCGTCGCCGCCGGCGACAGCCTGTCGACCCTGTCCTGCAAGCTGAACAGCGCCGGTTGCTCCCTCGTCCGTGGGGTGCTGGATCTGCTAATGATGCCGTCGGGCAACCAGCGCCTGCTGGGCTGGCTGGGCAATCATCTGTTTTCGGTTGCCGGTCAGCTCGCCGACAATGCGTCGGACCTGGGTTCGATCCCGTCGGGCATTCATTCCGCTCTGGCTGGTCCGCTTCTGGCTGCCATCGGCTGTGCGGCGATCCTGGCGCTGCGCTCCTTCGGCGTCGCGGTGGCGCTGGCGATCCTGATGCTGATCGGCGCCTTTACCCTGACCATGCAACTGCCGCCCGATCTGATCGGTTCGGTCAGGGGAGTCGAGTTTCTGCTGATCTTCGGTCTTGCCGGCGTCAGCGCCGCTTTTCGTCACACAACGCGGTGACCGTATCGCTCACGCCGACCGACCGTCCCACGCTTCCCCGACAAGCCAGTCGACGAAGCCGGCAACCAGCGTTCCGGCATCGGCCTGGGGTGGAATGAGCGCAACATAGCCCGTTCTCGGAACCCGGATCTCAGGCAGCGGTGTCATCAGCCGCCCCCTGTCGATGTCGATCTGGAGCATCGGCAACGGGCCGATGCCGATGCCGAGTCCATCTTCCACCGCCTGCCGGGTCACGAAGAAGTGATCGAACTTCTGGCGGGGAAGCCCGGCAAGATGTTGGAGTCCCGCCGCTTCGAGCCAACTCGCCCAGTCGCCCGCGCGGGTTTCGCTCGCCAGCAGGCGGTGTCCCTCGATATCGGCGGGCTTCTGGATCGGCCGCTGGGCGAACAGTGCCGGACTCATGATCAGCGTGTCCACATCGTCGAGCACCGGGACGACGCGATGCTGGGGCCACACATGCTCGCGGGCAACACCGCGCCGGACCGCCACGTCGACGCCGCCACGCAACTCCTCAAGCACGGTCGAAACCGTTGTAACCGCGACTTCGACCTGCGGATGGGCGGCGTGATACCGCTCCAGTCGCGGGATCAGCCAACGCATCGCGAAGCTGGTCGGGGCGCTGACACGCAGGATGCGGCGGGCACCGGGCCGGCCGCAGGCTTCCGCCGCGACAGCCAGACGGTCGAAGGAAAGCCCGACTTCGGCGGCGAAGATTTTGGCCATCGGGGTCGCGACCATGCGACGCCCGTCCTTCGTGAACAGCCTCTGGCCGAGCCAGCTTTCGAGTGCGGCCATCTGGCGGCTCACCGCACCATGGGTGAGACCGAGTTCGGCCCCGGCCTCGGCATAGCTGCCGGTCCGGGCTGCGACCTCGAAGATGCGCAAGGCATTCAGGGGGGGCAGGCGGCGCATGGGCAATCCGTGAGAAAAACGAACGGTATCGGTGAATAAAACCATACTAGTCGCTGAAATCTCACACGTATAGCATGCCTTCGAATTCGATTCAGACCAACGAGGCCTGTTGTGCCTCCGGAGGCCTCATCACAGATGAAATTGCGACAGTGGTGGACTCAGAAAAGAAAAAGCCTGACGAGCGCGTGTCTTGCTCACGCACTGCATGATGGATACACGGATGCCCTCTATGTCTTCCTGCCGGTATGGCAGGCGGAGTTCGGCCTTTCCTATGCGGCGCTTGCCATCGTTCGGGCTCTTTATTCCGGGACGATGGGGGGATTGCAGGTTCCGGCCGACCGGGCGTTGCGCGGCCTGTCGCCACGAGCGGCGCTGATCCTGTCGACCGTCCTTGCCCTGGCGGGGCTGCTGATCATGGCGGCGCCGTTCGGCTTCGCGGGTCTGTGCATCGGCCTCGTCGTGGCCGGCATCGGATCGAGCATCCAGCACCCCTGCGGCTCGATGCTGGTCACCGTGAGTTACGGCTCGGACTCGCGACATCCGCTGGGCATCTACAATTTCTCGGGCGATCTCGGGAAGGCTGCCCTGCCGGCTCTGGCCGCCGTGCTGCTGCCGGTCGTCGGCTGGCAACCGGTGCTGGGGCTGATGGCGGTGCTCGGGATCGCCGTGGCGGTCGCCCTGCTGCCGCTGGCGCCGGCGGCTCCCATCGCCAGGACGGCGAGGGCGGCGGTGGCTTCGGGCAAAGGACGTGGCGGCTTCGGCATCCTGACGACAATCGGTGCGCTCGATACCGCGACCCGCATGGGCTATCTGCTGTTTCTGCCCTTCCTCATCCACGGCCAGGGCGGAGACACGGCGACGGTCGGCCTCGCGCTTGCCCTGCTGTTCATCGGCGGGGCGTTCGGAAAGGCGACCTGCAGCCGGCTCGGGGACCGGTTGGGCGTTGTCGGCAGTGTCATGGTGACCGAAGCGGCCACCGCGTTGCTGATCGCGGCGACGCTGTTCACGTCGCTGACGCCGACCCTGATCCTGCTGCCGCTGCTCGGCGTCGTGCTCAACGGCACATCCTCGGTGCTCTACGGCACGGTGCCGGAGCTTTCCGACGGCGATACCGGCCGGGCCTTCGCGATCTTCTACACCAGCGTCATCGGTGCCGGCGGCCTGGCACCGATCCTTTACGGCACAATCGCCGATCACAGCAGCCAGACGGTCGGCGTGCTGGCCTCGGCGGCGACCGCCGCCGTGATCGTTCCTCTCGTCCTGATGCTGACGCCCCATCTGGGTGCCTCCGGCGCGGAATCGGACGGGAAGGCCGGCGTCTTCCGGCACCGGATGGCAAAGTGGGTCGGCCAAGGCCGGCAATGAGCCGACGCCTGTCGGCCGCTCACCCCCCCCGCGTGACCGCCTTACCATCACAAGGAGACAATTCGATGAACACCGTCCCTCAGCCGCCGTTGATCCTGATCACGGGTGGCGCGCGCGGCATGGGCGCGGCAACCGCAAGGCTTGCAGCCGCCCAGGGCTACGACGTCGCGATCAGCTTTGTCGCCAACGAGTCCGCCGCCCTCGCCGTGGCTGCGGATGTCGAGGCTCTCGGGCGCCGGGCCTTGGCGGTGCGCGCCGACAGCGCCGATCCGGCCCAGGTCGCCGGGCTGTTCGCCGCGATCGACCGGACGTTCGGCCGGATCGATGTGCTGGTCAACAACGCCGCGGTGCTTGCGCGCCAGTGCCGGACCGAGGATCTCGACTTCGAGCGGATGCAGCGCATCTTCGCGGTCAACGCAATCGGCCCGATCCTCTGCGCGCAACAGGCGGCCAAGCGCATGTCCCATCGCCACAACGGGCGGGGCGGCGTGGTGATCAACATCTCGTCGGCATCGGCCCGGCTCGGCAGCCCGAACGAATATGTCGACTATGCCGCGTCCAAGGGCGCCCTCGAAACCTTCACCATCGGCTTCGCCAAGGAGGTCGCGCGGGAGGGAATCCGCGTCAACTGCATCCGTCCCGGGCACATCTACACCGACATGCATGCGAGCGGCGGCGAGCCGGGGCGGGTGGATCGCGTCAAGGACACGATCCCGATGGGAAGAGGCGGCCAGCCCGAGGAAGTTGCGCGGGCGATCCTCTGGCTGGCAAGCGACGAGGCATCCTTCATCACCGGCACTTTCCTCGACGTCACTGGCGGCAAATGAGCGACGGGATCGGCGCCGGCTCCCGGATTTCCTGCAACGGCGGTCGATTTTGAGGCCACGCCCAAGCTCCGACGGAACATTTCCGCTCTGCGGTGTTTGTCTGGTGACATGGACGTTAAGGAGCCGTTGGTGCCCAAGCCGATCCCGATTGAGAAAGTGCAGACCGGAATTCCCGAATTCGATCTGATCTTGCGTGGCGGGCTGCCGCGCGGCCGAATCCATCTTCTGGAGGGTGCTCCCGGCACGGGCAAGACCACCATCGCCTTGCAGCTTCTGATCCAGGCGCGTTGCGACGGCAAGACCGGTCTGTACATCACGCTGTCGGAAGATGCGAAGGAACTGGAGACGACCGCCGCGAGCCATGGCTGGTCGCTCGACGATTTCTCGGTCTTCGACATCGTGCCGATCGAAGCGCAGCTGGATCGCCAACAGAGCGTGCTCTACCCGTCGGAGGTCGAGCTTGGCGAAACGGTGCGCCTGATCATCGAGCGGATCGAACGCGACGATCCGGAAGTGCTGGTGATCGACACGGTGTCGGAACTGCGGCTGCTCGCCCAGGACCAGCTCGGCTACCGCCGGCAGGTCCTGGCCTTGAAGCAGTTCCTGCAGGGGCGCCGCTGCACCACCCTGATCCTCGACGACCTGACCCATCAGGACGGCACCAGCGACCTGCACAGTCTGGTGCACAGCGTGATCGTGCTGGAGCAGCTTGAACGCACCTATGGCGCGGCACGCCGGCGCCTGCGCATCGCCAAGATGCGGGGGGCGGATTACCAGAGCGGATGGCATGATTTCGCCATCACCAGGACCGATGTGCTGGTCTTCCCCAGCCTGATTGCCGGAGAACACAAGAGCGACTTCGAGCCGACCACCATGGAAAGCGGCCTGCCGGCCCTGGACGACCTGATGGGCGGCGGGCTGACGCATGGCACCACAACGATGCTGGTGGGGCCGTCGGGCGTCGGCAAATCGTCGCTTGCCCTGCAATATGTCACCGCCGCGGTCAGGCGTGGCGAGCATGCCGCCTATTTCTCCTTCGACGAGAATTTCAAGACCTTGGGCCTGCGCAGCATCGCGCTGGGGATCGATATCCGGGAAGCGGTGCAGCAGGACCGCGTCGGCTGGCAGCGCGCCAACCCGTCCCGCCTGTCGCCCGGCCAGTTCGTCTGGCAGGTCCGCCGCGAGGTCGAGGACCGCAACGCCCGCATTGTGGTCATCGACAGCCTGAACTCCTACCTCAGCACCATGCCGGAGGAAAAGGCGCTGACGCTCCAGATGCACGAGCTGCTGACCTACCTGAACAACAAGGGCGTGGTGACCATCCTGGTCCTGGCCCAGCAGGGCATCGTCGGCGACGTGCAGAATCCGGTCGATCTGTCCTTCATGAGCGACACCGTGGTCCTTCTGCGCTTCTTCGAGGCCGAGGGCGAGGTACGCAAGGCGATTTCCGTGGTCAAGAAACGCACCGGTGTTCACGAACTGTCGATCCGCGAGTTCCGGCTGTTCCCCGACGGCATGCAGGTCGGGCCGCAGCTGATGGACTTCCGCGGCGTGTTGACCGGCGTGCCGGAATATGACGGTGTGGCAGAGACTCTCCTCAATGCTCAGGGCGAAGCCGGGTGATCGATGCCGATGCACGGGTCCATCCTTGTCCTGGCCCCCGAGGGGCGGGACGCCGAGGTGATCGCTTCGGTGCTGGAGGAGATCGGTCTGGCGCCCCAGCCCTGTGCCGATTTGCCGGCGCTTTGCCGGAGCCTTGGCGATGATGCCGGGGGCGCTGATGTCGGCGCGCTGATGCTCTCGGAAGGGGTGCTGACCGACGTCGAACCGCTGACCGCCTGGCTGGAGGCGCAGCCGCGCTGGTCGGACCTGCCCATCGTGATCCTGACGTCGCGGCGCAGCCGGCGGGCTGCGCGGGGTAGACAGGCGTTCTTCCAGGCGCTCGGCAACGTCACGCTGCTGGACCGTCCGCTTCATCGCGAGGCGTTGCAGAGCGCGGCCCAGGCGGCCCTGCGCAGCAGGGAACGCCAGTACCGGACCCGCAGTCATCTTCAGGAGATCACCCAGGCGTCCAGCCGATTGGAGGAGCGGGTCGCCGAGCGGACCCAGGCCCTGAAGGCCGAAATGGCCGATCGACGGCGGGCGGAGGACCAACTGCATCAGGCGCAGAAGATGGAGGCGCTGGGCCAGCTGACCGGCGGCGTGGCGCATGACTTCAACAACCTGCTCCAGGGGATCGTCAGCTGCCTTGCCGTGCTGGCCCCCACCGTGCCCGACGGTGTCCCGCGCGACCTGTTCGAGGCGGCCAACCGCTCCATCGAACGTGGTGCCCGGCTGACCCAGTCGCTGCTGTCCTTCGCCCGGCGTCAGACGCTGATGCCGGAGCCCACCGACCTGGGAGAGCTGCTCACCGGGATGAGTTCCCTTCTGGAACGCTCCCTGGGTGGCCGGATCAGCGTCACCATCGAGGTGGCGCCCGGACTTCCGGCGGCGCTGATCGACCGGGCGCAGCTCGAATCCGCCATCCTGAACCTCGCGATCAACGCCCGTGACGCCATGCCGGCCGGTGGGCGGCTGTCCCTCGCCGCCTTCGCCGTCGAGTTCCGCGATGGTGAAACCGGCGCGGCCGTGACCGGGCCGGCGGAGTTGCGGGCCGGGACCTATGTGGCGATCCGGGTCGCCGATACCGGCACCGGCATCGCCCCGTCGGTGCTGCCCCACGTCTTCGAGCCCTTCTTCACCACCAAGCCGCTGGACAAGGGTTCGGGGCTGGGGCTGTCGATGGTGCAGGGCATGGCGACCCAATCGGGCGGCGGGGTCCATATCGACAGCAAACCCGGCAGGGGAACCGACATCACCCTCTATCTGCCGAGCGTCGCGACGGTCGCCGACAGGCCGGAACGGTCGGCCGCCGAAGTCGAACGCCGCCAGGGGCGAACCATCCTGCTGGTGGAAGACGACGCCATCGTGCGGATGGGAACGATGGCGCTGCTGGAAAACCTGGGCCATCGGATCGTCGAGGCGGAAAGCGGAGAGAGCGCCCTGGCGCTGCTGCGCGATGGGGTCGAGATCGACGCGCTGGTCACCGACTTCGCCATGCCCGGCATGAATGGAGTCGACGGGTGCGGAGTT
>NZ_BADK01000937.1 GCF_000333595.1 Azospirillum sp. B506
CCCAACGGCTGCGAAGCTGACGCACGGCACCGCCCTGATCGAGGTCGGGGCGCCACTCCGGTGGAGCAGAAACGCACCGCCCAGCTTTTGGAGGATTCGCTCGCCGCCGCCCGCGCGGCTCTGGCAGAGGGCGTGGTGCCCGGTGGCGGCACCGCGCTTGCCCGCATCGCTCCGCTGCTCGACCGGCTGGCCGAGGATGTCGGGGACGGCGAGCGGGCCGGCGTGAGGCTGGTGCAGCGGGCGATGCTGCAGCCCCTGGTCTGCATCGCGGAAAATGGTGGGCTGGACGGGGCCGGCGTCGCCACTCGGGTCGCCGGACTTCCCGACGGTTCCGGCTTCGATGCCCGCAGCGGCCGGTTCGGCGACCTGTTCGCCGCCGGCATCATCGATCCGGTCAAGGTCACCACGCTGGCCTTGCTGAACGCGGTGTCGGTCGCCAAGCTGGTGCTGACCACCCACACGCTGATCGCCGATATCCCGGACGACGTCGATCCCACCGCCGGGCCGGCCCGTGGCGGTGGAATGGAGCGGTATGGGCGGACCTGATCCCGCCCGGCCGTCACATCTCACCTCCACCTTCGGGGAGAAAGGCAGGAAAAAAGCCATAGAGTAATCCGCTACTACCGCTCCCGCTTCGGTTCGGCATATGGTTTCTTATACAAACAATCGCTGATGCGGAGGACTTGCAGGCGAACCTCCGCATCCATTATCCGAAGACAATCGGCGCACCGGAAACAGACCGTGAATGACGCCGGGAAGCAGGGAGGGGACAATGTTGGCCAACGAAGGGGCCGGCATCGGCCATCTGGCCGTTGCTTCGTCCGGTCGGGCGCTCCATGGGCCGGGCGAAGGCGAAACCGCGACGATGAAGGCGTGGGAGGATTTCGTTTCCGGATCGCGGCGCGACAATCTGCCGGTGCGCGACGTGGTCATCCGATCCTGGGCGCGATGTCAAAGCTTCCTGGTCGATGCGCGGGCGGAGTCTGCACCGGTGGTCTGCGGCGACCATATCGAGGCTCTGCGCCGCGACAACCGCGACCTTCTCCAGGCGGCGGCCTCGACATTGGCGGAGGCCGCGGATCTGCTGGCCGGAACACGCACGGTGATGCTGATCACCGATGCCAATGGGGTGGTGCTGGAGGCTGCCGGCGACCGCGCGACGCTGACCTCGGCCCGCGACATCAGCCTGGCCTGCGGCGGCCAGTGGGGGGAGAGCTGTGCCGGCACCAACGGAATCGGCACGGCCCTCGCCTCCAAACAGCCGGTCCTGGTCCAGGCGGCGGAGCATTACTGCGCCGGCATCAAGGGGTGGAGCTGTGCCGGTGCGCCGATCCACGATCCCGTCGACGGGATGGTCGTCGGCCTTCTCGACATCTCCGGCCTGAAGCAGAGCTTCAGCGGACAGGCGCTGGCGCTGGCCGTGGTCGCCGCCCGGCAGGTTGAATGGAACCTCGCCCGCCAGACGGAGGCCGAGCATGTGCGGCTGCTCGAAGCCTGCCTGGAGGACAGCCAGAAATATGCGGGAGAGGGACTGATCGCACTCGATGCCCGTGGGCGCCTTCTCTATGCCAGCCGGAAGGCGGCACATCTGTTGAAGACAAGCCTCGGATCGGAACTGCCGCAGCTGAACCGTGGGATGAAGCTTCCCATCCCCGGTGTCGGAAACAGGGCAGGGGGACAATTGCCGGTTCCCTCCGACTGGGTCCGGCCATTGATGCTGGATGGAGAGCGGCGGGGAACGCTGCTGGTCATCCCCGCCGCCGCATCCAGCCGGCCGACGGCCGGGCGGCGCGCTGTCCCGGATGAGTCCGACCGCAACCGCTCCCGCTTCGCCGACATCGTCGGGGACAGCGACAGTCTGCGCACGGTGATCGCCCAGGGAGAACGTCTGGCGCCGCTGCCGGTGCCCATCCTGATCGAGGGGGAGACCGGCGTCGGCAAGGAGCTGTTCGCGCGTGCCATCCACGGACACAGCGCAGCG
>NZ_BADK01000936.1 GCF_000333595.1 Azospirillum sp. B506
CGCTGAGCGTGTCCGGCCGGCCGAACGGGACCGCCTTGCCGAGCAGCAGCGCGGACAGGATCGTGGGTTTGGTCATCGGCCGTTCTCTCCAGAATTTTCGGTTCGTGCCCTG
Organism: Azospirillum sp. B506; assembly: GCF_000333595.1. Classification (GTDB taxonomy): domain Bacteria; phylum Pseudomonadota; class Alphaproteobacteria; order Azospirillales; family Azospirillaceae; genus Azospirillum. Next base: position 113 of record NZ_BADK01000936.1, read on the forward strand.
ACACTTAGCAGGTTCGGGCAGGCGCCGGCCACCGCTGGCGGCTGGCGGTCGGGGCGAAGTCGCGGGATACTGCGCCGCCCGTGCCATGAGGGAGACCGACCGCGCCATGCCCGCCTTTGCCGCCAACCTGACGATGATGTTCACGGAATGGCCGTTCCTGGACCGCTTCGATGCTGCTGCCGATGCCGGATTCCGGGCGGTCGAATATCTGTTCCCGTACGACCATGCGCCGGACGAGGTCGGCCGGCGGTTGGCACGCAACGGGCTGACCCAGGCGCTGTTCAACATGCCGCCCGGCGATTGGGCCGCCGGCGAACGCGGGCTGGCCGCCCTGCCGGACCGGTTCGACGAGTTCCGCGCCGGGGTCGCCAGGGCGATGGACTATGCGGCGGCGACCGGCTGCCGCCGGCTGCACATGATGGCGGGGTCGGCCGATCCCGCCGATCCGGCGGCGGTCGAGTCGTACCGTCGGGCGGTCGGCCATGCCGGGGAGGCGCTGGCACGGCACGGGATCGAGCTGCTGCTGGAGCCGATCAACGGGCGCGACATGCCCGGCTATTTCCTGAACGACTTCGCCCTCGCCGAACGGACGATCGCCGGAGCCGGCCTGCCCAATGTCCGGCTCCAGTTCGACCTCTACCACCGTCAGATCCTCCATGGCGACGTGACCATGGCGCTGCGCCGGCTGATGGCGCTGATCGGCCATGTGCAGATCGCCTCCGTTCCGTCGCGCAACGAACCGGACGGGGAGGAGCTGAACTGGCCCTTCCTGTTCGCCGAGCTTGACCGGCTGGGCTATGACGGCTTCGTCGGCTGCGAATACCGGCCAAGGGCGGGCACGCTGGAGGGGCTCGGCTGGTTCGCCCCGTTCCGCGAGGCGGCCGGATGAGGGGCCGCGTCGCGGCGGGGCGGAACCGTCAGTCGAGCTGGTGCACGAAGTGGTGGCAGGCGATCCGATAGCGCTTGCCCATATAGACGCGGTGCGCGCTGCTGCGCTCCGGCCCGACGGCGGAGTCGAGATGCAGCGCCGTGCAGCCCAGCCTTGCCGCCTCGGCCTTCGCCCAATCGAGGATGAGGGCGGCGTAGCCCCGGCCGCGCTGGTCCGGCAGCGTCGCCATGTCGACGATGTAGAAGGATTTTCCCAGCCACAGCGAATGCTGCAGGCGGAAGCCCAGGACGCAGGCCGCCGGGCCGCCCGGTTCCGGAACGATGCCGGCGAGGCGGTAGCCGTTCGGCCTCAGCACAGTGTCGATGATGCGGATCATCTCCGCCGCCTCGTATTTCGGCCACAGCACCCGCAGGGCCGGCACGGCCAACTCGGTCTTGCCTTCGGGAATCTCGATAATCTCTGGCTGCACGTCTTGTCCTCTCGGTCCGGGCGTCTCCATCCCGGCTTTGGCGCCAGGATGATGCGGATGCGGGAGGGCTGGCAAGGCCGGCGTCAGAGCGGCTTCAGTTCTCCCAGCAGAGTCGGCAGCAGTTCGGCGACGGTGGGATGGATATGGACCGCGCGTTGCAGGGTGGAGTAGGGCGCCTTGGCGTACATCATGTCGAGCACGCCGTGGATCGCCTCGTCACCGCCGGGGCCGAGGATGGCGGCACCCAGGATTTCCTTGGTGTCGGCATCGACGACGATCCGCATGAAGCCCTGCGCCTCGCCCTTCTCCACCGCGCGGCCGACACGGGTCATCGACCGCTGGCCGACCAGCGCCCGCCGGCCGGAGCGGCGGACCGCCTCGTCGGTCATGCCGACGCGGGCGAGCGGCGGGTCGGTGTAGAGCGCATAGGCCTGGATGCGGTCGTCGACGCTGCGCGGATCGTCGTCCAGCAGATTGGCCGCGACGATCTCGAAATCATTGTAGGCGGTGTGGGTGAAGGCGCCACGCCCGTTGCAGTCGCCCATCGCCCAGATGCCGGGCACATTGGTGCGCAGCTTGTCGTCCACCGTGACGAAGCCGCGGGAATCCGTCGCCACGCCGGCGCGGCCGAGGCCGAGATCGTCGGTGTTGGGCGTGCGGCCGACCGCCAGCAGCACATGGCTTCCCACCACCGTGGGAGTGCCGGATGCGCAGTTCACCCCGACCTCCACGCCGTCGGCATGGCGGGCGAAGCGGATGCAGTCGGCCTTCAGGCGGACCGTCACGCCTTCCCTCTCCAGCAGCTCCCGGATGGCGTCGGAGACGTCGGGATCCTCGCGCGAGATCAGCCGCTCCCCCTTCTCCACCACGGTCACCTCGGCCCCGAAGCGGCGGTACATCTGGGCGAATTCCAGGCCGATGTAGCTGCCGCCGACCACCACCAGATGCCGCGGCACATGATCGAGGTCGAGGATCGTGCCGCTGGTCAGGATGTCGACATCGCGCACGCCCGGCATGTCCGGCACCGAGGCACGGGCGCCGACATTGAGGAAGATGCGGTCCGCCGTCAGCAGCTCGTCGCCGACGCGCACGCTGTTGGACGATTCGAAACCGGCATGGCCCTGCAGCACCCGGCAGTTGGGCATGCCGCGCAGCCAGCGTTCGACATTCTGGCGGGACCGGCCGGAAACCTCGTCCTTGCGCGCCTTGACCTTGGCCATGTCGATGCGCACCGGACCGTCCAGCATCACGCCGTATTCGGCGGCACGCTGGGCCATCCGGGCCACGCGGGCGCTGGCGATCAGCGTCTTGGTCGGGGTGCAGCCGGTGTTGACGCAGGTGCCGCCGAACAGCTTGCGTTCGATCACCGCCACGCTCATGCCGGCGGCGGTGAGGCGCTGGGCGAGCGGCGGCCCGGCCTGTCCGGCTCCGATGATGATGGCGTCGACCATGGCGGGCTCCTGCTACCGATTGCGTTCGTCAGGGACATGCACAGGCCCCGATGGTAGCGCCGCCGATGCGGCCCCCTCAAGCAAACCAAGGTATGGCTGGCGGCAGCGACACCTGCCGTTCCGAAGGTGAACCCGGCGCGTTGGCAAGGGAAGGCCGTGCGCCCCAGTGCCGCATAGGCCGGGGACGCACGGCCCTCGCTGGGGTTCAGATTTCGCGTTTGGACATCTGGTCGGCGATGTGGTCGGCCTGCCGGATCGCCAGCGCGACGATGGTCAGGGTCGGGTTCTCCGACGCGCCGCTGGTGAACTGGCTGCCGTCCGACACGAACAGGTTCTTCACGTCATGCGCCTGTCCCCATTTGTTGACGACGCCGTCGCGGGCGTTGGCGCTCATCCGGTTGGTGCCGAGATTGTGGGTGGAAGGGTAGGGCGGGGTATGGATGGTCCGCGTGGCGCCCACCGCGTCATAGACCGCCGAGCCGCGGCCATAGGCATGGGTGCGCATGGCGATGTCGTTGGGATGGTCGTCGAAATTGACGTTCGGGATCGGCAGGCCGAACTTGTCCTTCTCCGTCGCGTGCAGGGTGACGCGGTTGGTCTCGCGCGGCATGTCCTCGCCCACCAGCCACATGCCGGCGATATGGTCGTAGGCGTCCAGCGCCGAGCTGAAGTCGCGGCCCCAGGCTCCCGGATCGAGGAAGGCCGCCATGAAGGGCACGCCGAGCGACAGCGTTTCCATCTCGTAGCCGCCGACGAAGCCGCGCCGCGGGTCGAAGCGGGACTCGTCGCGGATGATGCCGGCCATGGTGGTGCCGCGGTACATGTGCACCGGCCGGTCGAACATCGCATAGACCGAGCCGGTCATATGCCGCATGTAGTTGCGTCCGACCTGTCCCGACGAGTTCGCCAGCCCGTCCGGGAACATCGTCGATGCCGAATTCAGCAGCAGGCGCGGGCTTTCGATCGAGTTGCCGGCGACCGCGACGATGCGGGCCTTCTGCCGGTGCATGGCGCCGGTGCTGTCGGCATAGAGCACGCCGTTGACCTTGCCCTTCGCATCATGCTCGATCTTCAGCACCTGGGCGTTCGGCCGGACCTCCAGGTTGCCGGTGGCCTCGCCCTTGGGGATCTCGGTGTAGAGGGTCGACCATTTCGCCCCCGACTTGCAGCCCTGGAAACAGAAGCCGATCTGCTGGCAGGAACCGCGGCCGTCGCGCGGCTTGCTGTTGATCGACATGTTGCCGGTGTGGAACTCGCTGTAGCCAAGTTTTTTGGCGCCGGCCGCCAGCACCTTGTAGTTGTTGTTGCCAGGCAGGCGCGGGATGCCGTTGGTGCCGGTCGTTCCCATCTTGAATTCGGCCTTGTCGTAATAGGGCTCCATCTCCGCCAGCGTCACCGGCCAGTCGAGCAGGTTGGCACCCTCCACCGCGCCATAGGTCGTGCGCGCCTTGAACTCGTGCTCCTGGAAGCGCAGCGAGGCGCCGGCCCAATGGACGGTGGAGCCGCCGACCGCCTTGACGATCCAGGCCGGCAGGTTGGGGAAGTCCTTCGCCACGCGCCAGCTGCCCGACGTCGTGCGCTTGTCGAGCCAGGAGATCTGCGAAAAGCTCTTCCATTCGTCGTTCACGAAGTCCTGGATTTCGTGACGTCCGCCGGCCTCCAGACAGACCACTTTGATGCCCTTCTGGGCCAGTTCGTTCGCCAGGGTGCCGCCGCCGGCCCCCGATCCGATCACCACCACGACGCTGTCGTCATCCATCGCGAATTTCGCAACCATGTCTCGGTCCTCCCCATTTTTTCGGGCATTCGGTGTGGCAGGCGGGTGCGCCGTCAGGCGTCCTTGATCCAGTCCAGATCGTCGAAGCCGCGGTGGATGTAGCCGCCATATTCGGCCGACGCCCCTTCGTAGCCGAGCTTCGCCCACACCTCCGGCTGGTTGTAGAGGGCGACCACCATGTCGCCGCGGACCTTGTGGAAGAAGGGTGTGCTCTCGATGGATTTCAGCACGGCGACGCGGTCCGCCTCCGCCTTGATGGCGGCGTAGGGCGCGTTGCCCAGCTTGCGCGCGGCGGTGTCGAGGGCCACCGCGCCTTCGTTCAGCTGGCCGGCCAGGGTGGCGTCCTTTGCCGCCTCCTGGTCCATCGACGCCAGTGCCTTTTCGTAATAGGCGTCGCCAAGCCGGTCGTGCGGATAGAGGTCGCGCACCATCACCAGCAGGGTCTTGGCCGCATCCGGCTTGATGGCGCTCAGCCCTTCGGCCCAGGCCGGGGTCGCACCAATCGTCACCATACCGCCGGAAACCGCACCGGCCGCCGCGACCGATGCGGCGGAGGTCTTCAGGAAATTCCGCCTGTTGAGCCGTGTCCGTTTGTCGAGAACGCGCATGATCGACGTCTCCTTCCCAAGTGGTTTGTTATTGCTGTCGAAGTTCAGCGATAGCGGCCGTGGCGCTGCAGGACTTCGGTCTTGTAGCCGTCCGGATCGGTGACGAAGAAGAAGCGGGCCAGCAGGGTGCCGCCGGGGGCGAACTCCTTCACCGGGGTCACCGGGAAGCCCAGAGCCGACATCCGGGCGTGCTCCCGCTCCAGATCGTCCACCGCCACCGCCATGTGGCCGTAGCCGTCGCCATGGGTGTAGGGCGCGCTGCGGTCGTGGTTGACGGTCAGCTCCAACTCCATGTCGTTCTCGGCGTTGCGCAGGTAGATCAGCGTGAAGCCGTCGAACCCCAGCCGCTCGGCCGGTTCCAGCCCGAAGGCCTTGGCGTAGAAGTCCAGCGACCGCTGTTCGTCGAGGACGCGCACCATCATGTGGATGATCTTGGCCATGATGCCTCCTGCGATGTCGGTGAGGGCCGGCGTTACCGTTTGGCGCTGGCTTCCAGGAACTGGACGATGCTCTTGCGGATGGCGTCGTCGTCCTGGTGGTAGTTCATGTAGCTGCCGGGAACGAACTGGTTGGAGTTGGTGAGCCAGTTCTCCAGATGTCCGGCGTCCCAGGCGAAGCCGGCGCCGCGCAGCGCATCGGAATAGTCGAAGCCGCTGACGCTGCCGGCCTTGCGGCCGATGACGCCATACAGCGGCGGTCCGGCGCGCGGCCCGTCGTCCTTCTTCACCGAATGGCAGGTTCCGCATTGCTGGCGGAACAGCGTCTCGCCATCCGCCGCCGCGGATTTCCGCGTGAAGGGCGAAAAGGGAATGGACAGAAGGAGCAGCAACATCACCCAGCGGTGCGGCGACATCCTCGCGTGCATCGCATGCCTCATCGTTTGAAGATCCTCTCGAAATCTTGGCCGCAGCCTTTGGGCGCCGGCACGTTGGCCCGGCCGGTGCGGCGCCGTCGATGGGGGTGGAGCAAGGGACGTGCCACGGCTCGGCAAGCCGCGCCGGATAAGGGGAAAGGCGGGTTTTTGTGCGGTGTTGCAGAGGATCGCTGTTCCAACTGTTTCATTATGGGACACTCCCGCTGCGACATATCGTCCCGATATGAGACAATACGTTAAGCTGATCTTCTTTAAAATCACCTGTCCGCCGGACTCCGGCGCTCTGGCACGCCGTTTGCTGTGTGGGGTGGGCGTTGCGGCCGCCCCGGTTCGGCGGCCGCAAACGGCCTGAAGCTGCGGGCCTTCATCGCCGCGCTGTTGTGCGGCCCCGGTCCCGCCGATCCCGCTCATTGGACTGCCGGTATCCCGTCATCCAGCACACATGGCCGGCAGGAATGGCCGACGCGATCCTTCAGGCCCGGATCACCAACATCGAAATCATGGGGAGAGACGACATGCCGGATGGATTGACGCTGAACAAGATCACCAGCCAGAAAGGCATCGGCATCAGCGAGGCGGCCCGCCGCGTCGCCGATCTCGGCTGGACGCCGTCCTACGTCAAGGAGGCGATGAGCTTCCCGACCGACTACAAGATCTCCAAGGCGCCGCGCGACCCGATGAAGCAGGTCCTGCGCTCCTACTTCCCGATGCAGGAGGAGAAGGACAACCGCGTCTATGGCGCGCTGGATGCCGCGTTGCGCGGTGACATGTTCCGCAATGTCGAGCCGCGCTGGATCGAGTGGATGAAGCTGTTCCTGGCGATCATCCCCTTCCCGGAGATTTCGGCGGCGCGGTCGATGGCGACGCTGGGCCAGTTGGCGCCGGGCGACGACCTGCGCACCGGCTTCACCATGCAGATGATCGACGAGTTCCGGCACTCGACGATCCAGATGAACCTCAAGAAATGGTACATGGAGAACTACATCGACCCGGCCGGCTTCGACATCACCGAGAAGGCGTTCGGCAAATGCTACGCCACCACCATCGGCCGGCAGTTCGGGGAAGCCTTCCTGACCGGCGACGCCATCACCGCGTCGAACATCTATTTGCAGGTGGTGGCCGAGACCGCCTTCACCAATACCTTGTTCGTCGCCATGCCGTCGGAGGCGGCGCGCAACGGTGACTATGCCCTGCCGACCGTCTTCCTGTCGGTGCAGAGCGACGAATCCCGCCACATCGGCAACGGCCATTCCATGCTGATGTCGGTGCTGAAGGAGCCGGACAACCACCTGCTGCTGGAACGCGACATCCGTTATTCCTTCTGGCAGAACCACATGATCGTCGACGCCGCCATCGGCACGATCATCGAATACGGCACCAAGCACCGCGACAAGAACAAGGAATCCTACGCCGAGCTGTGGCACCGCTGGATCTTCGAGGATTACTACCGCACCTACATGCTGCCGCTGGAGAAGTACGGCATCAAGATCCACCATGACGATGTTCACGAAGCCTTCGACAGCATCGTCAAGAAGAACTACGTCCACAAGATCGCCCAGTTCTTCTCCGCCGGCTGGTGGGCCAATTTCTGGCGCATCGAGGCGATGACCGAGCGCGATTTCGAATGGTTCGAGAGCAAATATCCGGGCTGGTACGACGAGTTCGGCGTCTGGTGGGAGAATTATGCCAAGCTCAGCAAGCCGGGCAGCGTGCCGATCACCTTCGCCGACACCGGCTACGTCTATCCGCACCGCTGCTGGTCGAGCCTGGTGCCCTGCGTGATCCGCGAGGACTTCACGATCGACGAGGTCGATGGCGAGCTGTTCACCTACGCCTCCGAGGTCGACCGCTGGACCCACAAGGAGGCCTTCGCCGCCGAATATCAGGGGCGTCCGACCCCGGCGATGGGCCGCTTCTCCGGCCGGCGCCAGTGGGAGGAGGTCTATGACGGCTGGGACCTCGCCGATGCCATCCAGGACATGGGCTTCGTCCGCCCCGACGGGAAGACGCTGATCGCCCAGCCGCACCTGTCCTTCGAGGAGAAGGACATGTGGACGCTCGACCATGTGCGCGGCCACACCATCCGCAGCCCGCTGCTGGCGCTCCGCGAAATGACGCCGCAACAGCGTCAGGCGCATGTCGAGGAGTACCGCAAGGGCTTCAAGATCCGCCGGGTCTGATCTCCCGCTCCTTCACTCGGGCCCGCCCCCTCTCCGGACGGAGAGGGGGAGCGGGATCCCCTGCGGGCTTTACAGGCGGACATCACCGCGGAGATCGACAGACCATGACCGCACAAGCGCTACAGAACAGCCCCGCCGTGCATACGGTGCGGCTTGAGCCGGTCGGCATCGAAATGGAGGTCGCGGAAGGGGAAACCATCCTCGACGCGGCCTTCCGCCAGGGCGTCTCGCTGATGCATGGCTGCAAGGAGGGGCAATGCTCCGCCTGCAAATGCCTGCTGATCGACGGCGACGTCGAGATGCTGAAATACTCCACCTTCGCGCTCTCCGATCCGGAGCGCGACAACAACCACATCCTGCTCTGCCGCTCGCTGGCCTACAGCGACGTGGCGGTGGAACTGCTGAATTACGACGAGGATCTGCTGTCCCGCTCCATCCCGGTGAAGGACTTCACCGCGCGGCTGGCAACGGTGGAGCCGCTGACCCACGACATCGTCGCCATCGCGCTGGACCTCGACCAGCCGATGAAGTTCTGGGCTGGGCAATATGCCGACATTACGCTGCCCGGCATCGGCCTGACCCGCTCCTTCTCGATGGGCAACCCGCCGGCGGACGGCAACCGGCTTGAGTTCATCATCAAGAAATACCCGGACGGCGCCTTCTCCCGCCAATTGGACGGCGGACTGTCGGTCGGCGACCGGGTGAGCGTGCGTGGTCCCTACGGCACCTGCTTCCGCCGCGAGGGGCGGGAGGGGCCGATGATCCTGGTCGGCGGCGGGTCGGGCATGGCGCCGCTGCTGTCGATCCTGCGCGACCAGGCCGCCAGCGGCGAGACGCGGCCGGTGCGCTTCTTCTACGGTGCCCGCAGCCGGCGCGACCTGTTTCACCTCGACCTGTTCGAGGCGTTCGCCCGCAGCCTGCCGGACTTCGCCTTCATCCCCGCCCTGTCGCATGCCGAGGAGGACGACGGCTGGACCGGCGAGACCGGCTTTATCCACGAGGTGCTGCGCCGGCACCTGTCCGACATGGACGAGGTGGAGGAGGCGGACGTCTTCTCCTGCGGACCGCCGCCGATGATCGACGCGGTGCTGCCGGTGTTGCAGATGGCCGGCGTCGAGTCCGCGCGCGTCTATTTCGACAAATTCACCCCCGCCACCCGCTGAGCCGGGCCTTTTCAAAACACGGGAGGAACGACGATGACCATGCAGGAAACCGCATCCGCTGCCGCCGGGGCCAAGGTCTTTCCGGGCTCCGACAGCCGCCGCTACAATTACTTCGATCCCAAGGGCCGCAAGGCGACCCATTACGAGGACGTGACCGTCGACGTCCAGCCCGATCCGGAGCGCTATCTGCTCCAGAACTGGATCATCTCCTTCGGCGACGGCACGCCGACCTATTCCAAGGACTGGACCGCGCTGAAATGCACGGACTGGCACAGCTTCCGCGCCCCCGACCAGGAATGGGAACGCACCCACTACCAGCGCCAGTCCACCATCGTCGGCATGATCCAGAATGTGGTGGAGAACGCGCGCCGCGCCGGGGCGCCCCAGCGCTTCGACAAGGCCTGGGTCGCCGTGCTGCAGAACCATGTCGGTGCCTTCAAGCATGCCGAATATGGCCTGGGCACCGCGTTGATGCGGGCGCAGCGCTATGGCTACACCCAGATGGTCAACAACGCCATCCTGACCAATGCCTCCTACAAGCTGCGCTTTGCCCAGGATCTGACGCTCTATCTGGCGGAGGTCGGCAGCGACATCGGTGGCTTCGACCTGGACGCCGGCAAGGCGCACTGGCTGGACGATCCGATCTGGCAGCCCTGCCGCGAGGCGGTGGAGCATATCCGCGCCGCCACCGATTTCCTGGAGCAGGTTTTCGCCGTCAATCTCGTCTTCGAACCGCTGGTGGGCGAGCTGTTCCGCAGCGGCTTCGTCATGCAGGTGGCGGCGGCGCAGAACGACTTCTCCACCCCGTCGGTCATCTCGGCGGCCGAGGCGGATTATGAGCGGAACCTCGCCAACGCGGTGGAGCTGTTCGCCCTGCTGCTGCGCGACCCCGCGCATGGCGAGGACAACCGGACCATGCTGCAGAGCTGGTTCACCCACCATGGCGGGCTGGCGGTGAAGGCGGCGTTGCAGCTTCAGCCGCTGTGGTCGCTGCCAAGGGTCAAGGTGGCGAGCTTCGGGGACGCCTTCGAGCGGGCGCGGGACCGCGTCGCCGCCATCGGGCGCGAGATCGGCATCGACGCCGACCTGCCGGCCCTGCCGCCGGTCGAGGTCGGGCAGGCCGCAGCGTCGGCGGCGGTCACCGATGCCGCGGCCGAGTGATCCATTCCGCATCTCCGCCAGAAGAGGACGAAAACCATGAGCGTCACCACCGTGCAGCAGCTTTTCAAGCCGCTGAAGGACATCACCCAGGAAGCCACCATCTCGCACCAGTGCGGCGTGACGATGAACGACAGCGTCGAGGCGCGCTGCATCGCCGAGGTGATGGAGAGCAAGCCCGGCATCACCGTGACCTACCTGCCGGCGATGATCCGCATCGACGGCGAGGGAAGGATCGAGTTCAAAATGAGCGAGATCGGCGAGGCGCTGGGCCGCGAGATGACCCCACATCTGTTCGAGATCTCGACCTCCACCCACTATGGCCGCATGGTCATGATCGACGAGGACACGGTCGTCCTCTTCGGCAACATGGATGATGCGCTGGCTTACGAGTGATGCGTGAGATCCCCCTCTCCCCCCGCGGAGAAGGGGGATCCTTTTCAAATCCACAAAACCAAGAATGGGAGGGAAAGACGCCATGCCGAAGATGATGCTGCACCGTGCCGAGGCGCGGGCCGCGCTTGCCCGCGGGATTGGCAAGCTGGCGCTGGCGGTGCGCGGCACGCTGGGGCCGAAGGGCACGAACGCGATCATCGACCGCCCCATCGGCACGCCGATGATCTCGCGCGACGGCGTCAGCATCGCCGCCGAGATCGAGCTGCCCTGCCGTTTCGAGAACATGGGCGCCCAGGTGGTGCGCGAGGTGGCGAAGCAGACCAACGATGTGGCCGGCGACGGCACCACCACCGCCACCGTGCTGGCCGATGCACTCATCCAGGACGGAGTCGCCGAGCTGGCCGATGGACATGGCTCTGTCGAACTGATCGAGGGGATGGAACGAGCCTGCGGCTTTGTCATCGACCGGCTGCGCCAGATGGCTCGCCCATTGGAGAGCCACGCCCGGTTGGAGCAGGTGGCGACCGTCGCCGCGACCGATCCGGCGCTCGGCCGGCTGGTGGCCGATGCCCTGCGCCGGGTCGGGGCGGACGGGGTGATCGACATCGAATATGGCCAGCCGGGCACACCGACGGCGCTGCTAGTGCTGGAGGGCATGGTGCTGGACCGCGGATTCCTCTCGCATCACATGGCGACCGAGCCGACCGGACAGACCGCGGTGCTGGAGCGGCCCTACATCCTGATGACCGACCAAAAGATCGCCGACCCGGAACCGATCCTGCGCCTGGTCGACCGCATCGCCGCGGGGCACCGCCCGCTGCTGATCATGGCCGACGGCGTGGGGCCGGAGGCGGTGGCGGCGCTGATGGCGCTGCGCCGTGACGGGCGAGCCACGGTGGTGGCGATCAATCCGCCGGAATTCGGCCATTGGCGTCAGGCGACGATGGAGGACATCGCCATCCTGACCGGCGGGCGTGTGATCGCCCGTGACCTGGGCGGACGCCTCGACAGCGTGACGCTGACGATCT
>NZ_BADK01000935.1 GCF_000333595.1 Azospirillum sp. B506
CTTTCACCGCGACATTGGCATCACCTTCATCCACGTCACCCACAGCCAGACCGAGGCGATGGCGCTGCCCGACCTCCGCCGTGGTGATGACCCAGGGCCGGATCGAGCAGGCCGGACCGCCGCGCGAGCTGTTCACCCAGCGNCGCACCGCNTTCGTCGCCCGCTTCATCGGCGGCCACAACGTCATCGAGGCCGGTGCGATTGGCGGTGGCGTGGCAGGCGATGCCGGCCGTTGTGCCGTACGGGCCGACCGCATCCAACTGGGCGGTGGCGGCCTGCCGACCGAAATCCAGGTGGAGGGCACGGTTCGGTCGCTGGAGTATCACGGCGCCTCGGTGCATCTCAACCTCGACGTTGCCGGCGCCGACGAGTTCGCCGTCGTGCTGGACGAGGCCCGCTATTTCGATGCGCCGGTCGGCGTGGGCGACCGTGTGCTCGCCGGCTGGAGCCGGCGCGACGTCCACCCGCTGGTGGCATGACCCTTTCCAAAAACCACCCATCAAAAAACAACACGACGAACAGACTGGAGGCTCAGCGATGACCGAGACCCGTACTCCTTCCAAGCCCGCAACGCTGTCGACCGGCGTCAGCCGCCGCACCCTGCTGAAGGGCAGCGCCGCCGTGGCCGGTGCCGCCGTCGGCTCGGGCGCCATCACCGGCTTCCCGACGATCTGGGCGCAGAACATCAAGAACGTCACGCTGCGCCAGTTCGGCACCGGTGTGTCGAACCTGAATGCGGTCGCCGACAAGGTGAAGGAGGATCTGGGCTTCACGTTGCAGATGACGGCGCTGGATTCCGACGCGGTGACCCAGCGCGCGGTGACCCAGCCGAAGTCCTACGACATCGCCGACATCGAATACTGGATCTGCAAGAAGGTGTTCCCGGCCGGCGTCATGCAGCCGATGGACGTGAAGAAGATCAAGAATTTCGACAAGATCGTCCCGATCTTCATCACCGGCAAGCTGACGCCGGACAGCGCCATCGCCCAGGGCACCGCTCCCCACACCGTCGGCTTCGTCGAGGGCAAGGACAGCACCAAGTTCGCCAAGTCCCAGACCGAGTGGATGACGCTGATCCCGACCATCTACAACGCCGACACGCTGGGCATCCGCCCCGATCTGGTCGGCCGGCCGATCTCCAGCTGGAAGGACCTGCTGGACCCTGCCTTCAAGGGCAAGGCGTCGCTGCTGAACATCCCGTCCATCGGCATCATGGACGCCGCCATGGTCTGCGAGGCGATGGGCGAGATCAAGTATGGCGACAAGGGCAACATGACCAAGGAGGAGATCGACAAGACCCTCAAGATCATGACCGACGCCAAGAAGGCCGGCCAGTTCCGCGCCTTCTGGAAGACCTTCGACGAGAGCGTCAACCTGATGTCGTCGGGCGAGGTCATCATCCAGTCGATGTGGTCGCCGGCCGTCGCCGCCGTGCGCGCCAAGGGCATCCAGTGCGTCTACCAGCCGCTGAAGGAAGGCTATCGCGCCTGGGGCGGCGGTCTCGGCATCGCCAAGCATCTGAGCGGGCTGGAGCTGGAAGCGGCCTATGAATACATCAACTGGTACCTGTCGGGCTGGGTCGGCGCCTATCTGAACCGCCAGGGCTATTACTCGGCCGTGCTCGACACCGCCAAGCAGCACATGTCGCCGGAGGAATGGGCCTTCTGGATGGAGGGCCAGCCGGCCAAGGCCGACATCCTCAGCCCCGAAGGCAAGGTGATGGAAAAGGCCGGCGCGGTGCGCGACGGCGGCTCGTTCCAGGACCGCATGGGCCGCGTCGCCTGCTGGAACGCGGTGATGGACGAGGACCGTTACATGGTCCGCAAGTGGAACGAGTTCATCGCCGCGTAAGTGTCGTCATTTTCGCTTCCGAGACCGTGTGTATCCCCTCTCCCCCCGGGGAGAGGGTTAGGGTGAGGGGGTCGCGCGGCGAGGATCTTCAAGAGTCGCGCACTCTCCGCTCTCTGTTATGTGCACGCAATGCATCCCCCTCACCCCAGCCCTCTCCCCGGGGGGAGAGGGGGACAATCGCCGTCACCATCCACTGCAGGACCCCGCCCATGACCCTGACCGCCGAAACGTCCCGACCGTCCGTCACGGCCGCCGCCGGCAGGGCGCGGCGTGGCCGCCTGTTGCCGCGCGTCGCTCCCTATCTCCAGGCCGCACCGCTGACCGTCACGCTGCTGCTGTTCCTGCTGGTGCCGATCCTGACCATCGTCGCGGTCAGCTTCTGGGATTACGACAGCGTGCGCATCTATCCCGACTTCGTGCTGACCAACTACAGCGAGCTGCTGACCTCGCCGGTCACCTGGAAGACCTATCTGAACACGCTGAAATACGCCGCACTCACCTGGGCGATCACGCTCGGCATCGGCTTCACGGTCGCCTATTTCCTGGCCTTCCATGTGCGCTCCACCACCTGGCAGATGGTGCTGTTCCTGGTCTGCACCATTCCGTTCTGGACCTCCAACATCATCCGCATGATCTCGTGGATCCCGTTCCTGGGGCGCAACGGACTGCTGAATTCCGGGCTGATCTCCGCCGGGGTCATCGATGAACCGCTGGAGTTTCTGCTGTTCTCCGACTTCTCGGTCGTGCTCGCCTTCGTCCACCTGTATGCGCTGTTCATGGTGGTGCCGATCTTCAATTCGATGATGCGCATCGACCGCGCCCTGATCGAGGCGGCACGCGACGGCGGCGCAAGTGCCGCGCAGACGCTGTGGAACGTCATCCTGCCGCTGACCAAGCCCGGCATTGCCATCGGCTCCATCTTCGTCGTCACGCTGGTGATGGGCGACTTCATCACCGTGCGGCTGATGAGCGGCGGGCAGAGTGCCTCCATCGGCCTGATGATCGCCAACGAGATCTCGCTGCTGCAATATCCCGCCGCCGCCGCCAACGCGGTCGTACTGCTGGCCGTCGTCCTGATCATGGTGGTGGCGATGCTGCGCGTCGTCGACATCCGCAAGGAGCTGTGAGAGATGAACACCTCCCGTCGCGGCCTGTCCTTCTACTTGCTGGGGGCCTTTTTCGCGCTGTTCGTGCTGTTCCTCTACGGCCCGACGGCGACCATCCTGATCCTGTCCTTCCAGGGGCCGGAGGGCGGGCTGACCTTCCCGATGAACGGGGTGTCGCTGCACTGGTTCCGCAACCTGTTCGAGCAACAGGCGGTCGGCGATTTCGGCGGCTCCTTCCGCCGGTCGATCGCGCTCGGGCTGATGGTGATGGTGCTGACCGTGCTGTTCTCGGTGCTGGCCGGCTTCGCCTTCCGCCACCGGTTCCGCGGCAGCGGGGCGATTTTCTATCTCGCGGTCGCCAGCCTGATCGTGCCGTCGATCCTGGTCAGCCTGGGCATCGGCCTGTTCTTCAACATCCTGGGGCTGGAGCCGTCCTGGTACAGCTCGGCGCTGGGCGCGCATCTGACCTGGACGCTGCCCTTCGGGCTGCTGATCGTCTTCGCCATCTTCAACCGCTTCAACCCGGCCTATGAGGAGGCGGCGCGCGACCTTGGCGCCTCGCCCTGGCAGACGGTGCGGCATGTGGTGCTGCCGATCCTGCTGCCCAGCCTGATCGGCGTCGGGCTGTTCGGCTTCACCCTGTCCTATGACGAGTTCGCCCGCACGCTGATGACCGCCGGCAGTTTCAACACGTTGCCGCTGGAGATCTACGGCATGACCACCAACGTCACCACGCCGGTGCTCTATGCGCTGGGGTCGCTGACGACGGTCTTCTCCTTCACCGTGATCGGCCTGTTCTTCCTGGGCCTGATCCTGCTGCGCCGCCACCGCCTGCGCCGAAGCGGCGCCTAAGGACTGCCAACACATGCGTATTCTGGTCGTCAACCCGAACAGCACCGCCTCGATGACCGCGCGGATCGGCGCCGCCGCCCGCAGCGTTGCCGCCTCCGGCACCGAGATCCTGGCCGACAACCCGCCGTCCGGCCCGGCCAGCATCGAGGGCTATTACGACGAGGCGCTGGCCGTTCCCGGCATGCTGGCGGTGATCGACCGGCACCAGCGGGAGAGCGGCATCGCCGGAACGGTGATCGCCTGCTTCGACGATGTCGGATTGGACGCGGCGCGCAGCCTCGCGACCGCACCGGTGGTCGGCATCTGCGAGGCGGCGATGCAGACCGCCGGGCTGCTCGGCGGCCGGTTCAGCGTGGTGACGACGCTCGCCCGCTCGGTCCCGGCGCTGGAACGGCTGGCCCGGCGCTACGGCATGGGAGGACGCTGCACCATCCGGGCAGCCGGGGTGCCGGTGCTGGCGCTGGAGGATCCGGCCTCCGGCGCGGTGGAGCGCGTTCGCGCCGAGATCCGCCGGGCGATGGAGCAGGATGGTGCCGAGACCATCGTGCTGGGCTGCGCCGGCATGGCCGACCTCGCCCGGTCCCTGAGCGATGAGATGGGCCTGCCGGTGGTGGATGGCGTCACCGCCGCGGTGAAGCTGGTGGAGGGGCTGGCCGCCCTTGGACTGCGCACCAGCAAGGCCGGCGGCTATGCGCCGCCGCTGCCCAAGCTCCGGTGACTCTTCCACCTTAAATCCGCCGCGGCTCCGGGAGGTCCGGTGTCGCGATGCCCGGCAGTCCGGTCTGGACGGAGAGTGCTCCATCCGCCTGTCCGCCCAGGATGCGGCGGGCGGCGTCGGCGCATTGGCTGCGCAGTTCCGGCACGGCGGTCATTTCCCAGAAGGGAGCCTTGGCGACCGGACCGAAGGCCAGCAGACACGGGGAGGGGATGCCGTCGGCGGCGATCACCGCACCGCTCTCCGTCACGTCCAGCCCGAGCCGCAAGATGTCCGGCCGGGCGAGGCCGCGGTCGAGCAGCGACCGCACCAGCGGGTGGCGGATGCGGGTGTAGTCGCAGTTGGTGCCGGTGGCGTTGATCAGCGCGCCTGCCGACAGCACCCGCTCCGCTCCGCCGCCGCGTTCGGTGACGGTCAACGCAAGCCCGCCGGCGGTGAGTGCCGCATCTTTCAGGCGGCCGGCCAGGATGCGCAGGCGGCCATCGGCGCGCGCGGCGGCGATGCGGTCGGCGACCTGCGGCGCCATGCGGTGGCGATGGACCTCCCAGAAGGGGCGGGCGTGGCGCAGGAAACGGCGGCGTTCCTCCATCGGCAGATGCGCCCAGATGCGGTGATGGTGCGGCCGCAGCGCGTCGAAGGCCGAGCGCCAGTCATAGCCGGCCGCGGCCGCCCGACGTGCGTCGGCCTTCAGGGCGATCAGCACGTCGAGAACCGTGCTGGGCAGCACCTCGGGATGCAGGAAGGAGGTGTAGGGCCGTGTCTCCTCATGGCGCAGCGGCAGCAGGCCGCGGCGCGACACCGCGGTGATCGGCCCCTGGTGCCCCTGGTCGAGCAGCGACAGCACCGTGTCAACCATGGTCAGGCCGGTGCCGAGGATCGCGACAGGGGCCTCCCGGTCGATGCCGCCGATGGCGGCGGCATCCCACGGGTCGCCGATGAAACGGTCCGACGCGAAGGCCTCATCCGCCGTCGACGACGCCAGGCAGGGCGGCGAGGGCGGAAAATTGCCGATGCAGAGTGCGGCAGTGTCGGCGCTGACCACCCGGCCGTCACCGAGCCGGACATGGACCGCCGGCCTGCTGCCTGACGGGGGTTCGGTGCGGACGTCCATCGCCTCGCCGCGGATCACGTTCAGGCGCGCATGGGCAGGGGCCTCCGCCTGCGCTTCCGCCAGCACATCCTGGATATAGGCGCCGTACAGCGCGCGGGAGGCGAAGGCGTGGCCGCTCGGCGGCATCGGCTGTTTTCCGGGCGGCTCATCTGGCGTCGGCCCGTCCGCCCGGCTCCACAGCCAACGCAGGAAATGGCGCGGGTCGTCGGGATAGGCGCTCATGTTGTAGGCACGGACATTCAGCACATGCGCGCCGTTCGGGGTGGAATAGGCGAGGCCGGTGCCCGGCCGGTGCCCGTATTCGATCAGATGGACCACCAGCGGCACCCGGGTTCCCCGCAGCAGATGGGCGGCCAGCAGGCTGCCGGTGAAACCGGCGCCGATGATGGCGATCTGGCGAGGCTGGTTGAAGGCTTCGGATGTGGGCGCGCCCGGGGGAGAGAAGTGAGGCGTTGCAGGCATCGAAGTCCGTCCTTCCGTGAGTCATTCCGGAAAAGGCCGGCCGTTGGCGGCTGTTCCCAAGGACGTCATGTCCTGACGGGCCATGGAATTCGCGTCGGCCGTGTGTCTGCTCGGTCCGCTTCGTTCCTCTCTGAATATCACAGGGCGCTGGACCCGCGCCATCGGCCGAACGGCAAACACTATTCCAAAAGTAGGGATTCGCCTATTTTTTACGCGATGCGGCTGGCATCATCCCGGTCGCCAAGCGCACGCCGATATGGCACATGCGCTTGTGCGCGCTCGACGACGGGCGCTACGCTGCAGGCCCCATCAGGAGCCCCGCCCCCATGCCAATGCCGACGATGTCAACGCCGACCATGTCGCCCGCCTCCCCTGCGTCCGCTTCCGACCGGCTGGAGGCTGCGCTTGCCCGGATCGCCGATCCGCAGCGGCAAGGTGCCCTGGTCTTCACGGACATCTATGCGGAGGAGGCCCGTGCCGCAGCGGCGGCCAGCGACCGCAGGGCGACGGCGGGCCGGACGCTGGGTCCGCTCGATGGGCGGATCGTCTCGGTCAAGGGGCTGTTCGATGTTGCCGGCGACACCACCGCGGCCGGCTCCGCCATCCTGCGCGGCCGGCCGGCCGCTGGGCGCGATGCCCGTGCGGTTGCCCGGCTGCGCGCCGCGGGTGCGGTGATCGTCGGCCGCACCCACATGACGGAATTTGCCTTTTCCGCCGTCGGCATCAACCCCCATTGCGGCAATCCCGGAAACCCGCGCGACCGTTCGCGGGTGCCGGGCGGCTCGTCGTCCGGCGCGGTGATCTCGGTGGTCGACGGCATGGCGGAGATGGCGCTGGGCAGCGACACCGGCGGGTCGTTGCGCATTCCGGCGGCGCTGTCGGGGGCTGTCGGATTCAAGCCGACCGGTGGACGCCTGCCGGCCGCGGGCGCCTTTCCACTGTCGGCGACGCTGGACGTGATCGGGCCGATTGCCGCCAGCGTCGCCGATGCGGCGCTGCTGGACAGCATTCTTTCCGACGGCGATCCGGCGCCGTTTGGCGCGCTGCCGCTTGCCGGGCAGTCCTTCCTGGTGCCACGCGGGCGGCTGTTCGACGGGGTGGAGCCTGCCGTCGCCGCCGGCTTCGAGGCGGCGCTGGACCGGCTGCGCGCCGCCGGGGCGCACATCGTCGACGGGTCCATCGAGGCGGAACTCGACGCGCTGGCGGAACTTGACCGCATTGGCGTCTTCACCGCCATCGAACTGGCGGCGACCCTCGCCGATCTCGGCATCACCGCGTTCGACGGCATCGATCCCAAGACCCGCGCGCGGATCGAGGCCGGTGGCAAGGCGCCCGCCGCCGATTATGTCCGCATGCAGCGCCGCCGGGCCGCGCTGATCCGTCTGATGGACGAGAGGCTGATCCGCCAGCCGGTCCTGCTGTTGCCGACCGTGCCGCTGACCGCCCCCGCCATCGCCGATGTACTGGACGATGCGAGCTTCCACCGCGTCAACATGGCGCTGCTGCGCAACACCCGCATCGCCAACCTGTTCGACCTGCCGGCCATTTCCCTGCCGGTTCCCACGGATGGACTGCCGGTCGGGCTGATGGCGATGGGGCGGCGGGGGAGCGACCGCAGCCTGCTGGGCATCGCCGCCGGGATCGAGAATGCACTCAGATAAGACAGGTGCCGGTCCGGTTCTCAGCCGTCACGACAGCCCGTATTTCCTGATCTTGTCGTGCAGCGTGGTCTTGGCGATCTGCAGGTCCTCCGCGGCGCGGGCAAGGCTGTGGTCGGTGCGGCGCAGGGTGTCGGCGATCAGGGCGCGCTCGAAGGCCTCCACCGTCTCGGCCAGCGGCCGGCCGGCGGCGGGGTGGGCGGTGGCGAAGGGGGGAAAGCCCTGCTCGATGCCCAGCACGCAGCGGTCGGCGACATTGTGCAGCTCGCGCACATTGCCGGGCCAGTCATAGGCCATCAGCCGGCGCATGCGCCCGGCATCCGGCGGCGGGACCGGGCGACCGTGGCGGGCGGCGGCCTGAAGGGTGAACTGCTCGAACAGCAGCGGGATGTCCTCGCGCCGGTCGCGCAAGGGGGGCAGCGGCAGGTTGGCGACGTTCAGGCGGTAATAGAGGTCGGCACGGAACCGCCCGCGGTCGGCCAGTTCGCGCAAGTCCAGCTTGGTCGCGGCGATCACCCGGCAATCGACGGAAATCGGCGTGTTGGACCCAAGCCGTTCCAGCGTGCGTTCCTGAAGCACGCGCAGGAACTTGATCTGCACCGGCATCGGCATGCTCTCGATCTCGTCGAGGAACAGGGTGCCGCCGTTGGCATGCTCCACCTTGCCGATGCGGCGCTTGCCGGCCCCGGTGAAGGCACCGGCCTCATGGCCGAAGATCTCGCTGTCGATCAGGCTTTCCGGCAGGCCGCCGCAGTTGATGGCGACGAAGTTGCCGCTGCGGCGCGGGCTGGCATCGTGCAGGCAGCGGGCGGCGAGTTCCTTGCCGGAGCCGGTCTCGCCATGGATCAGCACGTCGGCGGCCGACGTGGCAAGCTCGCCGATCAGCCGGCGCACCCGCTCCATCTGCGGCGATCCGCCGACCAGCCTTGCCTCGATGCTGTCGCGGTTCTGCAAACGGGCACGCAGCTCGCGCACCTCCAGCGTCAGGCGGCGCTTGTCCAGGGCGCGGCGCACCACCTCGACCAGATAGTCGGGGGAGAAGGGCTTCTCGATGAAGTCGTGGGCGCCCAGCTTCATCGCCTGCACCGCCATCGACACGTCGCCATGGCCGGTCATCAGCACCACCGGCAGGTCCGGATCGGCGGCCAGCAGTTCGGCCAGCAGGGCCATTCCGTCCATGCCCGGCAGGCGGATGTCGGTGACGACCACGCCGGGAAATCCATCGGCCACCAATCGGCGGGCGTTCTCCGCGCTGTCCACCGCTTCGGTCGGGATGTCCTCCAGTTCCAGCGCCTGCTGGCAGCCGAGGCTGACGTTCGGGTCATCCTCGACGATGAGCACTTTCAGGGGCAGGACCTTCAGGGGGATGGCGGCAGCGTCGGACATAGGAGGTCTCCGGCCTGGACGGCGGTCGGGTCGGTGGGCAGGGCGGCGGCGGGCAGGTCGATGGTGAAGACCGCCCCGCCATCCGGACCATTCGCCCCGGTCAGGGCACCGCCGAAGTCACGCACGATCCCGGCCGAGATGGCAAGCCCCAAGCCGAGACCGCCGCTCCCTTCCTTCGATCCGTCCTTCGCCGCCTCCTTGGTGGTGAAGAAGGGTTCGAACAGGCGGGGCAGCACCTCGGCGGGCAGGCCGGGGCCGTTGTCGGCCACCCGGATGCATACCCGGTCACCCTCCGTCCGGGCGTTCAGCGTCAGCCTGCCGTCCGTCCGTCCGGTCAGCGCGTCGAGGGCGTTGGCGACCAGATTGACCAGAACCTGCTCCAGACGGTTCGGATTGCACAGAGCGGCGACATCCTCCGGCGCATCGACCTGCACGGCGACACCGGACCGCCGCAGCCGCTGCTCCAGCAGGAACAGCGCATTGTCGATGGGCCGGCGAACCGCCACCGGACGAGGAGCGCCGGAGGATTTGCGGGCAAAGGATTTCAGCTGGCTGGTCAGGGCACCCATGGCGTCGACCAGATGGGCGATGCGCTCCAGATTGCCCTGCGCGGCGTCAAGGTTGCCGCGCTGGAGGAACTTGACCGTGTTGCCGGACAGGGTGCGCAGCGCCGCCAGCGGCTGGTTCAGCTCATGGGCCAGACCGGCGGACAGCTGGCCGATCACCGCCAGCTTGCCGGCATGGACAAGCTCGTCCTGGGCGGCGCGCAGGTTGCGGGTGCGCTCCTCCACCTTGCGTTCAAGGTCAAGCAGATGGCGGCGGCGCTGCACCCACATCAGCAGCAGGATGCCGAGGAAGGCACTGCCGACCGCGGCGAGGGCGGCACGGGTCCAGGCCATGCCGGTCACCTGATCGACCGGCGACAGCACGGTCATCGTCCAGCCGGTTCCATGCAGCGGTGCGGTCTGGGCGAGGAAGCCGCCGGTCACCGGAAAGACCGCTTCCTCCAGTTGACCATCGGCCGGGCGGGAGAGGCGCACCAGCTCGGCATCGGCGGCGATGCGGTCCAGCGCGGTCAGGCCGAGCGCTTGCAGCGGACGGGCGTTGTATTGCAGGGTCAGGTCGAAATGACGTCGGGTCGGCTCGTCCATCGGCCGCAGGGTGGTGAATTTCCAGGAAGGGACCGACGCCAGGATCACCACGCCGTTCTCGTCGGCGACCAGGACCGGCGCTTCCACCGTCGACCAGGATTGCTCCAGCTGTTCCAGGCTGACCTTCACCACCGCGACCCCGACGATGGCGCCATCCTCCGTCAGCGGCGAGGACAGGTAATAGCCGGCCTCCCCCCGCGTGGTGCCGACGCCGAAGAAGCGGCCCTGGCGGCCGGCGGCGGCCTCGACGAAATAGGGGCGGTAGGACAGATCCTCGCCGATGAAGCTGTCGGGGCGGTTCCAGTTGCTGGTTGCCAGCACCCGGCCCTGGCGGTTCAGCACATAGATCGACAGGGTGCCGGCCCGCTCGTTCAGCCGCTCCAGATAGCGGTTCAGCCCCCAGGCCAGCGGCGCCCGCCCGGTGACGAGATCGAGGACGTCGCGTTCCAGCCCCAGCGTCGCCGGGAAATAGGCGTATTTGTCGATCTCGCGTTCCAGGCTCTCGGCATAGAGGTCGAGCCGGTGGTGTCCGGTCTCCTGCAGGGCGGCGAGGCCCATCCCCTCGCTGACGCGGAAGCCCACCACACCGGCGAGCAGGGCCAGACCGGCAAGCGCCGGCAACAGGAGACCGATGGTGCGGAGGCGGCGGGCTGCTGGCATGAAAAAGGCGGGCAGGGACAGGGACCGCCGCATCATAGCAGAAGCCCCCCTTCCATTGCCCGCCCGTCTTCCGGCCCGGCCCGTCAGGATATCGGCCGGACTGTCGGCCCGTTATTCGGCAGCAGCCGGGGAGGGCAGGGCGGCGCCGGCCTCCTCGTCCTCTTCGGCGCCGAGGGCGTTCTCCCACTTGGCGACCACCGTGGTGGCGATGCCGTTGCCCAGCACGTTGGTGGCGGTGCGGCCCATGTCGAGGAAATGGTCGATGCCCATGATCAGCAGGACGCCGGCCTCCGGCAGGTGGAACATCGGCAGCACCGCGGCCACGACGACCAGCGAGGAGCGCGGAACGCCGGCGATGCCCTTGCTCGACACCATCAGCACCAGCAGCATGACGATCTGCTGTTCAAGCGTCAGCGGGATGCCATAGGCCTGGGCGATGAACAGCGACGCGAAGGTCGTGTAGATCATCGAACCGTCGAGGTTGAAGGAATAGCCGAGCGGCAGGACGAAGCCGATCACCCGGTCCTTCACGCCGAAGCCCTTCAGCTCCTCCATCACGCGGGGATAGGCGGACTCGCTCGACGCGGTGGAGAAGCCCAGCAGCATCGGCTGGCGCAGCGCCTTCACCAGACGGAAGACGTCGCCCTTCAGCACGGCGAAGCCGGCGAAGATCAGCACCGCCCACAGCACGGCCAGCGTCAGGTAGAAGCTGCCCATGAACTTGCCGTAGACCAGCAGCACGCCGAGACCCTGGGTCGTCACCACGTTGGCGACGGCGGCGAAGACGCCGATGGGGGCGAAGCGCATGACATAGTCGGTGACCTTCAGCATCACCGGCACGACCTCTTCGATCGAGCGGGCGAGCAGGCCGGCCTTGGTGTCGCGCAGCTGGCCGATGGCGAGACCGACGAAGATCGAGAAGATCAGGATCTGCAGGATCTCGTTGTTCGCCATCGCCTCGAAGAAGTTGCGCGGGAAGACGTGGGTCAGGAAGTCCTTCAGGTTCAGGGCCGAGGTCTTCAGACCGGCGCTGGCCGACGCATCGGGCAGCGGCACGCCGACATTGGCGCCCGGATGCAGCAGGTTGGCGAAGATCAGGCCGATGAACAGCGAGGCGAAGGATGCCATCAGGAACCAGCCCACCGCCTTGCCGCCGATGCGGCCGACGGTGCGGGCGTCGCCCATGCCGGCCATGCCGGCGACCAGGGTCGAGAAGATCAGGGGCGCGATGATCATCTTGATCAGGCGCAGGAAGATGTCCGTCACCATCGCGAAATAGCCGGCGATCTCCTTGGCCGCGGCCGCGTCGAACAGGCTGTTGCAGACATAGCCGGTGACGATGCCCAGCAGCATGGCGACGATGATCAGCGTCGTCTGTTTGTTCATGGTCCTACTACCTTACCTATTCCCGCCCGCCGTGAAGCGTCGGCCGGGTTGCGGTCGATGGGAACCGGCCCCGAACGGGGCGGGGCCGGGTGGCGGAACGGGTCAGCCGGCGGTGGCCAGCAGCCGCGGCTGGGTCAGCACCTCCGGCCGCAGAACCTCGGCCAGGGCGGCGGCGGTCATCAGGCCGCGCGCCTCCACCAGCTCGGCGACGCCCTTGCCGGTGCGATGGGCCTCGGCAGCGACCTCGGTGGCGTTGGCATAGCCGATGTAGGGGTTGAGCGCGGTGACGATGCCGATGGAGTTGCGCACCGAGGCTTCCAGATGGTCGCGATTGGCGCTGATGCCGTCGACGCAGCGGTCGGCCAGCACCAGGCAGCCCTGGCGCAGGTGGGTGATGCTCTTGAACAGGCTGTGGGCGATGATCGGCTCGAAGGCGTTCAGCTGGAGCTGGCCGGCCTCGGCGGCGAAGGTGACGGTCATGTCGTTGCCGATCACCTCGAAGGCGATCTGGTTGACCACCTCCGGGATCACCGGGTTGACCTTGCCCGGCATGATCGACGAGCCGGCCTGACGCGCCGGCAGGTTGATCTCGCCGAAGCCGGCGCGCGGGCCGCTGGACAGCAGCCGCAGGTCGTTGCAGGTCTTGGACAGCTTCACCGCCACCCGCTTCAGCACGCCCGACAGCTGGACGAAGCTGCCGCAATCCTGCGTCGCCTCGATCAGATTGGGGGCGGTGAGCACCGGCACGCCGCTGATCTCGGCCAGACGGCGGCAGACCAGCGCGGCGTATTGCGGGTGGGCGTTGATGCCGGTGCCGATGGCGGTGGCGCCCAGGTTGATCTCGCGGATCAGCAGGGCGGCCTCCTTCAGCCGCTCCTCATCCTCGGCCAGCATGACGGCGTAGGTGGAGAATTCCTGGCCCAGCGTCATCGGCACGGCGTCCTGCAGCTGGGTGCGGCCCATCTTCAGGATGTCGCGGAACTCGTCGGCCTTGCGCTGGAAGGCGGCGCGCAGATGGCCCATCGCCTCGACCAGCCGGAAGATGCCGGTGTAGGTCGCCAGCTTCAGCGCCGTCGGATAGACGTCGTTGGTCGACTGGCTCATGTTGACATGTTCGTTGGGGTGCAGCTGGGCGTAGTCGCCGCGGCCATGCCCCAGGATCTCAAGCGCCCGGTTGGCGATCACCTCGTTGGCGTTCATGTTGGTCGAGGTGCCGGCCCCGCCCTGGATCACGTCGACGACGAACTGGTCGTGCAGCTTGCCGGCGCGGATCTCGCGGCAGGCGGCGGCGATGGCGTCGGCCCGTTCGGCGGTCAGCAGACCCAGCTCATGGTTTGCGCGGGCTGCCGCCATCTTGATCTCGGCCAGCGCGCGGACCAGATCGGGGTAGTGGGAAATCGGCGTGCCGGTGATCGGGAAATTCTCGACAGCGCGCAGGGTGTGGACCCCGTAATAGGCGTCGGCCGGGACCTCGCGGTCGCCCAGCAGGTCGTGTTCGGTGCGCGTTGTGGCAGGCATCGGACGTTTCGCTCCCTTGGTTTGAGACCGTCCCGTCTGCGCGGGACGCAACCGGTAAGGAGCAACCGCCATGCCAGCGCGGCCGGGCAGGATGTCCCGGCCTAAGCCTTTGATCCTGCTGCATAGGATTGCTGGTGAGAGCCGCGGGTCGTCGGA
>NZ_BADK01000934.1 GCF_000333595.1 Azospirillum sp. B506
GTCTTCATCGCGTGATACTCCTGCTTGCAGAATGTTGCTTACCATGATGGTTGGCAAGATGAAGGATAGCGGTCCTGGACGGCCGGCCGCCATGCTACCATGGTGTAATCCGCCACCTCTTTCGGCGCCGCTTCGCCGTCTCCGGTGCCAAAGGCTTGTGTCACCGGGCGGCTGGAGGCGGAAGCGGATGGGCCTCTTCCGTCGGCAGACCGGCCTCCATCCAGCCGTCGATGCCCGTCGGATACCAATGGACCCGGGCATAGCCAAGCAACAGCGCGCGCTTGGTTGCGTTCCACGACAACCAGCAATCGGACAGGCAGTAGAACAAAAGATCACGGCTCCGGTCGCCGCCGGTCAGCCGGTCCAACTGGGACTCGAACCACGCAAGGGTCGCCGGATCGGGGGCGCCCAACCCCACATTGGGCAGCCAAACGCTGCCGGGGATCTGCCGGTAGGGCTTCGACAGCAGCCAGGGGCCGCCGGGCAACGTGCTGCGGTCCAGCCGCTGGACGAAGATCGGGATGATGAGACGCCCCTGCGACAGCAGCGCCTGCACCGCGGGCGTATCGACCGTTTCCGCTCCGGCGACCCCGTCCGGCGTGGGGGAGCGGTAGTCGGACAGGCGGTAGCCATCCGGCTGCGGAACGCCGCCGGCAAAGGCTGGAGCGGTCAGGGCGAGGGTGAGGAGAAGAGTGGCGATTCCCGGGAGGTTAGCCCCCCATCCCGGCCCCTTCCTCACCGCCGGTCGGCCAGCACGCGGTTGGCGATCACCACAGCCTGGGTGCGGCTGTAAACCTTCAGCTTCTGCAGGATCGCCGAGACATGGGCCTTCACCGTCGTCTCGGTGATGCTGAGGTCGAAGGCGATCTCCTTGTTCAACTTCCCGGTGCCCAGCAGTTCCAGCACCCGCAGCTGTTGGGCGGTCAGGGTGGCAATGCGCCGTGCGATCTCGGCTGTTTCGGCATCCTCGGCATCGCCGGCGGTGGCCTCCTCCTCGGCCTGGGGCGGAACATACAGCTCGCCGTTCAGCACCTGTCGGAGGGCGGCGGCGATGGCGTCGCGCGGGGTCGATTTGGGGATGAAGCCGGCGGCCCCGCTCTCCATCGCCTCGCGCACCCAGCGGCGCTCCTCATGGGCCGAGACGACGACGACCGGCGTCGCCGGAAAGCGCTGGCGCAGCGTGCGCAGCCCGCCCAGTCCGTTCATGCCCGGCATGTTGACGTCCAGCAGCACGAGGTCGAGGTCGCCGCGTTCCTCCAGCGCCCGCATGACGCTGTCGAGCCGGTCCGCCTCCATCACGTCGGTGGCTTGGCAGGAATAGAGCACGGCACTGCGCAGAGCATCGCGCACCATCGGATGGTCATCGGCAATCAGGATCCGGGTCATGGCCTACGGTTCCCTGCACAGCGGCTGTAAGGAGTGGATGACGGGAGCAGTTCCCGCCTCCATTGTGTCAGAGCGAAAGGGAGGGCTGCAACATCGCGAATGATGCCAATTGTTTTGTGCGCGAACATGCCGCACCACCATCGGATGTACCCCTTTCGGCCGGCGCTGTCGTCAGTCCTCGTGTACCGTCTCAAGCCAGGAGCGGATGGCCCACAGCGCTTCTTGCCCCAGAGCGTCGCCGAACTTGGGCATGTAGGTCACGCCGTTGCGGATCGAGCCGTTGGTGACGCGCTCCTTGAACCATTCGTCGCCGGCATCGCCTTTCTCCAGATAGCGCAGGTCGGGGGCGATGCCGCCGGACACCGCACCCAACCCGTGGCAGCGCGCGCAATTCTGGTTGAAGGCCGAGGCGCCGATCTCGATGGCGCGCGGGTTGCCACGGTAGGGATTGCTGTCCCGCCACTTGTCGCCCAGCTTGTCCAGCCCGGCGGTGTCCACCGGCTGCGGAACGACGTCGCCATGGGCGAAGACCGGGCCGCTCAGCCCCGCTATCAACAGCCCAGCCGCGGCAAGCGGTTGGAAGGGCGCAAGGCGGCGGGGACGGGGTGGCGGCATGGCGGACCTGTGCGTCATCGGTTCGTCCTCTTCCTGCATCCGTCTTTTGGCTCCCGCTGGTTGCCGTGTTCCGGTCGCCGCAGCCGTGGGGGCGCAGAACGGTTGCAGGACCTGATTGCGGCCGAAGATAGCAATCGTTCGTTTGCTTAATTATTCGACGATGGTACAAGAACTGCCGTCACGACCACGCTGACGCCTTGCCGTCTTGGTCGATGGTCGGATGACGCATTGGGCAGGCCTCCGCCCAGCCATCCTTTCGCCGCCACCCGTGGGACGCAATGCTCAGGTCAGCGGCGGAAGCCGTCCGGCGTTGATCGCCGACTTCATCTTCGCCAGCTGGCGCACCGCCGGATCGCCCAGCCGCAGCGCCACGCCGGTCGACAGCACGTCGATCAGCGTCAGATGCACCAGCCGCGAAGCCATCGGCGTGTACATCTCGGTGTCCTCGACCGGTTGGCTGGCGATGACCACGCTGGCCATCGCGGCCAGCGGCGACCGCGGGGCGGTGATCGCCACCACTGCGGTGCCTTGGGTCCGTGCCATCGCCGCCAACTCGTTGATCGTCCCGCTGCGTCCGGTGTTGGAGAGCGCCAGCAGAACCCCGCCGGCCACCATATTGACCAGCAGCATTCGGGCCAGCACCGGGTCGGCGCAGGGCTGGGCGTCGGCACCGAAGCGCAGCAGCTTGTGCGCCGCATCCTGTGCCAGGGCGCTCGACCCGCCGGTACCGACGCACAGCACCCGCGGCGCGTCCGCCAGCAGGGCGATGGCCCGCTCCAGCGCCCCGTCATCCAGCATGGCGGAAGCAGCCGTCAGGGCTGCGGCGCTCGATGAAAAAATTTTTCGTGCCAGCGTGCCGACATCGTCCTCCGGCGCCACATCCTGGCTGACATAGGGAGTGCCACCCCGCACCTCGTCGCGCAGAGCGTCACGGGCCTGGGATGCGGCCAGCCGCAACTTGAAGTCCGGGAATCCGGCGCAGCCGATGCTGCGGCAGAATCGCACGACTGTCGCTTCGCTGACCTCTGCCGCCTGAGCCAGCGAGGTGACGTTCAGGTCCAGCACGCGCCGCGGGTCGGCCAGCACCAGATCGGCGATCTGTCCTTC
Organism: Azospirillum sp. B506; assembly: GCF_000333595.1. Classification (GTDB taxonomy): domain Bacteria; phylum Pseudomonadota; class Alphaproteobacteria; order Azospirillales; family Azospirillaceae; genus Azospirillum. The sequence continues at coordinate 3,109 of NZ_BADK01000934.1, forward strand.
TGACCGCTTCAATTCACTGCGCCGCCGCCGAATCTCAGCCAATATGTCCATTGGTGCAGGAGGTGGTGCGGGCGGCGCGGCTGGGCTGTTGACCGGAACTGTCATCAAGTTAGCTTACTTCGCTGGGAAAGCCGATCCGCTGGCGGGCCGGACGGGCGAGGGGCGTCGGAGGACGGTTCCGCCACTATGAAGAAATTTGCCGAAAATGGCGAGACATCCAGCCGCAGCCGTCCTGTCCATGAAAAAAATTTTCTTCACAACCCATCCTCCCAGGCGTATGGTCCGGTTCAGAAATCATCGCCTCCCACAAACGGTCGAGACGCGATCATGAGCAAGCCTTCTCCCCTGAATTCTGTCGTCGCCCGTGTGACGGAGCGCATCGCGGAGCGCAGCCGCGACCGCCGTGCCGCCTATCTGTCGCGGCTGGAGAACGCCGCCGGAAAGCCGCGCCGCCACAGGCTGGGCTGCGCCAACCTCGCCCATGCCTTCGCGGCTTGCGGCGCGAACGACAAGGCCGCTCTGCGGGGCGAGACGCAGCCGTCGATCGGCATCGTCACCGCCTACAACGACATGCTCTCGGCCCATCAGCCCTACGAGCGCTATCCCGCCATGATCCGCGAGTCGGTGCGCGCGGCCGGCGGCGTGGCCCAGGTGGCGGGCGGCGTGCCGGCGATGTGCGACGGTGTGACCCAGGGCTATGAGGGGATGGAGCTGTCGCTGTTCAGCCGCGACGTCATCGCGCTGGCCACCGGTGTCGCGCTGTCCCACGCCACCTTCGATGGCGTGCTGTGCCTGGGCATCTGTGACAAGATCGTTCCCGGCTTGGTGATCGGCTCGCTGGCCTTCGGCCATCTGCCGACGATCTTCGTGCCGGCCGGGCCGATGCCGTCGGGCCTGTCGAATGCCGACAAGGCCAAGGTGCGCCAGCTCTATGCCCAGGGCAAGATCGGTCACGACGAGTTGCTGGAGGCCGAATCCCAGGCCTATCACGCCCCCGGCACCTGCACCTTCTACGGCACGGCCAACACCAACCAGATGCTGATGGAGATCATGGGCCTGCACCTGCCGGGCGCCAGCTTCGTCAACCCCAACACGCCGTTGCGCGATGCGCTGACCGACGCCGCCGCCCGCCGGGTGGTGGCGATGACCGCCCCCGGCGCCGGCACCCCCATCGGCCGCATCGTCGATGAGCGCGCGCTGGTCAACGGCATCGTCGGGCTGCTCGCCACCGGCGGTTCGACCAACCACACCCTGCACATCCCGGCCATCGCCGCCGCCGCCGGTATCGCGCTGAACTGGGAGGATTTCTCCGAGCTGTCGGCGGTCGTCCCGCTGCTGGCCCGCGTCTATCCCAATGGCAGTGCCGACGTGAACCGCTTCCATCAGGCCGGCGGCATGCCCTTCATCATCGGTCAGCTGATCGATGCCGGACTCGTCCATACCGACATCTCCACCATTCATGGCGAGGGCGGTCTGGAGCCCTACCGCAGCATGCCGGAGCTGGACGAGGGCGGCGCCCTGACCTGGACCCGCGCGGCCACCGACCGGAGCGGCGACCCGACGGTCGTCGCCACCACCGCGGCTCCCTTCGCGGCCGAAGGCGGGCTGCGGGTGCTGACCGGCAATCTCGGCCGCGGCGTCATCAAGATTTCCGCGGTCAAGCCCGAGCATCGGCTGGTCGAGGCCCCGGCCTGCGTCTTCGAAAACCAGGAGGCGGTGCAAGCCGCCTTTCGTGCCGGCAACTTCAAC
>NZ_BADK01000933.1 GCF_000333595.1 Azospirillum sp. B506
GGATCTTGTTTTCCGTCGGGATGCCGTTGGCTTGCAGCACCTGGAGGATCATGGTGCCGAGCAACCCGCTTTCGGCATCCAGCTTGGAGCCGACGCGGACCGCGTCCGCCGCCTGCGCCGAACCGGCGATCAGGCCCAGCGCCAATGCCGCCGCACCAATCAACGCACGGCCTTTTTCGACGCCCCTGCCGAAGCCCTTATCGAAGATCGTGAACACCCCGGAACCTCCCCCCTGAAAGCATTGGGGAAAGGATGGGCGACGGCCTCGCTTACGGCAAGCCACGCTTTCCGTCTGTCCGATCCCGGATATGAGTTTTCGCCTATTTCCCTGAGGAACTTCCCATTTGCGCGACCTGTTGAACGGGAAATTACAGCAGGAGGATCCGATGTCCCAGGGCGACAAGGACAAATACACCGACAAGCAGAAGCGCAAGGCCGAGCATATCGAGGAGGGTTACGAGACGCGCGGCGTGTCGCACGAGGAGGCGGAGCGCCGCGCCTGGGCGACTGTCAACAAGCAGGACGGCGGCGGGAAGAAGGGCGGGTCGGGCGACAGCGCCTGAGACGCCCCCGGTTCCCGGTGCAGGGTCACAGGCCTTGGATGAGAGCGTCGGTGGTGGTCAGCTCACAGAACTCATAGCCGAGCGTGGCGACGTGGACCGCGTGGACCTGTTCGGCCGGGATGGTTCCGCCCTGTCCGTCGGGCAGCTCGAAACAATCGCAGGCGTCGGTGACCAGCGTGATCGGCCATCCAAGATTGACGCCGGTGCGGACGGTGGTGGACACGCACATGTCGGTCGAGATGCCGAACACCACCAGCCGTTCGATGCCCAGCCGGCGCAGGCGCAAATCCAGATCGGTACCGATGAAGGCCGAATTGACGCTCTTGCCCACCACGGCCTCGCCGTCGAGCGGCTCGAATCCGTCGCGGAAGCGGTTGCCCGGCTGTCCGGGGCGCAGGGTTGAGGCCGGCTCCACCGAATCGTGGCGCACATGGATGACCGGGCGGCCGCTGCGCCGCCAGGCCTCGACAAGCCGCAGGCCGTTGTGGTCGAGCGCGCGATTCCAGCGCCGCGGCCAGGACGGCCCGTCGAAGGCGCGCTGCATATCGACCGGCAGAAGCGCAGAGGCGGCGGGAAGCAAGGTCATTGGATACTCCGTGCAAATCGGCCATGGTCCCTGGCCACGAACTTCGGCCATGAACTTCTGCCGAAGGGGTGCCGGTTGCATCCCGGCAAGATGCCGGCCGGCCGGCATTCTGCCGGCGGGGTGGATGTGGGGACGGGGATGGACGAAAAGGATCGGCTACTGCTGGCGGCCTTGCGCAAGGACGCCCGCCGCACCTTGGTGGCGCTTGCCCGCGATGTCGGGCTGTCGCGCAGCGCCACCCAGGAGCGGCTTGACCGGCTGCTGCGCTCGGGGGCGATCCGCGGCTTCACCACCGTCGAGGATGGCCCGGCGGCGGATGGGGTCGACGCCTATTTCCTGCTGCGGCACGAACCGGGCCGCACCTGCGCGCAGCTGGTTCCTAGGTTGCGCCAGATTCCCGGTATCGTTGCAATGGACGCGGTGGCCGGCGCCATCGATCTGGTCGTCCGGGCCGAGGCGGCGGACATTCGCGGCATCGAGGCGATCCGTGCCGCCATCGTCGGCCTTCCCGGTGTCGCCGAGGTGACGACGCAGATGGTCCTCGAACGGTTCCTATAGGACCGGTGCCGGCGCGGTCAGGCGCCCCGATAGGTCCAGACGCTGTCGAGTGCCGCCGCATCGTGGTTACGAAGTACCGCGACATCCGCATGGGCGGGGGAGAGTTCGCACACCGGGTCGGTCGCGTCGGCGCTGCCTGTCAGAGCCAGGGCCTGACAGCGGCAGCCGCCCCAATCCTCTTCCTTGTGGTCGCAGGATTGGCAAGGTTCCGGCATCCAGTCGGTGCCGCGATAGCGGGTGAAGGCCTGACCGTCGCGCCAGATGTCGGACAGGCTGCGGTCATGCACCGTTTCGAACGCCATCCCCGGAATGGTCTCCGCCGCATGGCAGGGCAGGACACGGCCGCGCGGGGTGACGTTCATGAAGCGGCGAGCCCAGCCGCCCATGCAACTCTTGGGACGCCGGGCGTAGTAATCGGGCACGACATAATCCACCACGATCCGCCCGGCCAGCTCCGGCAACCGGGCGCGTACCGCCGCGTCCATCGCCAGCAGCTGCTCGCGCGACGGCATCAGCGCGGCGCGGTTGGCGAGCGCCCAGCCGTAATACTGCACGTTGGCGATCTCGATCCGCCCGGCGCCGAGATCCATCGCCAGATCGATGACGTCGTTCACCCGGTCGATGTTGTGGCGGTGCAGAACCGCGTTGATGGTCAGTGCCAGACCCTGCGCGACCACCGCCCGGGCCACCTCCAGCTTCTTGACATGGCCGCCCTTGAAGCCGCCGACGCGGTCGGCCCCGGCGGCCTCCGCATCCTGAAGGCTGATCTGCACATGCTGAAGCCCCGCCCGCTGCAACCGCTCCAGCCGTGGCCGGTCGAGCAGCACGGCCGAGGTGATGAGGTTGCTGTAGAGACCGATCTCAGTCGCGTGGGCGACCAGCTCCTCCAGATCCTTGCGGACGCAGGGTTCGCCGCCGGAGAAATGGACCTGGAGCGCGCCGGCATCCGCCGCCTCGTCCAGCACGCGCTTCCAGGTGGCGGTGTCCAGCTCGGCGCTGGCGGAGTCGAGGGCCACCGGGTTGGAGCAATAGGGGCAGCGCAGCGGGCAGCGGTGCGTCAGCTCCATCAGCACGGCGAAGGGCGGGGCCGGATCGTTCCGGGTTGCGGCGGCGAAGGCGGGCAGGGCGCAGCTCATCGAATGCACCTCATGTGACCACATAGCCCTTGTTGCGGAGGTCGGTCAGCATCTCCAGCACGTCGGCGGCGACCTCCGTGCGCGGGGCGTCATATTCGACCGTCAGCCGGTCGATGCCTGCAGCCACGTCGCCAATCTCCGGCCCGACGCAGGCGCGCACGATCGCCAGCGCCATCTCGTCCAACACCAGGAGCCGCTCCGGCGCCATCAGCATCCATTGGCCGCGCCGGCGGTCGTTGCGCAGCATGACGCCAGGCGCGAGCCGCAGCCGGTCGGTCTCTGCGACGTGGGGAACGATGGTGTTCACCGGCTGTACCGTGTCGCATCCATGTCCACCGGCACGAAGGCGCCGGGGGGGATCAGGTTGGGGGTGACATAGGCATGGTGCAGGGCGTCGAGCTGCGCCCACAGAAGCTCGGTCTTGAAGCGCAGCGCGCGCAGGCACTGCCGCTGCTGCTCTGCCGTGCCGGCGTTGTTCAGCACATAGTCCAGCCCGAACTCCACGTCGCGCGGCGCCTCGTCCAGCCGCTTGCGGAAATAGGACAGCGTGCTGTCGTTGGCGAAGGCATAGTTCTGCTCGAAACCGGCGATGCGCTCGCGGTGGATCGACGGCGCGAACAGTTCGGTCAGCGAGGATGCCACCGCTTCGAGCAGCGAATGGTCGCGGACGAAATTGACGTAGGCATCCACCGCGAACCGGGTGGCGGGCAGGATGCCCTCCAGCGACTTCACATAGTCGCGGTCCAGCCCCAGCCCGTCGGTCAGGCGCAGCCAGCGCTCGATGCCGCCGACCTTGGTCTCGTCCGGTTCGCCGGTCTGGGTCAGCCCGTCATGGTCCAGCACCCGCTGCAGCCAGGAGCGGCGCAGCGCCGGATCGTCCATGCGCGCCATGATTGTCAGATCCTTGCGCGGGATCGACACCTGATAATAGAAGCGGTTCAGCGCCCAGGCCTGGATCTGCCCCTTCTGCAGCTTGCCGCCGTGCAGAAGCTGATGGAACGGGTGGAGGTCGTGATACTGCCGCTCGCCGATGGCGTAGAGGGCGGCGCGGAACGCCTCGCGGGACATCGGGGCAGTGGAAGGCTCGGTCATAGGGTCAGCTCCAGCCCGTCATGGGCGATGCGCCAGCCGGCCGCCTCGGCCTCCGCCCGCTCGGGCGAATCCTCCAGCAGGGCGGGATTGGTGTTGTTGATGTGGATGTAGATCTTGCGGGTGACGGTCAGCGGCGCGAAGGCTGCCATGCTGCCCGCCGGACCCGACATCGGCATATGGCCCATCCGCGCCGCCGTCTTGATGCCGGTGCCGCTGCGGATCATCTCGTCGTCGGTCCAGGTGGTGCCGTCGAACAGCACCAGCGGTGCCCCATGCAGCCGGTCGGCCAGCCAGCCCGGCAGGCCGGCGCAGCCGGGGATGTAGAAGAAGCCGTCGCCGGACCCGTCGCTGGGGCGGATGCGCAAGGCCACCGTATCCTCGGCGATGGAGCCGAAGCCCGGCCCGGCCGAGGCGTCCTCCAGATAGAGCGCCACCTTGCCCGGAACTGCGAAGGCCTCCACTTCCAGCCCCAGCGGGCGGCCGTCGGCGCCGGCGGGCTGGAACGGCACATCCAGCGCCATCGGACGGCGGGCGACCAGCTCCGGATTCAGCACATTGAACACGCTGTTGGCGGCCAGAACGCCATGGACGCGCGGCGTGGCATAGACGGCGAAGGGGTGGGATTCGCGCAGGGTCAGCAGGCCGGCGACATGGTCGATGTCGGCATTGGTCAGCAGGGCCGCACCGATCGGATGCCACGCAGGC
>NZ_BADK01000932.1 GCF_000333595.1 Azospirillum sp. B506
AGACGTTCGTGAACACGGCTTTGCCGATGTCTCCGAACCGCGTGCGCTTACACCGGGGAGATCCCCGCGATCGTCGACTCCTTCCGTCAGGCCGCCGCCAACGCGATCGAAGCGGGATTCGACGGGGTCGAGGTGCATGGCGCCAACGGCTATCTGCTCGACCAGTTTCTGCGCGAGACGGCGAACGTCCGTACCGACGCCTATGGCGGTTCGGTCGAGAACCGCGCTCGCCTGCTGCTCGAGGTGGCCGACGCCGTGTCGGCGCAGATCGGGGCGGAGCGCACCGGCGTCCGCCTGTCGCCGGTTTCGCCGGCCAGCGGCATCGTCGTCTCGGACAGAGAACAGGCGCAGTTCAATTATGTGGTCGAGCAGTTGGACAAGCTCGGCATCGCCTATATCCACGTCGTCGAGGGCGCGACCGGCGGCCCGCGCGACGCCTCGCCTTTCGATTACAGTGCGCTTCGCCAACGCTTCGGCCGGACCTTCATCGCCAACAACGGCTTCGATCTGACGCTGGCCGAACAGCATCTCGCAGGCGGCAAGGCGGACCTGTTCGCCTTCGGCCGGCCATTCATCGCCAACCCCGACCTTGTCGAGCGGCTGAAGACCGGCGCGCCGGTCAATCCCCTCGATCCAGCGACCCTCTATGGCGGCGGGGCCAGGGGTTACACCGACTACCCGACACTCGCCGATTGACGGGAATCGGGCGGCGCTTCATCCGGGGGCGCCGCCCATCCGAACGGCTTCCAAGGATCCCACCATGAGCGGCGGCATTCTCAAGACAGACTGGAAGACCGCGCCCACCAAGCATGTCGAGGCGGTCGGTACGCGGTTCGCTTATCGCCGGCTTGGGCCGCATTCAGGCGTTCCGGTGGTGTTGCTCAATCACTGGGCGGCCAATCTCGACAATTTCGACCCGCGCCTGATCGAGGGACTGGCGTCGGACCGTCCGGTGTTCGCGCTCGATTATCGAGGAATCGGTTCGTCGGGCGGTAAGGCGCCGCTATCCATCAAGGATATGTCCCTCGACGTCATCGCGGTCGTTCGCGCGCTCGGGCTCGATCAGGTCGACCTGATCGGCTTCTCGCTGGGAGGGTTCGTCAGCCAGCAAATCCTGTTCGATGCGCCCGACCTTGTGCGACGCGTCATCCTTGCCGGGACGGGTCCGGCGGGTGGTCCCGGCATCACGCAGGTCGGTCCGGTGTCCTGGCCGCTCATCGCGAAAGGGCTTTTGACCTTCCGCGATCCCAAGACTTTTCTGTTTTTCACATCCAGCGCGGATGGACGTCGCGCCGCCAACGCGTTCATCGCGCGTCTGAAGGAGCGGAAGACCGATCGCGACAGGCCTGTGGGGCTTGCCCCGATGCTGCGTCAGTTGAAGGCCATCAAGGCCTGGGGTCTCCAGCCTTCGCAGCCGCTCGAAACAATTCGGCAACCGGTTCTCATCGCCAATGGTGATAACGACATCATGGTGCCGAGCGAGAACTCGACCATTATGGGGCACCGCATTCCGGGCGCCAGACTTGTTCTGTACCCGGACGCAGGCCATGGCGGCATCTTCCAGCATCACGATGCCTTCTTGATGGAAGCGAAGACATTCCTTTCCGCCTGATCCGTAGCTTTCCTCAAGTGCAACGCAAAAACTTCCAGAGTCGATGGGCCTCGTACTCTGTCCACACCTACCTGTTTCCCGAGGAAAAACGATGCGAGCTCTCATTTTTCAGCGCTATGGCAAATCCACACAGCCCGAATACGCTGATATACCACGGCTTTCATCGGCCAAGACGAAATTCTTGTCCAGTCTATGCCGTGGGTCTGAAC
>NZ_BADK01000931.1 GCF_000333595.1 Azospirillum sp. B506
GCCTGCGGCATGTGCTACACCTCGGGCACCACCGGCAACCCGAAGGGCGTGCTGTACAGCCACCGCTCGTCCTACCTGCATGCCATCGCCGCCTGCCTGCCGGATGTGTTCGGCCTGTCGGCGTCGGACGTGGTGCTGCCGGTGGTACCGATGTTCCACGTCAATGCCTGGGGCGTGCCCTATGCGGCACCGATGGTCGGCGCCAAGCTGGTCTTCCCCGGCGGCAAGCTGGACGGTGCCAGCCTGTATGAGCTGTTCGAGGCCGAGAAGGTCACCAACAGCGCCGGCGTCCCGACCGTCTGGCTGGCGCTGCTGAACTGGCTGGATGCCAATGGCAAGAAACTCACCACCATGCGCCGCATCGCCATCGGCGGCTCCGCCTGCCCACCGGTGATGATCCAGCGCTTCCAGGAGATGGGGGTCGAGGTCCTGCATGCCTGGGGCATGACGGAGACCAGCCCGCTCGGACTCGCCAACACACCGAAGGGCAAGCATCGCGGCATGGATGCCGACGCGGCGCTGGAGCTGGCCTCGCGGCAGGGACGGCCGATCTGTGGCGTTCAGTTCCGTGTGGTTGACGGCTCCGGCACCGACGTTCCGCGGGACGGAACCAGCTTCGGCCGGCTTCTGGTCCGTGGCCCGACCGTCTGCTCCGGCTATTTCGGCGTGCTGGAAAGCCCTGCCCACCAGACGGTGCCGGGCTGGTTCGAGACCGGCGACGTGGTGACGATGGACGCCGACGGCTTCGTCCAGATCGTCGACCGCACCAAGGACGTCATCAAATCGGGCGGTGAGTGGATCAGCTCCATCGACCTGGAGAACATCGCCGTCGGACATCCCGGCGTCCAGGAGGCCGCCGCCGTCGCCGTCGCCGACGAGAAATGGGGCGAGCGCCCGGTGCTGGTCGTCGTCCGCAAGCCCGGCTCCGCCATCACCCGCGAGGAGCTGCTGGCGGTCTTCGAGGGCAAGGTGGCGAAATGGTGCATTCCCGACGATGTCCACTTCGTCGACAGCCTGCCCCACACCGCCACCGGCAAGCTGCTGAAAAGCGAAATCCGCCACATGCTGGCCGACCGCGACGGGGTGTGATCGGAAAAGAAGCGGGCCGGACGGCATGACCCGTCCGGCCCAGTGTCCCCGCTGAACCGGCGAGGACGACGCACCCGAGGGAGGAGCGCGCAACCGAAATCAGAGTACCGGCAGACGGCAGAGGCGACTTTCCCATCTGCGCCGGAAACTCAGCAGAATCACGCCATCGGGTGCCCCTTATCGCTCCGACCGCACCCGTGCCACCGCGTCGCGCCAGCCGCCATAGAGGCGGTCGCGCTTGCCCTGTTCCATGCGCGGCTCGAACCGGCGTTCGCTGCGCCAGGCGTCGGACACCGCCTCCAGCCTGTCGAACACGCCGACCTTCAGTGCCGCAAGGCAGGCGGTGCCCAGTGCCGTCGTCTCGATCACCTTCGGCCGTTCGACCGGCATGTTCAGCAGATCGGCGAGGAACTGGCAGAGCCAGTCGTTGGCGGCCATGCCGCCATCGATGCGCAGCGCGTTGATGGTGCCGCCCCAGTCGCCGGCCATCGCCTCCATCAGGTCACGGGTCTGGTAGGCGACCGCTTCCAATGCCGCACGGGCGATGTGGGCCGGGCCGACGTCCAGCGTCATGCCGAAGATGGCGGCGCGGGCATCCGAATCCCAGTGCGGAGCGCCCAAGCCCACGAAGGCCGGGACGAAATAGACGCCGTGGCTGTCGGGAACGCGGGTTGCCATGTCGTCGGTCTGGCTGGCATGGGTGATGATGCCGATGCCGTCGCGCAGCCATTTGATGGCCGCACCCGCCACGAAGATCGAGCCTTCCTGCGCGTAAGCGGTCTTGCCGTTCAGCCGGTAGGCGACGGTGGTCAGCAGCCGGTTCTTCGACACCACCGGCGTCTCCCCGGTGTTGATCAGCGCGAAGCAACCGGTGCCGTAGGTCGATTTCGCCATGCCCGGCGTCAGGCAGGCCTGCCCGAAGGCCGCCGCCTGCTGGTCGCCCGCAACGCCGGCGATGGGGATCGGACGGCCGAGCAGCTCCGGCTCGGTGGCGCCGAAATCGTCGGAGCTGTCGAGCACCCGCGGCAGCATGGCGCGCGGCACGCGGAACAGCGCCAGCAGCTCGTCATCCCAATCCTGGGCATGGATGTCGAACAGCATGGTGCGCGAGGCGTTGGTTGCATCGGTCGCATGCACCTGCCGCCCGGTCAGGTGATAGATCAGGAAACTGTCGATGGTGCCGAAGCACAGCTCGCCCCGTTCGGCCCGCGCCCGGGCGCCCGGCACATGGTCGAGGATCCAGGCGATCTTGGTGGCGGAGAAATAGGCGTCGATCAGCAGGCCGGTCTTGGAGCGCACCAGCTCGGCATGGCCGGCGGCGACCAGATCATGGCAGAGTGCTGCGGTGCGGCGGTCCTGCCAGACGATGGCGCGGTGGATCGGCTCGCCGGTGGCGCGGTCCCACACCACCGCGGTCTCGCGCTGGTTGGTGATGCCGATGGCGGCGATGGCGGAGACTGCGACCCCGGACTTCTCCACCGCTTCGCGCGCCACGGTGCGGACGTCGCGCAGGATGTCGGCCGGATCATGCTCGACCCAGCCGTCGCCGGGATAATGCTGGGGGAACTCGCGCCGCGCTTCGGCCAGCGGCGTCCCCCGGCCGTCGAACAGGATCGCCCGCGAAGAGGTGGTGCCCTGGTCGATGGCGAGGATGTGGCCGGCCTTGGTCATGCTCTGTTTCCCATTGTTCCGATTTTGGCGTGTCTCTCCTTCTCCCGATACGGAAGAGGGGATCTTCAGATAGATAAAAATGGGGCGACGGCATGCCGCCGCCCCGCAGTTTACCCCCGGCCCAACCAGGACGAAGTGCCGGGAGGAGAACCGTTCCGCCGGCCCGTTACTGGGCGCGGCCTTCCTTCCAGGCCTTCAGCAGGTCGTCATAGGCGATGGTCTGGCCCTTGGGCTTCTCGTTGTCGAGCTTGGCCTTCGGGGCGCCGGGGGCGGCGAACCACTCCTTCGGATCCTTCTTCGGGTTCAGCTTCGGTGCGCAGTCGCCACCGATGTTGGCGCGCTCCATGCGGGCCAGCACCTGCTCCATCTGCTCGGCCAGATTGTCCATCGCCTGCTGCGGGGTGCGCTCACCCGTCACGGCTTCGGCGATGTTCTGCCACCACAGCGGGGCGAGCTTCGGATAGTCCGGCACGTTGGTGCCGGTCGGCGTCCAGGCGACGCGGGCCGGGCTGCGGTAGAACTCGACCAGACCGCCAAGCTTCGGCGCCACCTGGGTCATCGGCTCCGACTTGATGTCGCTTTCGCGGATCGGCGTCAGGCCGACCAGCGTCTTCTTCAGCGACGCGGTCTTCGACACGGTGAACTGGGCATAGAGCCACGCGGCCTTGCGACGCTCCGACGGGGTGGACTTCAGCAGCGTCCAGGATCCCACATCCTGGTAGCCGAGCTTCATGCCCTGCTCCCAGTACGGGCCGTGCGGCGAGGGGGCCATGCGCCACTTCGGCGTGCCATCGGCGTTGACCACCGGCAGGCCCGGCTTGGTCATGTCCGCGGTGAAGGCGGTGTACCAGAAGATCTGCTGGGCGACCGCACCCTGGGCCGGCACCGGGCCGGCTTCGGAGAAGGTCATGCCGGCGGCCTCCGGCGGAGCGTACTTCTTCAGCCAGTCGATGTACTTGTTCAGAGAATAGACGGCGGCCGGACCGTTGGTGTCGCCGCCGCGGGCGACCGAGGCGCCGGCCGGGCGGCAGCCCTCGACGCGGATGCCCCACTCGTCGACCGGCTTGCCGTTCGGCAGGCCCTTGTCGCCGGCGCCGGCCATCGACAGCCAGGCGTCGGTGAAGCGCCAGCCGAGCGACGGGTCCTTCTTGCCGTAATCCATGTGGCCGTAGACGCGGACGCCATCGATTTCCTTCACGTCGTTGGTGAAGAACTCTGCGATGTCCTCATAGGCCGACCAGTCGAGCGGGACACCGAGGTCGTAGCCGTACTTGGCCTTGAACTTCTCCTTCAGGTCGGGACGGGCGAACCAGTCGGCGCGGAACCAGTAGAGGTTGGCGAACTGCTGGTCGGGCAGCTGGTAGAGCTTGCCGTCCGGACCGGTGGTGAAGCTGGTGCCGATGAAGTCCTTCACGTCCAGCGTCGGCAGCGTGACGTCCTTGCCTTCGCCGCCCATGAAATCGGACAGCGGGATGGCCTGGCCGTAACGGAAGTGGGTGCCGATCAGGTCGCTGTCGTTGACATAGGCGTCATAGACGTTGCGGCCCGATTGCATCTGCGTCTGCAGCTTCTCGATGACGTCGCCTTCCTGGATCAGGTCATGCTTCAGCTTGATCCCGGTCAGCTCGCTGAAGAGCTTGGCCAGCGTCTTCGATTCGAACTCGTGCGTCGTCAGCGTTTCGGAAACGACGTTGATCTCCATGCCCTTGTAGGGTTCGGCCGCCTTCACGAACCACTCCAGCTCCTTCATCTGCTCGTCCTTGGACAGCGTGGAGGGCTGGAGTTCCTCGATGATGCGCTTGGCGACGGCTTCCTGGTCCGGCGTCATGGCGGCAGACGGGGCGGCGGAGCCCATCGCCAGCAGAACACCGATGCCGCCGGCCATCACGGCCCCGGTCAGGCGGCTGCGCAGAGTTTGTTGCTGAAGCATGTTTCCTCCCACTTGTCGACTTGGTGTCTGATTGACGTTTCATTGTTGAGCGACCGGCGGAGACCGCCGTTCTTCCCGTCATCCCCGCAGCCCCGCGGGGAACGGATCCCTTGAAAACCCTGTGTAACTCCTCTCCTCAGCGGAAGCGGATCACCCGAACCGGATGACCAGGGCGATCCACAGCAGCGAGACCGCAAAGGCGCCCCACAGCGACACGTCGGTCGCGGCGAGCCAGCCCAGATGGATGAAGGCGCTGCCCAGCAGGCCGATGAACAGACGGTCGCCGCGGGTGGTGCGCATCGGCAGGAAGCCCTTTGCCTCCACCGTCGGCGACACCACCTCCCAGACCGTCATGCCGGCCAGCATCAGGGCGATGCACAGGAAGAAGATCGCGGTCGGCGCGGTCCACGCCATCCAGTCCATATCCATGACGCGGGGCCTCCCTCAGACCCGGCCCAGGGCGAAGCCCTTGGCGATGTAGTTGCGGACGAACCAGATCACCAGCGCGCCCGGCAGGATGGTCAGCACGCCGGCGGCGGCCAGCAGGCCCCAGTCCATGCCCGACGCGCTGACGGTGCGGGTCATGGTGGCGGCGATCGGCTTGGCATCGACCGAGGTCAGCGTGCGGGCCAGCAGAAGCTCGACCCAGCTGAACATGAAGCAGAAGAAGGCGGTGACGCCGACGCCGGCCCGGATCATCGGCAGGAACACCGTGCCGAAGAAGCGCGGGAAGCTGTAGCCGTCGATGTAGGCCATCTCGTCGATCTCGCGCGGCACGCCGGACATGAAGCCTTCCAGGATCCAGACCGCCAGCGGCACGTTGAACAGGCAGTGGGCCAGCGCCACCGCGATGTGCGTGTCGAACAGCCCGACCGTCTGGTAGAGCTGGAAGAAGGGAAGCAGGAACACGGCCGGCGGCGCCATCTTGTTGGTCAGCAGCCAGAAGAAGACGTGCTTGTCGCCGATGAAGCGGTAGCGCGAGAAGGCGTAGGCCGCCGGCAGTGCCACCGTCAGCGAGATGATGGTGTTCAGCGTCACATAATAGATCGAGTTGATGTAGCCGCTGTACCAGCTGGGATCGGTGAAGATGACGGTGTAATTGCGCAGCGTCGGGTTGTGCGGATACAGCGTCAGGCCCGACAGGATCTCCTCGTTCGTCTTGAAGGACATGTTGACCATCCAATAGATGGGCAGCATGAGGAAGACGATGTAGCAGATCAGAACGATGGTCCGGTTGGACACCCGCGCCGAGGAGCGGCGGATGTTGGCCGGCGCCGCCAGCGAACCGGGAGCGAGAACCGCGGCCTTGCTCATTTCTTCTCTCCCTCGCCGGTGCGGGTGATGATCGTGTAGAAGATGAAGCTGAACAGCAGCACGATCAGGAAGTAGACGATGGAGAAGGCCGCGGCCTTGCCGATGTCGAACTGCCCCACCGCCATCTGCGTCAGATACTGGCTGAGGAAGGTGGTGGAGTTGCCGGGGCCGCCGCCGGTCAGCACGAACGGCTCGGTGTAGATCATGAAGCTGTCCATGAAGCGCAGCAGCACCGCGATGATCAGGACGCCGCGCATCTTCGGCAGCTGGATGTAGCGGAACACCGCCCATTTCGACGCGCCGTCGATCTTGGCCGCCTGATAGAAGGCCGGCGGGATCGACTGCAGGCCGGCATAGCAGAGCAGCGCCACCAGGCTGGTCCAGTGCCAGACGTCCATCACCAGCACGGTGACCCAGGCATGGGCCGAATTGCTGGTGTAGTTGTAGTCGATGCCGATGGCGCGGAAGGTGGCGCCCAAGAGGCCGATGTCGCCGCGGCCGAAGATCTGCCAGATGGTGCCGACCACGTTGAACGGGATCAGCAACGGCAGGGCCAGCAGCACCAGCGTCAGCGACGTCTTAGCGCTGCGACCGCCGGGCATGCCGAGCGCGATCAGGATGCCCAAGGGGATCTCGATGGCCAGCACCGCCAACGAATAGACGATCTGGCGGACCAGCGCGTCGTGCAGCCGCTCGTCCTTCAGCACCGCCTCGAACCATTCGGTGCCGACGAAGAAGGTCTGGCCGGGGCCGAAGATCTCCTGCACCGAATAATTGACCACCGTCATCAGCGGGATCACGGCGCTGAAGGCGACGATCAGAAAGACCGGAATGATGAGGAACCAAGCCCGGTTGTCCTGGACCTTATCCATGGCTTGTGCCTCCTTAACCGACCAGATGGCTGTCGCGGTAGAGCTTGGTCCACCGGCTGGGGAACCGGATGGCGGCATCCAGCGCCGGGACTTCCTGCTCCTCGCTCAGCCGAACCTTCAGCATGTGGCTGTTCAGCCGCACCGTCGCCAGCTTGGAGGTGCCTAGATCGTCGACGCCGGTGACCTGCACCGGGATGGCGCCGGCGCTGCCGCTGCGGGTCAGCTCCAGGAATTCCGGGCGGATGCCCAGCTCGAACTTGCCGCCAACCGTTGGAACCGCGCGGTCGGGCAGCGGGATGGCAATGCCGTCGACCAGCGCATGGTCGTTGCCCAGCGTGCAGGGCATCAGGTTGATGCCGGGGCTGCCGATGAAATAGCCGACGAAGGTGTGCTGCGGGTTCTCGAACAGCTCCTGCGGGGTGCCGAGCTGGACCATGGCGCCCTCGTACATCACCGCGACCTTGTCGGCGAAGGTCAGCGCCTCCACCTGGTCGTGGGTCACGTAGATCATGGTCAGGCGGTATTCCTCATGGATCTGGCGCAGCTTGCGGCGCAGGATCCATTTGGTGTGCGGGTCGATGACGGTCAGCGGCTCGTCGAACAGGATGGCCGCCACGTCCGACCGCACCAGACCGCGACCCATCGAGATCTTCTGCTTGGCGTCCGGCGTCAGCCGCTGGGCGCGCTTCTTCAGGTCGGCGGTCAGGTCCAGCGCCTCGGCCACCTGCCGCACGCGGCGGTCGACATCCGCCGCCGGAACCTTGCGGTTGCGCAGCGGGAAGGCGAGATTCTCGTACACCGTCATGGTGTCGTAGATGACCGGAAACTGGAACACCTGGGCGATGTTGCGTTCCTCCGGAGTGCAGCGGGTCACGTCCAGCCCGTCGAACAGCACGCGCCCCTCGCTGGGCACCAGCAGACCGGAAATGATGTTCAGCAGCGTGGACTTGCCGCAGCCCGACGGGCCGAGCAGCGCATAGGCCTTGCCGTCCTCCCACTCCTGCGACAGGCGGCGGAGCGCGTAGTCCTCTGGCTTGCTGGGATGCGGGTGGTAGGAATGGCCGAGATTGTCGAATTGGATGGTCGCCATCGCTCCCGCCCCCCTCAGGCGATGTTGCGCAGCGCACCGCGCCGCCAGTTGGGTGCCGCCACCAGTTGCCCGGCGGCGGAGAAGACGAAGATGCGGTCGGGATCGGCATAGACCTGGATGTCGCTGCCGATCGGATGGCTGTGCACCCCCTCTTCGCGGGCGATCAGCGTGGTGTCGCCGTGGCGCAGATGGATGAAGGTCTCCGACCCGCTGATCTCCGACAGGGCGACCTTGCCCCTGACCGGCACCAGCCGCTCGGTCCGCCGCAGCACCGTCAGATGGTTGGCACGGATGCCGACCTTGCAAGGTCCTGCCGGCAGGTTGCGGTCATGGGCGGACAGCGGCAGGCCGGTGCCGTCCGACAGCGCCACGCGGTCGTTGGTCAGGATCGCGTCCACCACATTCATCGGCGGGTCGCTGAACACCTGCGCGCATTCCAGCGAGGCCGGCGTGTGGAACACGTCGCCGGTCGCCCCGGTCTGCAGCATCCGCCCCTCGTGCAGCACCGTGACGTTGCCGCCGAGGATCAGCGCCTCCTGCGGTTCGGTGGTGGCATAGACGACGGTGGTCTTGCCGTCCGCGAAAATCTCGCGCAGCTCGGCGCGCAGCTCCTCGCGCAGCTTGTAGTCCAGATTGACCAGCGGCTCGTCGAGCAGCAGCAGCCCGGCGCCCTTCACCAGCGCGCGGGCGATGGCGCAGCGCTGCTGCTGGCCGCCCGACAGTTCGGCCGGCAGCCGGTCGAGATAGGGCTCGATCCGCAGCATGGCGGCGGTGCGCCGAACCTTGGCGTCGATCTCCGCCTTGTCCTTGCCCTGACGGCGCAGCGGCGAGGCGATGTTCTCGTAGACCGTCATCGCCGGATAATTGATGAACTGCTGATAGACCATCGCCACGTCGCGATGGCGCACCGATGTGCCGGTGACGTCCTTGCCGTTCTCCAGCACGCGCCCGGCGCTGGGCGCGTCCAGCCCTGCCATCAGCCGCATCAGCGTCGTCTTGCCGGCCAGCGTCCGCCCCAGCAGGACGTTGAAGCTGCCCGGTTGCAGCTCCAGCGACAGCGGATGGAGATGCTGCTCGGCGCCGAAGCGCTTCGCCACGCCTTCCAGTGTGAGTGTCACCGCATTCCTCCCATCGACCGGCCAATTCAGGCGGCGGCGTTTTCGCCGGCTTTCCTGTTGGCCGTTGCTTCGCGGCGGCGGTCGAACCAGCCGCCGATGGCTTCCCGGATCTTGGCGTCCAGGTGCAGCCCGAGTTTGGAGCGCCGCCACAGGAAGTCGTCGCCGGTCATGGCGAACTCCTCCCGCACGGCATAATCGAGTTCGGCTTCATAGACGCCGCCCCCGAAATCGATGCCCAGATCGCCAGGCCCCTTGGCGTCGCCCAGCAGCCGCTCCACCCGCGTGCCGTAGGCCCGCGCCAGCCGCAGCGCCAGCGCATCGGGCAGCCAGGGCCCGCTGCGCTTCAAACCGGCCAGGAAGCCGGCGAAATCGCCGTTGGCGATGTCGCGCCCGGGCAACGCCACGTCGGCGGTCCAGGTGACGCCGCCCTTGCCCAGCGCCTTGCCCAGCTTCTCCGTCGCCTCCTCCGCCAGCCGGCGGAAGGTGGTGATCTTGCCGCCGAAGATCGACAGCATCGGCGCGTCGCCGGCCGGTTCGTCCATCTCCAGCACATAGTCGCGGGTGACGGCCGAGGCGTTGCCGCTGGCGTCGTCGAACAGCGGACGGACGCCGCTGTAGGTCCACACCACGTCGCTCTCGCGCACCGGCTTGGCGAAATAGCGCGACACCGCCCGGCACAGATAGGAGATTTCCTCCTGGCTGATCGCCACCGCACCGGGATCGCCCGAATAATCGAGGTCGGTGGTGCCGATCAGGGTGAAATCACGCTCGTACGGGATGGCGAAGACGATGCGGCGGTCGTCGTTCTGGAAGATGTAGGCGTGATCGCCTTCGAACATCTTCGGCACGACGATGTGGCTGCCCTTGACCAGCCGCACCGACTTGTCGACGGTGACGCCGGTGCGCTTGGCGATCATTTCGCGGACCCAGGGACCGGCGGCATTGACCAGGGCGCGGGCGCGGACGGTGCGGGTGGCGCCGCTGTTCACGTCGACCAGCGTCGCTTCCCACAGGCCGCCCTTCCGTTCGGCCTTCTCGCAACGGGTGCGGGTCAGGATTTCCGCCCCGCGGGCCTGCGCGTCCATCGCGTTCAGCACGACCAGCCGGCTGTCCTCAACCCAGCAGTCCGAATACTCGAACGCCTTGGTGAAGCCGCCCGCCAGCGGCTTTCCGGCCGGCGCGCTGGTCAGATCGACGCCGTGCGATCCCGGCAGCAGCTTGCGCTTTCCCAGATGATCGTAAAGAAACAGGCCGATGCGCACCATCCAGGCCGGGCGCTGGTTGTGGTCGTGCGGCAGAACGAAGCGCAGCGGCCAGATGATGTGCGGCGCGGCGCGCAGCAGCACCTCGCGCTCCTGCAGCGCCTCGCGCACCAGACGGAATTCATAATATTCGAGATAGCGCAGCCCGCCATGGATCAGCTTGGTGCTGGCCGACGAGGTGGCGCCCGCAAGGTCGCCCTGTTCGCACAGCACCACCGACATCCCGCGCCCGACCGCATCGCGGGCGATGCCCGCCCCGTTCACGCCGCCGCCAACGATCAGCAGATCCGTCACCGCCGTATCGGTCGCTCCGAGCCGGCCGTCCGGTCCTGCAGGGATCGCGTTTGCCATGGGTTCCTCTCCGTACCGCGCCGCGCCGGTTCCTCGCGAAGCCGGCCGCTTTCGTTTCAGAACATAGAATGTTCGTTCGCGTTTGAAAAGGAAAATGTTTGTTCAACGGACCATGTTTCCGAGGCTACGCCGGATCCAGCATCTTTCCTATTGGAAAAATGGCTGATCCGGCGTTGCCCGCTCCGAAGCACTCACGCCACACGGATTCCGCCCAGCAGACGGTCGATGTCGTCGCTCAGGCTTTCGGACCGTTGCGAAAGCGCACGGGTGGCATCGACCACTTGGGCAGCGGCGCTGCCGGTGCGGTCACCGCGTTCGTTAACCGGAACCACGGGATCGGCGATGCTCTGCACCGCGTCGGAAGCGTGGCCGATGCTGCGCGCGATCTCATCGGTGGCGGCGGACTGCTCTTCCAACGCGGCGGCGACCATGGCGGTGATCTCGTCGATGCGGCTGATGGTGCGGCCGATGCCGTCGATGGCCGAGACCGCCCCCTGCGCCGTCGTCCGCACCGCCTGGACCTGTTGGGCGATTTCCTCCGTCGCCCTGGCGGTCTGGCCGGCGAGGCTGCGTACCTCCTCCGCCACCACGGCGAAGCCTTTCCCCGCGTCACCCGCGCGGGCCGCCTCGATGGTGGCGTTCAGCGCCAGCAGGTTGGTCTGGCCGGCGATGGCGTTGATCATGCCGACCACGTCGCCGATCTTCTGCGCAGCGGTGGACAGCGCCACCATCAGCGCGTTGGTGCTGCGCGCCTCGTCGACCGCGCTGCGGGCGATCTGGCTGGAATCGCCGACCCGCCGGGTGATCTCGCCGATGGAGGCCGAGAGCTGGCTGGCGGTGGCGGCCACCGTCTGCACGTTGGTCGCGGTGTCGGCCACCGCGGACCGCACGTCGGTCATCCGGCGGCAGGTCTGCTCGGCGGTGACGGACATCCCCTCCGACGCCTCGCGCATGGCGGCCGACGCGGTTGCGATGTGACGGGAGGCCTCCTTCACGCTGGCTTCGATGCTGGCGGCAATCGACTGGATGGCGCGCGACCGCTCGGAATCGGCGGCCTGCTTCATCGCATCCTGCTCCTCCTGCAGCCGGGCGATTTCGGCGCTCTTGTCGCGGAAGACGCCAACGATCCCGGCCATCTCGGCGATCTCGTCGCGCCCGCCGACCGTGGCATCGGCCGCGAGATCGCCGGCGGCGACCGCGCGCATGGCGTCGATCACCCGCAGCAGCCGGCGGGTCAGCCGGTTGCGCACATA
>NZ_BADK01000930.1 GCF_000333595.1 Azospirillum sp. B506
TGGTGCTGCGTCCGGTCTGCATACCCGGAGCCGCCGGAGCGCGCCTCCTGGCTGAACGTGATCGGCATGCCGCTGACCCCGGAAACCGCCCTGACCCTGGGCGGACTTGACCCGTGCGATGCGCCGGTGCTGCCCGCTCCGCGCATCCTGATCGCCGACCGGCCCGAGGCGAAGGCGTCTGTGAAACTGGCGAGCCGCTGGCGTGCCATGGGTGCGGTGGCGGAGCCGATGGGGGTCAGCGGCGTGATGGAGCTGATCCAGCAGCCCCAGGGCGCCCAGGCCGCCGCGGTGCTGGAGCCGGTCTTGCGCTGGATCGCCGCCGGTCCCGTCGCCACCGGCGCGACCCCGCCGCCGGACCGTCCCGCCGGGCTGATGATGACGACGGCGGTCGAACGGCCGATCTTCTTCGGCACCGCGCCGGAGCTGTTCGGTGTCTATTGCACGCCGGTCCTGGCCGATCCGGCCGGCAACCGGCCCGCCATCCTGTTCCTCAACAGCGGCGCCACCCATCATGTCGGGTCCGGCCGCGCCACGGTGGTGCAGGCGCGGCGGCTGGCCGCGCGCGGCTACACCTCGCTCAGGATCGACGCGGCCGGCATCGGCGACAGCCCCGACCGGACGGGCTTTCCCGACAATCTGCTCTACAACAAGGAGGTGATCGGCGATGTCCGCGCCGCGCTGAACTGGCTGGAGGAGCAGGGGCACGAGCGCGTCGTCGTCATCGGCCTGTGCGCCGGCGGCACCCCCGCCCTGCATGCCGGCCTGGGCGACGACCGCGTGGTCGGCCAGATCGTGCTGAATCCCGGCCGGTTCGAGCTGGGCGGCGGCATCGCCGTGTCGGAGCTGATGCGGACGGTCGCCTTCCGCTCCACCAGGGAGTATCTGATGGAGGCGCTGAAGCCGGCCCGGCTGCGCGCCAGCTTCCGCAAGCCGGCGCGGGTGACCGGGTTGGCCAAGCGGCTGGCCAGCCGCTTCTTCCGCAAGCTGCTTCTGCGCACCGGCCTGACCCGCCATGCGCTGCGCATGTTCCGCCGCCTGTCGGCGGAAGGCCGGCGGGTTCTGGTGGTCTACAGCAGCGGCGACATGACGCTGGCCGAGTTCTACCTGCATCTGGGCGAGGGTGGCAGCGCCGTGGCCGGCCTGCCCGGCATCGAGGTGGTCTATCTCGACCGCTCCGACCACAGCCTGACGGTCTGGGAGGCGCGCGACCGGCTGGACCGGCTGATCGACCGCCATCTGGCCAGCCTGGATGCCGCGGCACAGATGGAACCCGCCGGTTCGGAACCGACGGGATGGGAGCTGGGTTTGCCGTCTGGAAGCCTGCCGTCCGGCGAGCGGGTGGGGTAGGGCGGCTCATCCGGGGCGGAAGGCGTATTGACACGAGCCCCGCCATCGGCGGACCGTCGGCGGGATTGTCGCGCCCAGTGGAGACCGTACCGATGCACCGGATCGAGCTTGCCGAGGTCCCGGCCGACTGCGCGCTGTATCCGCGCTTGTCGACGGCGGATTTCCATGATTGCTACCGCTTTCCGGTGCCCGATCCTCGGCTGTCCGCCCTGGAGCTGCTCATCGGCGTGCTGGCCGCCAGCCCGGCCTGGATCGAGTGGATGATGTGGCTGCGGAACAAGTCCGTCCGGCTGATCGGGCTGAAGGATCTCGGCGCGCTCGGCGCCGTCGATCCGGCGAGGCCGCCCGGCTCCTATCGCCCGGGCGACAGGATCGGCATCTTCACGCTGGTCGAGATGCTGGAGGACGAGGCGGTCGTGTGCGACCGCGACCGGCACCTCGACGTCTGGCTGTCGGTGCGCAAGCTGCCGCCCGACCGTGACCGCCATTGGGCGGCGGTCACCACGATGGTCAGGAAGAAGAACCGGCTCGGCAGGACCTACATGCTGGTGGTCAAGCCGATGCATAAGATGATCGTCCCGGCCTCGCTGCGCAGTTATCTCGCCCGCAAGGCCGGGTGATCGTGCCCTGACTAGGCCAACAGCTCTGCCAGCGACCGCGCCACCACCTGGGTCGCTTTGCGCAGGTCTTCCAGCACCAGCTTCTCGTCGGCGCGGTGGCCGTTGGCTTCCAGCAGGTCGCGCGGGCCGGCGCCGTAGAGGATGGTGGGGATGCCGGCCTCCGAATAATGGCGGGCGTCGGTGTAGAGCGGGATGCCGTTCTGGCCGACCGGCACGCTCAGCACCTCCTGCGCCTGGGCGGCGAACAGCGCCGCCAGACGCGGCGCATCGCCGACGGAGCGGAAGGGGCGGGCCAGCAGGATGCGGCGGATGGAGACGCGGATGCCGTCCCGCCCCGCAGCGGCCCCGTCGATCAGGCTGCGCAGCTCGGCCTCGACCTCCGCCGGGTTCTCTTCCGGGATCATGCGGCGGTCGAGGCGAAAGGTGACGCGGTCGGGCACCACGTTGGTGTTGATGCCGCCCTGGATCAGCCCGACCGTCAGCGACGGGTGGGTGATGCCGGTGACGCCCGACCGGCGCGCCGCCAGCTCCGGCCGGTGGGCATAGAGCGCGGTGAGGATGCTGGTCGCCGCCTCCAGCGCGTCATGGCCGGTGTCGGGGCGGGCGGCGTGGGCGGACTTGCCGTCGACCTGCACCTCCAGATGCAGGCAGCCATTGTGCCCGGTCACCACCGAATAGGCGAAGCTGGCCGACACCGCGTAGTCGGGCTTGGAAATGCCCTGGTCGAGCAGCCATTTCGGCCCGATCTCGCCGCCGGCCTCCTCGTCATAGGTCAGATGCAGCTCGACCGTGCCCTTCAGCGCAGCCTTGGACTCCATCAGCGCCCGCAGCGCGAAGGCATAGGTGGCGAAGTCCGACTTCGACACCGCGACACCGCGGCCATACATCACCCCGTCGCGGATCTCGGCGCCATAGGGGTCGCTCGACCAGCCCTCGCCCGGCGGCACCACGTCGCCATGGGCGTTCAGCGCCACCGTGGGGCCATCCCCGAAGCGGTGGCGGATCACCAGATTGGTGGCGCTGATCATGCCGTTGGCCCGCACCAGCTCGGCCGGCACCGGGTGGCGCTCCACCGCGAAGCCCATCGCCTCCAGCAGCTCGGCGGCGCGGACGGCGTGGGGGGCGCAGTCGCCCGGCGGATTGTCGGATGGCACCTTCACCAGTTCCGCCAGGAAACGGACCTCCTCGTCGAAGCGGGCATTCACCGCCTCGTCGAGCGTGGCGGCGAGGGAGGGGGACAGGTCGGTCATGGCAGGCGGTCCGTCAGGAGTTTGCGGGCTGGAAGTTTTCGACGAAGCGGGCGAGCACGCGGGCGCCGGCCTCGGCGTCGGCGGCGGTGATGCGTTCGGCCGGATTGTGCGAGATGCCGCGTTCGCAGCGCACGAACAGCATGGCGATGTCGGTCAGCGCCGCCACCGCCATCGCGTCATGGCCGGCGCCGCTCGGCAGCTCCGGTGCGTCCAGCCCCTCCGCCGCAGCGGCTGCGGCGAACTGCGCCATCAGCGCCGGGTGGCAGGCGACGGCCGGGCTTTCATGCAGCGTCTCGAAGCCGATGGCGACGCCGCGGGCGTCGGCGATCGCCTCCAGCCGGGCACGGACAGCGCCGACCCGCTCCAGCCGCAGCCCGTCGCGGTCGGCGCGCAGGTCGATGGTGAAGCGGACCTTGCCGGCGATGACGTTGGTGGCGCCGGGCGACGCCTCGATCCGGCCGACGGTGCCGACCAGCCGC
Source organism: Azospirillum sp. B506 (assembly GCF_000333595.1). Lineage (GTDB taxonomy): Bacteria > Pseudomonadota > Alphaproteobacteria > Azospirillales > Azospirillaceae > Azospirillum. The sequence goes on from NZ_BADK01000930.1 coordinate 3,697, forward strand.
TCCTGCCCGGAACAGAGCTGTTCCACCGCCAGGATCATCTCGGCGCTTGCGGCCAGCGCGTCGCGGCGCAGGGTCATCGGCACGGTGCCGGCATGGCCGGCCATCCCCTCCACCGTCACCGCGAGCCGGGTGGCGCCGGCGATGGCGGTGACGATGCCGACCGGGCGGCCGAGAGCCTCCAGCACCGGCCCCTGTTCGATGTGCAGCTCGGCATAGGCCAGCACGTCGTCCGCTTTATAGGCGGCAGTGGCCCAGGCGGCGGGATCCAGCCCGAAGTCACTCATGGCGTCTGCCAGCCGCGTGCCGGCGGCATCACGCGTCTCCAGCACCGCCGGATCGAAGGTGCCGGCGATGGCGCGGCTGCCGATCAGGGTCGATTGGAAGCGCGTGCCCTCCTCGTCGCCGAAGCCGATCACCTCGATTGCGAAGGGCAGGCGCCGGCCGCGGGCATTCAGGTCGGCGACCACGGCGATGCCGGTCAGCACCCCCAGCATGCCGTCATAGCGCCCGGCATCGCGCACGGTGTCGAGGTGCGAGCCGATCAGCAGCACCGGCAGGCCCGGCCGGTCGCCCTCATAGCGGCCGACGATGTTGCCGACTGCGTCCTCGCGCACGCTCATCCCGGCTGCGCGCATCCAGCCGGCGACAAGATCATTGGCCCGGCGGTGTTCCGGCGTCAGGTAGAGGCGCGACAGCCGCCCCTCCTCCGCGCTGATCGCCGCCAGCGCGTCGATGCGGTCGAGGAGGGCCGGCCCGGACAGCGGTGAATAGGGCAGCGGGGAAGCGGGCATCGGCGGTTCCGGAATGCACTGAGGAGACAGGACGATGGCACCGGTTATACGCCGAAGCCTCGCCCCGGCCCTAGCCCCCGGCCGGCGAAGACAGTTTCAAAGAAATCCGGAAAGGCGCCCGGTCCGCGACATCGGGCAATGCCGCGGTGCGAAAAGACAGGGGAAAGATCGTTGGGGGTGCCGAATAATGCCTACCACCCTCTGGAAGATGTCCGCGCACTTCATAAATGAAGCTGGAGAAAAGCGTCGCGACAATTCCTGTATTTGCTGCAAGTGCGAAAGAAACAGCTGATGGGAGGTGCGTCCATGACGTCGTTCGATCCCGATATGCCGTTTGAGAGCGCAACACCGATTGGCCGGCCGAATGCCGTTCTGTGGTTGAACGACCGGACCGAGCTGGCGCAGGCCCGCACGCTGGCGGGATGGATCACGCTGCTCGCGGAGGACCGCGACCTGGATGACCACCAGCTGGCGGTCACGACCGGCCTCGACCTCGAAGAGGTGCGTGCGGTTCGGGAGGGGGCCGTGGCGATGCTGCCGCCCTGGCTGCTGAACCGTGCGCTGGCCCGGCTGGAGGGCCGGAACGACAAAGGGCGGCTGCAATAGCGCAGGCCGCCCTCCGA